>CAJXLM010000020.1 GCA_913056175.1 uncultured Opitutia bacterium | reverse complement strand
GCCAACAGCACACGGCAGTCCTCCTCCCCCAACGCCGGCAACCGGTCCACCAGCTCACTCCGCACGTAGTACACCCCACTCCCCCCCACCTTGTAACGAGCCATCCGCATCGTACCTCCATTCAAAACGAAACTTCCTTCTTTGCAAGCTGAATACGGGGGACAGACCTGCAGAAACCAATGAGTTGCAGGGGAGGAGGGGGAGGGAGTGGCGATTTTCGCGAACCGGTGGGGTGGGAAAGGTGTTGGTTGTTGTGTGGGGTGTGCGGAGGGGGTGGAGTGGGGAGAGCGGGGAGGGGGATGTGTTGGGGGGGAGAGGTGGGGGCTTTTGTTGGGAGAGGAGGGGTAGGGTGCAGTTTTTTTGGGGGGGGCATGAAGGGGGTGGGTTGGGGGATTGTTCCGCGCGGGAGGGTTTTGTGAGTGGTGGCGGCGGGGGGTTGGTGGAGGGAGAGTGTGGGGGTGCGATTTTGGGAGTGCCGGTATTGGTGGATGGGGTGGCCCGCGTCTGCATGTCCGTGGGGTACTGGGGGTCTTGGGCCGGGCTCGGTTCGTCTGTCAGGGCGGGTGGAACGGAGACCCGAAGGGAAGGGTTACCCCGGCCGGCGTGGGAGGGGAGACAGGTTCGGGAGGGGTGGTGTCGTGGGCGTAGCGCAGAGGAGCGGCCGGTTGGGCGATCTCTTTCGCCCCGCGGTTGGCCGGAATCCGGTGACGGGGTTTCCCTCCCTCTCCGGAGGGGAGGGGTGGTTTGATTCCGGGAGACCGGTACCGGTGGAAGCCGGAATAGGTCCCGCTTGGATCCACTTTGGGGGCCATCCGTTCCTGCCGGGAAGGAAGAGGGAGCCCCCGTTTTCCGCCGGAGCGGCCTTGGTGGGCCGGGGATGGGGAGCCGGGCGGGGATTGTGCTTGTCGGCGGGATAAGGCGGGGGTTGTCTGGCGGTTTTGCGGGCATGGAGAAGCGGACACATCATTGCGGGGAATTGCGGCCGACGGACGCGGGGGCGAAAGTGCGGTTGGTGGGATGGATTGACTCGGTCCGGGACCACGGCGGGGTTCTCTTCGTGGATCTGCGGGACCGGGAAGGGTTGACCCAGGTGGTGGTGCATCCTGGGGAGCGCTCGATCGACGAGGCCCTGGCCCATTTCAAGCCGGAGTCGGTTCTCGAGGTGGAGGGGGAGGTCGTGCTCCGGGAGGAGTCGACCATCAATCCGCGGATGGTGACCGGGGAGGTTGAAGTGGCGGCCCGGCGGGTGGAGTTGCTCAACCAATCCCGCACGCCGCCCTTCCCCCTGGAGGAGGGCAAGGCGGAGAAGGTGGGGGAGGACCTTCGGCTGCGGTACCGTTACCTCGACCTGCGCCGCCGGCGCAACTTCGAGGCGCTCCGCCTTCGCCACCGGACCGCACAGGCGGTGCGGCGGGCCCTCGACGCGGAGGGCTTCCTCGAGGTGGAGACGCCCGTCCTCTTCAAGAGCACTCCGGAAGGGGCCCGGGAATTCCTCGTGCCCAGCCGACTGAATCCTGGTGACTGCTATGCGCTCGTCCAGTCGCCCCAGCAGTACAAGCAAATGCTCATGGTGGCGGGGGTGGAGCGGTACTTCCAGTTGGCGCGTTGCTTCCGGGACGAGGACCTGCGGGCGGACCGCCAGCCCGAGTTCACGCAGATTGACCTGGAGATGTCCTTCATCGACCGGGAGGATCTCTACGGCCTCATCGAGCGGCTCATGGCGGCCGTCTGGCGGGAGGTGGAGGGGACGGAGCTATCCCTGCCCTTTCCTCGGCTTTCCTATGCGGAGGTGATGAACCGCTACGGCTCCGACAAGCCCGACCGTCGGTTCGGGATGGAGCTCGTCGGTCTGGACGACCTGTTCGCGGAGTCCGCATTCAAGGTCTTCGCGGGGGCGCTCGCCTCCGGAGGGACCGTCAAGGCGGTCAACGCGCAGGGCCTCGCCGACCTTACGCAGGGGGAGCTCAAGCACCTCGAGGAGACCGCAAAATCTCTCGGGGCGAAAGGTCTCGCCTACATCAAGGTCGAGAACGGCGAGTGGAGGTCGCCGATCCTCAAGTTCCTCTCGGCAGGGGAGCGAGCCGGGCTGGAGGAACGGCTCGCCCTGAAGGAAGGGGATGTGGCCTTCTTTGCGGCGGGTGACTGGGAGGGTTCCTGCACGATCCTCGGGCGCATCCGGCTGGAGGCGGCGACCCTTCTGGAGAAGCGCGGCCAGCTCCACCGCGACCCACGCGACTGGCGTTTCCTCTGGGTGGTGGATTTCCCCCTCATGCTCTTCGACGCCGAGGAGGGACGCTACCTCGCCGCGCACCATCCCTTCACCGCGCCGGTGGAGGAGGATCTCGAGCTGCTCGACCGGGAGCCGCAGGCCGTGCGCGGGCAGCACTACGACCTTGTCTTGAACGGAGTAGAACTCGGGGGCGGGAGCATCCGTATCCACCGGGCGGACCTGCAGAAGAAGGTCTTCGAGGAGGTCCTCGGGCTGGATCCGCAGGTGGTCGAGGACCGCTTTGGCTACCTTTTGGAGGCCTTCTCCTACGGAGCCCCGCCGCACGGGGGGATTGCCCTCGGCTTCGACCGGCTGGTGGCCCTGCTCGCCGATCGCGCCAGCCTCCGGGATGTGGTCGCCTTCCCTAAGACCCAGAAGGGACAGGATTTGATGGCGGCGGCCCCGGGTTCGGTCACCGAGCGCCAGCTGCGCGATCTCTACCTGCAGGCGGTGGAGGCGTAGGGAATGCGCCGAAGAGCCACCGATCCCGGGAGCTTCGGGCTAGTCCGCGGCGGGTGAAGGTTTGCATGATCCCTCATCGGCAGAAAACCCCGTAGTCTCATAACCAAAAACGGCTTGACGAAAGGCGCAAAGAGGCATAGGCGAATTTTTCATCATGCATCGCAGATTTTCGCACTCTCTGTGGCGCGAAAGCGTCCGGATGGCTGCCTATGTATTCGCCCTTGGGTGGGGATGGGTACCCGTTACCAATGGTGCCCTCTCGTTACCCTTCAACCCTGACGACTGGCAATCGAACGGAAGCCTCGCTTCCGGCGACTTCAGCAATGGTAGTGTTGAATTGACCACGGAAGGAGGGCAAAACGAGGCCAACGCCCTTTTCTACGAGGAAAGGTTTCGTTTCGACCGGGATTTCGAGGTGAGCTTCCGTTATGCTCTGGCGAGCAACGCGAACCCGGCGGACGGTTTTGCCTTTGTCCTCCAGGATGATTCCAAAGATGCGAGCGGTGCGATTGGGGCTGCAATGGCCTATACAGGCAGCCCCGGCATCGAGAATTCAGTGGCGATCGGGCTGGATCTCTATGACGGTGATGGAACCAGCACGGGCCTCATAGCGGGTTACGGCGGCGAATGGCGAGAGATCGACAGCAACCGACGCGTTACCTCGGAAGTAGGTTTCTCTCCGGAGCCGCTCTCAGGAATTAACAGCTTCAAGAACACCGATCTCACCCTCGACTTCACGGTCGGCTGGGAGGAGACGGACCAGACGATGACCGTGGACTGGGAGAAAGTTGGGGGCACCGAGAGTGGCTCAGTCGCGTTCCTCTTCGCGACCGATTCGGACGGCAATATTTTTGACAATCAGCTCGGTGCCAATCGCGAGGCTTGGCTCGGTTTCACGGGGGGGACTGGCGGAGCCACCGCCACGCAGACGCTTTCGAACCTGACCACGACCATCCCGGAGCCGGCGAGCTTCGGTCCGATCCTCGCGGGCGTGGCTCTAGCCGTGGCTTTGGGACGCCGACAGCACTGGCGGCGTCGCGAATGAGGGAGGCTGAGGACCGCGGGCGGGGGTACCCCCTGCCCGCGGTCCTCAGCCTCCCGCTCGTCCCCTCAGTTCCGGGAAATATCGTCGTCGCGGAGGCCCCCGCGGAGGCGGGACTCCAGGTCGAGTTCCTGGATTTCCTGGCCGAGCAGGTCGAAGAGGCGGTCGAAGCGGGCGGTGATCCGGGGGGTCTCGAGGAGGCGGAGCTTTTCGGCGGTGGGCCCGATGAGGGTGTGGGCCGTAAGGTCGGTGAGGGCGTCGGGGTCGTCGAGTCCTTCGAGGAAGCGGAGCAGTTCGCGGGGGATGCGGTTGTCCAGCTCGGAGCGTCGGCGGACCAGGGCGAGGAGTCGCTGCACGCGGGACTCCAGCTCGGCGGAGTCGGCCCCCGGCTCGGAGGGAATCGGCCGGATGGCAAAGACCGGGTACGGCTCCGCCTGTTCCCGGGGCCCCGCCTCGACCCGCAGGAGTCCCTGCACGACGATTTGCGAGGTGCCGTCAGCATTCTTTTCGGAGGACTGGACCATGCCGAGGGTGGCCGGCCGGTGGAAGGGCTCCGGGTTTTCCTGCGTCTCGCTGGCGTCGGCGTCGCGGGTGACCACGAGCATGAGCCCGCTCGAGTCCATGACCTCCTCGAGCATGGTCCGGTAGCGGGGCTCGAAGATGTAGAGGGGGAGGCTGCCCTGGGGAAAGAGGACGACATCGGGCAGGGTGATCCCCGGAACGGAGGAAGGCAGGTCGAAGGGAAGGGGATTGTCCATGGTGGAGGTGGGGGGGGGAGGGGGATGGACAGGGCCGCGGGCTCAGCTCCAGGCGGCCGGGCGGAGGAGGGCGGGTTCGGGGGGATCGTGCTCGGCGTAGTAAACGGCGAGGCGCAGGTAGGGGAGGAGGGAAAAGGGCGGCGGGGGTGCGGGGCGGGCGGCGGCTTCCTCCGCGAGGACCTCGGGGGAGCGCCCGACCAACTCGTAGGCTTCCCGGATGCCAAGATCGAGGAGGGCCCGTACCACCTCCACCCGCATGCCGGGAATCCGCATGAGGGGCGCGTTCAGCGCCTCGCGGTCGACCTTTTTCCTGCGGGGGAGGGGCTCGCCTTCCTCAGGCAGCATCCTTGGACCGATCCTCCTTGGCCCGGGGTCGCCGGATGGTCGGCCGCTTCTCCCCCCGGACAACGGCGCGGTTGATGGTGACCTCGGTGGACTCGGCGTCATCGGGGATCGAGTACATGACCTCCAGCATGATCTTCTCGAGGATGGAACGGAGGGAGCGGGCGCCGGTGCCCAGCTCGATGGCTTTTTCCGCGACGGCGGCAATGCCGTCCCGGGTGAACTTCAGCTTGGCCCCGTCCATGGCGAGCAGCTTGGTGTACTGCTTGATGAGGGAGTTGCGCGTGTTGAGAAGGATGTGTTCGAGGTCCTCACGGGTGAGCTCGCGGAGCACGGAGACGACCGGGAGGCGCCCGATGAACTCAGGGATCAACCCGTACTGGACCAGGTCTTCCGGCTCGACATGGCGGAGGACTTCCTCCTCCTCCCGGATGGCGGCCCGGCGGCGGTCCTCCTCCGACTCGTTTTCCCCCGTGTGGAATCCCACGAAGCTCTTCGAGGAGCGGCGCCGGATCAGTTTGTCGAGATCGACGAAGGCACCGCCACAGATGAAGAGGATGCGGGACGTGTCGACCTGCACATATTCCTGGTTCGGATGCTTCCGCCCCCCTTGGGGGGGGACGTTGCAGACGGTGCCCTCGAGAATCTTGAGGAGGGCCTGCTGCACGCCCTCGCCGGAAACGTCCCGGGTAATGGAGACGTTGTCGGTCTTGCGGCCGATCTTGTCGATCTCGTCGACATAGATGATCCCCGTTTCCGCCCGCTTCGGGTCGTAGTCGGCAGCCTGGAGGAGGCGGAGGATGATGTTCTCGACGTCATCCCCCACGTAGCCGGCCTCCGTGAGGGTGGTGGCGTCGGCAATCGCGAAGGGCACGTCGAGCATGTCCGCGAGGGTCTTGGCGAGGAAGGTCTTCCCGCTGCCGGTGGGGCCGATGAGGAGGACATTGCTCTTCTCGATCTCCACTCCCTCAAAGGCTTCGTCCCCCCCGCCCTCAGAGGTGAGCTCGCGGAGCCGCTTGTAGTGGTTGTAGACGGCCACGGAGAGCGTCTTCTTGGCCTCATTCTGGCCGATGATGTGCTCGTCGAGCACGGCCTTGATCTCGGATGGCTTGCGGAGGGCGGGCTCGGCGCCCTCGGCTCCACTATCGGCCCCTTCCTCCTGCGGTTTGCGCGGCTCATCGGCCAGTTCCCGGTCGATGATCGTCTTGCAGACCGAGACACAGGAATCGCAGATGTAGACGCCGGCGGGCCCGGCGATCATTTTCTGCACCTCGTTCTGCGATTTCCCGCAGAACGAGCAGATGCTCATCTTGGTGGGCTTGGCCATCAGGAAGCCTTTGCGATCTCCGTGGCGGGGGCAGACTGGCTGCTGATCACGTGGTCGACGAGGCCGTAGTCGCGGGCGTCCTCGGCGGAGAGGTAGAAGTCGCGGTCCGAATCCTTCTCGATCCGCTCGATGGGCTGGCCGGTCTTCTCGGCGAGCACCTCGTTGAGGGTCTTCTTCCAGCGGAGGATTTCCTTCGCGGCGATGGAGATGTCCGCGGTCTGCCCGCCGGCACCCCCGGTCGGTTGGTGGAGCATGAGTCGACTGTTCGGGAGGGCGTAGCGCTTGCCCTTGGTACCGGCGGCCACGAGGACCGTCGCCATGGAAGCGGCCAGGCCGACGCAGTAGGTGACCACCTCGCATTTCACGAAGTTGATGGTGTCGTAGATCGCCATCCCATCGGTGACACTGCCGCCGGGCGAATTCACGTAGATGTGGATCTCCTTCTTGGGATCCTCCATCTGCAGGAAGAGCAGCTGGGCAATGACGGCGTTGGCCACGAAGTCATTGATCGGCGTGCCGATGAAAATGATGCGGTCGCGGAGGAGACGGCTGTAGATGTCCCAGGCCCGTTCTTGGCGGCCCTCGCGCTCGTAGACATAGGGAAGCGGTAGATAACTCACGGTAGGAAGAGGATGGTTGCGTGGGGTGGAGGGTGTCAAACGGAGGGTCGCTTCCACCGTCAGCCGGCGTTCTCTTCCGCCGGGGCGGGCGCGACCTCCTCGATGGAGGCGCGCTCGACGAGGAGGCTGACGACTTTGGCCCGGCGGAGCTGGGTCTGGACCCGCTGGAGGGCCTGCCGATCCTTCTTCCACTCCTCGACCAGTTCCTCGGCGGGCCGGCCCGTCTGCATGGTGTAGCTCTGCAGGTAGTGCTGGAGGTCGTCCTGGGCGATCTCGACCGCCTCCTTCTCGGCGATGCGGTCGAGGATGAAGTCGGACTTCACTTTTTGTTCGGCGTTGGAGCGGGCGGACGCGTAGAGGGCCTCGTTGTTCTCGTGGATCTTCTCCTCCGGCACCCCTCTCTGCAGCTGCTGGCGGACGTGGCTCTGGAGGGCACCCTGGGTTTCCTCCTCCACCAGGCTCTCCGGGAGATCGAAATCCTCGATGGAGGCGACCTGCCGCACGGCCTCGTTGCGGACGGCCTCTTCCTGCTCCTGGTGGCGGCGGGACTCCAGGCTTTGCCGGATCCGGTCCTTCAGCTCGTCGACCGAACTGACCTGCAGGTTCTCGAGAAAGGTCTCGTCCATCTCCGGGAGGATCTTCGCGCGCACCTCCTTGACCTCGAGGTGGTAGGTGACCGTCTTCCCCTGCAGGAACTCCACCCGGTGGTCCTCCGGAAAGGCGGCCTCCACCTCGGTGCTTTCACCGGCGTTCATTCCCACGAGGGCCGCGGCGATCTCCGGGATGCCCGGCGACACCTCGTCTCCGGCCTCCTCCCAGGTATTCTCCTGGGTGCCGTACATCGGATGGTCGGCAACCTCATCGGCGATGGGTTCGCCGTCGATCCGGCCCACATAGGAGCACTGCACGTAGTCCCCGGGCTCGACGGCCCGCTCGACCGGGTTGAACTCGGCCTGTTGGGAGCGGAGGGTGGAGAGGGTCTGTTCGACTTCCTCCTCGGTCACCTCGACAACGGGTCGGTGCAGGGTGAGGCCCTCGTACTCCGGGAGCTCGAACTCGGGCTGGATGTCGAGAGTGAGGCGAAACTCGAGGGGCGGCTCTGCCTCGAGATCCGGATCTTCCTGGTCGACGACCCGGACGGGGACAACCCCTTGCTCGCGGATTCCCTCGAAGCCGCGGCCGAGGAGGTTGTTGCGCAGCTCCTGGCGGATCAGGTCGCCGTGGCGCTGGTAGAGCAGGGAGCGGGGTGCCTTGCCCGGGCGGAAGCCCGGGATGCGGGCGGCCTTGCCGACCTCCGCGAGGATTTTCTTTTCCTCACGCTGCAACTCCTCGCCCTCCACGACCACGCGGGCGATGCGGCGGGCGGGAAGTCCTTCTTCTTCGATGGTAACGTTCACGGTAATGGGATCGGGAAAAACCACCAGTCAACCGGAGGAGCCCGCCCCGGTCAAACCCCGACGCGCCAGCGACCGTTGACCTTGGTCCGGCCTCCCGGGCGTGGTCCCGGCTTAGGAGTGGGGCCGGGGGCCCAGCTCGGTCACCGGGGAACCTGCGGCGGGCGGGTCGAGATGGGAGAGCAGCCAGCCGCCCGGATCGAGGTAGCGATTGGTCGAGAGGATCCGACGAAGGGCGGCGGCATCGGACTCAGCTTCCCGGCCGGCCTCCGGCGTGAGCAGCCGGGCGACCTCGTCGGCCAGCTCGGCCGCTCCGGCGGCGCCCTGCAGGTATTCGGGATAGGCGGGGCGATCGAGGAGGAGGTTGGCAATGCCGAGGTAGGGAATCTTCACGAGGCGCCGTCCCACGGCGAAGGTGAGCGGGTGGGCCCGGTAGACGATGGCTCCGGGAATCCCGGCGAGGGCGCACTGCAGGGACATCGTGCCGGAGCTCGTGAGCGCCGCCGCCGCCGGGGAGCCCTCCCCGACCGGAACCAGTTCCGGGCGGGTGTCGCGGGGCATCCGGGCGAGCGCCGCCTCAAGGATTTCCCGGATGGGACGGTCCGGATAGAGGACGCGCACCGGGCGGTCGCCGAGAAAACCGCGGGCCCGCCGGACTGCCCCGAGGAGGGCGGGGAAGATCCGGCGGACCGCGGCGCGGCGGCTCCCGGGCAGGAGGAGGAGGGGACCGTCCGGATCGAAGTGGACTTGGAGGCGGAAACGGGGATCGGTAAAGGGGTGACCGAGGAAGAAGGCCGGCAGGTGGGTGTCCTTGTAGCATTCCACCTCAAAGGGGAAGATCGTGCCGATCTCGTCGAGCCATTCCTGCATGCGGAAGCGTCTCTGTCGTTTCCACGCCCAGATCTGCGGGCTGATGTAGCCGAGCACGCGGATGTCCCCGCCACCCCGCCGGCTGAGTCCGCGTTCGCGGAGGGCCCGGGCCAGCCGCAGGTTGAAGCCCGGATAATCGACGAGGCAGATGACCCGAGGGCGGTAGGTCTCGATCCAGCGGAGGGTCTCCGCGAAGAGGCGGCGGAAGCGGCCGTAGTGGCGGAGGACTTCGACCAGCCCGACCACGGAGAGGGAGGGCAGGTCGAAGAGCACCTGGGCACCGGCCTCCCCGAGGGCCGGCCCGCCGAGGGCGCACACCCGCAGGTCCGGCCGGCTCGCGAGGAGGTCGCGCACGGCGGTGGCCGCATGCTGGTCGCCGCTGTGCTCGCCGGCGACGACCAGCAGGTCGCAGGAGCTGCCCGCGGGCGCGGGAAAACCAGTGGTGGCGAGAGCTTCCGTCGCCGACATTCTAGAGCGCCGCCTCCCGGACCTGGCGGGTCACCTCCAGCGCGATTTCCAGGGCCCTCATGCCGGAGAGACCGCTCACCTTGGGCTCGTGGCCGGAGCGGATGCAGGAGAGGAACGATTCCAGCTCGAGCCGGAGGGGCTCGGCCGGGTTGAGCGGGATGTCCTCCTTCTGCAACCCGTGCTCCCCGCGGCGGAGGAGGTGACCCTTCTGGTTCATGAAGTCGAGGGAGAGGTAGCCCTGTGGCTGGAAGACGCGGATCTCCCGCACCTTCTTGAGGGAGACCCGGCTCGTGTTGATGTTGGCCACGCAGCCGTCCGCGAAGACCAGGCGGGCGTTGGCGATGTCCTCGGAGGAGGAGAGTACGTCCACCCCCACCGCCTCGATGCGCTCCACCGGCGCGTCCACCAATTGCAGGATGACCCCAATGTCGTGGATCATCAGATCGAGGACCACGCCCACCTCGGTGCCACGGGGCTGGAAGGGGGCCAGCCGGTCGGCGGTGATGAAGCGCGGCCGGTCGACCACCTCCTCGAGGAAGGAAGTCACCGGGTTGTACTGCTCGATGTGGCCCACCTGGAGAAGGCAGTCGCGGCGGCGGGCGGTCTCCAGCAGGCGTTCGCCCTCCTCCCGGGTCGTGCAAATCGGTTTTTCCACGAGGAGGTGGCAGCCCGCCTCGAGGAGGGGCAGGGCCACCTCGAGGTGGCGGTCCGTCGGAACGGCGACACTGACCGCGTCGCAGTGCGCGGCCATTTCCGGCAGGCTGAGGAAGCGGCGGCCGCCATAGCGCTCGAGGATCTCCGCAGCCCGGGCGTCGTCGACCTCGTAGAAACCGGTGTACTCGCAGGCCTCCGACAGCTCGCGGTAGATCCGGGCATGGTGTTGGCCGAGATGGCCGACCCCGGCCACCCCCACCCGGATTGGCTGCTGGTCCTCGTTCACGGAATGAGGCTGGTCCCCTGTTGCCGACGAGGCAATCCCGCACGAAAGGAGACGCTTGCGGCGGACGGTTCCCTGCGCACGATCGGGAGCATGGAAGTGATTGCGGTCTATCCGAACCTCGCCCTCGCGGAGATGGCGGTCAGTGTGCTCCGCGGGTCGGGGATCGAGGGCATTGTTCTCGACGAGGCGGCCGCGGTGACCGGGTACCAGAGCGCCTTCGGCAAGTTCCGGGTGGGGGTGGCCCCGCAGGACGTGGAACGGGCCCGCGAGGTCCTCGCGGAAGGGGACCTCGCCACGGACGAGGGCGAGTAGGGGCGAGTCGCCCGGGGAAGGGGAGACCACCCGGGGCGGCCGCGTCTCGGCCCGGCGGCCCCGGGCAAGAAAAAGCCGCCGCCCTCCAGGGGGAGGACGGCGGCCGGGACAAGGGCGATGAGGAGGAGCGCTCCTCAGCGCGCGCTGAGGTAGTTGCGATTGGCGGCGGCCCAGTCGACCACGTTCCAGAACGCGGCGATGTAGTCGGGGCGGCGATTCTGGTAGTTCAGGTAGTAGGCGTGCTCCCAGACATCGAGCCCGATCACCGGGGTCCCCTCGATTTCGGCGACGCCCTTCATGAGGGGGCTGTCCTGGTTCGGAGTGGATCCGATGGCCAGCTCGCCCGAGGGCTTCACGTAGAGCCAGGCCCACCCGCTGCCGAACCGGCCAACCGCGGCGGCGGCAAACTGTTCCTTGAAGGCATCGAAGCTCCCGAAGGTCTGGGTAATGGCCTCGGCGAGCTCCCCGGTGGGCTCGCCGCCGCCCTCGCCGCTGAGGAGGGTCCAGAAGAAGGAATGGTTGGCGTGGCCGCCACCATTGTTGCGCACGGCCGTGCGCTTCTCGTCCGGCACCGCGGAGAGGTCGGCGATGACCGCTTCCACCGGCTGGTCCTCAAGCGAAGTGCCGGCGAGGGCGTCGTTCACTTTCGTGACATAGGTATTGTGATGCTTGGTATGGTGGATCTCCATGGTGCGCGCATCGATGTGCGGCTCCAGGGCATCGTAGGCGTAGGGAAGGTCGGGTAGTGTGTAGGCCATGATTCGCTTCAGGTTTCTGGTTGGGCTTGCGGAAGCAGCACAGTGAATAGGTCATCGGGGGCGGCCGTCAACCGAAGCGCGAAGGCGGCCTCCCGTGGCAGCCACCCTTCAGGATTCCGCGGGGCGGGAGGCCTCTCGGCGGTCCTGCCCGCGCCGCTGGGAGAAAAAAGCCTGGAGAATCCGGCGGGCCTCCTCTTCCCCGATCCCCGCGGTGACCTCGGGATGATGGTTGAGCGTGGCAACGGCAGGGATGTCGAGGGCACCACCCATTCCCCCCATCTTCGGGTCTCCCACCCCGTAGACGACCCTTCCCACCCGGGCCATAATCGTGGCCCCGGCACACATCGGGCAGGGTTCCTTTGTCACGAAAAGGGTAACGGCATTGAGACGGTAATCCCCGAGGACGCGGGTGGCCTGGGTGAGGGCCAGCATTTCCGCGTGGGCTGTGGGATCGCCGGTCTCCACCACCGCGTTGTGGGCCGCCCCGATCACTTCCCCTTCCCGCACCGCGACTGCCCCCACCGGAACTTCTCCCGCCCGGAAGGCGTCCACCGCCTGGTTGTAAGCGAGGCTCATGAAGAAGGCGTCGTCCCGGTGCAGTTGGGAGAGGTGCTGTTTTGGAAAAGGGCAGTCCATGAGTGGAAGCGGGCGGATCAAGAGCCAGCCCGGGTGCCCGCGCGGCCGGGATCCACGATCAGATCCAGAGGGCTGCGTAAATGACCGCGGCGTTGAGCACGAGAATCAGGAAAAAGAAAAGGAGCACCTCCCCGATCTCAGCGAGATTTTTCCGGTGGGTCCCCCGGAGAGCCTCTGCAAACGACGTCGCGTAGTTGGGAAACAGCCCGGCGATGAAGGCGAGGTACATGGCGCTGAGCAGGGAGAAATCCTTCCCCGTAGGCGGCGCACCCACCTGCATCCGGTAGGCAAAATCGATGAACTGCATCCCTACGAAAATCATGATCAGGTTGATGGTCACGCTGAACCACTGGTCCCGATACTTCCGAAGCGGATTCTTCATGCTTCAAGGATAGACGGCTCGGCTGTGTGGCTACAATCGGTGGTCCGGGCGCGCCGGCTTTGTCGCCTCACCGCTCCCGGGCCCTTGACAATCGGGGCTTCCCGGATGATGAATACTCCTGAGCCTATGGCAGAAGATGAAGTAGAAGTAGAAGGCAAGATCGTATCGGTCCTGCCCGGGACGATGTTTCGGGTTGAGTTGGCCAACGGGCACCGAGTTCTCGCCCACATCTCGGGGAAATTGCGGAAGCATTTTATCAAGATCACGACCGGCGATACCGTGAAGATGGTGATGAGTCCCTACGACCTCGACAAGGCTCGGATCACCTATCGGCTCCGCAACGCGAATGCCAACCGCAACGCCCCGATTCGGAGCTTCGGCCCGCGCAACAACCGCCGGCGCCGTTGACCGGCCCACCGCGCTGCATTGGTCTTCTCCCTCACCTCCCACCTCCCTCGACTCCGCACTCATGCTTGCTCCCAGCATTCTTGACAGTATTGGGCGGACCCCGCTCCTCCGCATCAATGAACTCACCCGCGACGTGCCCGCGGAGATTTTCCTGAAGGGAGAATTCTTCAACCCACTCGCCAGCGTGAAGGACCGGATCGGCCGCGCCATGATCGAGGCGGGGGAGAGGGACGGCCAGCTCCACCCGGACAGCGTGGTCATCGAGCCAACCTCCGGGAATACCGGCATCGCCCTCGCCTTTGTCTGCGCGGCCAAGGGCTACCGGCTCCTGCTCGTCATGCCGGACAGCATGTCCCTTGAGCGGAGGGTTCTCTTCCGGATGCTGGGAGCCGAGCTGGTCCTGACACCCGGGCCCAAGGGCATGAAGGGCGCCATCGCCAAGGCGGCCGAGTTGGTCGCCGAGCATGGCGATCGGGCCTTCCAGCCGCAGCAGTTCGAGAACCCGGCAAATCCCGAGATCCACCGGCAGACCACCGCCGAAGAAATCTGGGAGGACATGGAGGGCAACATCGATGCGTTTGTCGCCGGAGTCGGAACCGGCGGGACCATCACCGGAGTTTCCAGCGTGATCAAGGGCCGCACCGACTTGCATACGGTGGCCGTGGAACCCGCGGACAGCCCCGTGATCAGCGGCGGCAACCCCGGCCCCCACAAGATCCAGGGGATCGGGGCGGGCTTCATCCCGAAGAACTGCGACACCTCCCTCATCGACGAGGTGATCACCGTGACCAACGAGGACGCCTTCGCGACGGCCCGCCAGCTGGCCCTCTCCGACGGGATTCTCGGGGGCATCTCCACCGGTGCCAACGTCTGGGCGGCGCTCCAGCTGGCCCGGCGCCCGGAGATGGCCGGCAAGCGGATCGTGACGATCGGGTGCAGCTTCGGCGAGCGCTACCTGAGCACGGCCCTCGCGGACAAGGCCCTGCAGGAGGTGAAGGACCTCCCCACGGCCGAGCTGCCCGCCTGAGGGCGGGGCTCTCGAAGGGCTTCGGAGACGCCCCCCCGCGGCCGGCTTTTCCCGGGAAAGCGTTTGCCCCGGGAACCGGGGACGGCCAATTTGGCGGTATGCTCGCACCGGAATACCGCTCCCGCATCGACGAACTGGACAAGCGCGCCGGGTACCTCTGGAGGTATCTTTGACGTCGACGGGAAGCGCGCGCAGATCACCGAGGCGGAAGAGCGCATGTCCGCCCCCGGTTTCTGGGACCAGCCGGAGGAAGCGCAGCGGCTGAGCTCCGAGGTGAGCCGCCTCCGGCGGATTACCGACTCCATGGAGGCCCTCCGCGGCGAGGTGGAGGACGTGCAGACCCTCGCGGAGCTCGCCGCCGAGGAGGAGGGCCCCAACGGCGAAGCCGCCGCCGCGGAGGTGGAGAGCCTCACCGCAGCCCTCACCGAGAAGATGGACCGCGTCGAGTTGCAGTCCTTCCTGAACGGACCGTACGACAGCCGCAACGCGATCCTCACCGTGCACGCCGGCGCCGGCGGCACGGAGTCCTGTGACTGGGCGGAAATGCTCTTCCGGATGTACTCCCGCTGGGCGGAGCGCTCCGGTTACACCGTGGAGGTGCAGGACCTGCAGGAAGGGGAGGAGGCCGGGGTTTCCCGGGTGACCCTCCGCCTCGTCGGGGACAACGCCTACGGGTACGCGAAGGCCGAGCGCGGAGTCCACCGCCTCGTGCGCATCAGCCCCTTCGACTCGGCCAAGCGGCGGCACACCTCCTTCTGCTCAGTGGACGTGCTCGCGGAAATCGAGGACAACGACACCGAGGTGGTCATTCCGGACGAGGAGCTGCGCGTGGATACCTACCGGGCGAGTGGCAAGGGCGGGCAACACGTGAACAAGACCGACTCGGCCGTCCGCCTGACCCACCTGCCCACCGGGATCGTGGCCGCCTGCCAGAACGAGCGCTCCCAGCACAAGAACAAGGCGACGGCCCTGCGCATGCTGAAGGCTCGCCTCCACGAGCAGCGGGAGGACGAGAAGCGCTCGGAGATGGAGAAGTTCTACGGAGAGAAGGGGGAGATGGCCTGGGGCAACCAGATTCGCAGCTATGTCTTCCAGCCCTACCAGATGGTCAAGGACCTGCGTACCGGGGAGGAAACCTCCAACATCCAGGCGGTCATGGACGGGGACCTCGATCCCTTCATCCACGCCTGGCTCCGGGCGGGCTGCCCCAACAGCCGGGCGGATGCCCTTCCCGCCGAAGAGCCCGCCTGATGGAGGCGGAGGCACTCCAGCGGGCCTTCGGGGAGACGCCCCTCTTCGCGGACAAGACCTGGCTGCTCTCCCCGCATGCCTTCCCCCTCGACGAGGGCCAACAGGCTGGGATTGCCGCGGTCGGTCCGGCCTGCCGCGCGTTCTACCTCGCCGTGGAGCGGCTTTACCGGCGGGTCATCGAGGGCCGCCGTCTTCTCCGCAATGGGGATCTCGAGGCGGACTGGGTGGTGGACTATCTCGAGCGGGGCAAGCCGGCCCGCCTCGTCGCTCACGGCCGCCACCCCGCCGTGAAGGACGAGCTGCCCCCGGTGATCCGGCCCGACCTCCTCCCGGTGGAGGGGGGCTTCTGCCTGACCGAGCTGGACTCCGTGCCCGGCGGGATCGGGCTCACCGCCTTCCTCCAGGGTCTCTACGGGCGCGCGGAGGAGGTCCTCGGTTCCGCGGAGGGCATGGCCGAAGCCTTCTTCCGGGCCGTCACCGGCGGGGAGGACCCCTACCGGAATCCCCTCCTTGCCATCGTGGTGAGCGAGGAGGCGGAAACCTACCGACCGGAGATGGAGTGGCTGGCCGAGCAGCTCCAGAAGCAGGGCCGGCGGGTGTTCGTGTTCCGGCCGGAGGAAATCTTTCTCCTCGGGGAGACCGTCTGTGCCTCCCTCGACGGTAATCCGGAGCGGATCGACTGCGTCTACCGCTTCTGGGAGCTCTTCGACCACTTCGACTTCCCCTGGGCGGAGGGCCTCCTCGAGGCGGTCGAGCGCGGTGACCTGCGGGTGACCCCGCCTCTCAAGCACTACCAGGAGGAGAAGCTCAACCTCGGGCTGCTCCACCACCCCCGCCTGCAGGCCTTCTGGGAGGAGACTCTCGGCAAGGCGCACCGCCGCCTCCTCCAGTCCCTCGTACCGCGCACTTGGATCGTCGATCCGGCAATGGTCCCCCCGAACGCCTTCCTGCACGCTCCCACGGTCGGTGGTCAGCCCATTCACAGCTGGGACCAGCTCGGCTCCGGCTCCCAGCGGGAGCGGAACCTGATCCTCAAGATCAGTGGGTACCACGAGACCGCCTGGGGGGCGCGCAGCGTCGTCCTCGGCAACGACGTCTCCCGGGAGCAGTGGACGGCGGCCCTTCGCCACGCCGTTCGGGAGGGAGGACAGCACCTCCACGTCCTGCAGGAGTACCACAAGCCCCGCCGGGTCCGCCACCCGATCTATTCCGGGGAGGGGGTGGCCCGGGAGAGGGAGGGCCGAGTCCGGCTGTCCCCGTTCTACTTCGCCGACGGCGAGGAGTACTCCTGGGAGGGAACCCTCGCCACGGTCTGCCCGGCCGACAAGAAGATCATCCACGGGATGAGCGAGGCCACCCTGCTGCCCTGCGGGCCCGCGCGTGCGACGGTCGCCGACACGGCGGGACCCGGCGAGGCCGCCGGCCACGGGGCGGAGGCCTGAGCGTTTCCGCCCGGTTCCCGGGGGACCCCCGATCCCGGTCTTCCTTTACAAGGGGAGGCCACCGTCGTAGGGCTAAGGATTCAGGTCTCCCGAAGTCCTCTCACAACCAATCCCAGAATGAGCGAAGCGAAGAGCATCACCGTAGCCCGGGGCGATGGAATCGGCCCCGAAATCATGGACGCGACCCTGCATATCCTGCGGGAGGCCGGCGCCCAGCTGGAGATCGAGGAGATCTCCATCGGGGAGCAGGAATACCTCAAGGGGAACACCAGCGGGATGTCGGCGGGAGCTTTCGACTCCATCCTGCGGACGAAGGTCTTCCTGAAGGCCCCCATCACCACCCCCCAGGGAGGCGGTTTCAAGAGCATGAACGTGACCACGCGGAAAGCCCTCGGGCTCTATGCGAATGTTCGCCCCTGCGTGGCCTACCATCCCTTCATCCACACCAAGCACCCCGGCATGGATGTCGTGGTGATCCGCGAGAACGAGGAGGATCTCTACGCCGGCATCGAGCACCAGCAGACGGTGGACGTCACCCAGTGCCTCAAGCTGATCAGCCGCCAGGGCTGCGAGCGGATCGTCCGCTACGCCTTCGAGTACGCGAAGGCCCACGGCCGCCGCAAGGTGACCTGCTTCACCAAGGACAACATCATGAAGATCACCGACGGCCTCTTCCACAAGGTCTTCGAGGAGATCGCCGTCGAGTATCCCGACCTCGAGAACGAGCACTGGATTGTTGACATCGGGGCGGCCAAGCTGGCGGACACGCCGCAGAGCTTTGATGTCGTGGTGATGCCGAACCTCTACGGGGACATCCTCAGTGATGTGGCCGCCCAGGTGGCCGGTTCCGTCGGCCTGGCCGGCTCCGCCAACATCGGGCCGGAGCACGCCATGTTCGAGGCGATCCACGGTTCTGCCCCCCGCCGGGCCGGCCAGAACCTGGCCAACCCCTCCGGTCTGCTCATGGGCGCGATCCAGATGCTCGTGCACATCGGGCAGGTCGAGGCCGCCGAGCGCACCCACAACGCCTGGCTGAAGACGATCGAGGACGGTCTCCACACCTACGATGTCTACGAGGAGGGCAAGAGCCGCGAGAAGGTGGGCACCGCCGAGTTCGCCCAAGCCGTCGGCGAACGCGTCGGCCAGCTCCCGGACACTCTGCCGGCCGCCCACTACAACAAGGAGGAGGCCCAGGTGAAGACCAACCCTCCCTACGAGCGGCCGGTGGTCGTCCGGCAGCTGGTGGGGGTGGATGTCTTTTGCGAATTTCGCGGATCCACCGCCGAGATCGCCGAGCTCCTCCAGCAGGCGAACGCGGACAACCTGCAGCTGCGCATGATCTCCAGCCGGGGGATGGCCGTCTGGCCGCAGGGCTTTGCGCAAACCCTCCTCTGCGACCACTGGCGCTGCCGTTTCACCATGGACAATCCCGAGGCGGGCGAGGCCCTGCCCCACGGGGAGATCGTGGCCCTCCTCGACCGCATCAACCGCACGGGTCTCGAGTTCATCAAGACCGAGGGCCTTTACTACTTCGACGGCAAGCCCGCCTTCCAGCTCGGGCAGGGACAGAGTTGACGGCCGGGACGCTTTCGTCCCCCGCCCCCCATCCTCCCTCCTTTGCCACCGGACCGCGCGGCCCCGCAGCCGCGCGATCCGGTGGCTTCCCGCGTGACAGTGGGGAGCAGGGGGACTAGTCTGGCCTTTCGATGAGTGGTGTGCCTTCCGCAGAGCAAGTGCCGGCCCACGTGGCCATTATCATGGACGGCAACGGCCGCTGGGCGGGCCAGCGAGGGCTTCCCCGGATCGAGGGGCACCGCCGGGGCGTACAGAACGTCCGTCGGCTGGTGGAATCGCTCGCCGGTTCCTCCATCCGCGACCTCACACTCTTCGCCTTCAGTGTGGAGAACTGGCAGCGGCCCCCCGACGAGGTGGAGGCCCTCATGGACCTGCTCGTACAGTTCCTCCGGCGGGAGCGGCGCCAGTTGCACAAACACCGCATCCGGCTCCGGGGGATCGGGCGGATCCATGAGTTGCCCGCCCGGGTGCGCGAGCTGGTGGCCGAGGTGGTCGCCGAGACAGCGGGCTACCGGGACCATGCCCTCAACCTCGCCCTGAACTACGGCTCCCGCGCCGAAGTGCTCGATGCCACCCGGGCGATTGCCGCGGACCTCGCGGCGGGGCGTCTCGCCGTTCCCCCGGAGACCTGGGAGGAGTACCGGCGCTATCTGTACACCGGGGAGCTGGCCGACCCGGATCTTGTCATCCGCACCTCCGGAGAGTGGCGGCTGAGCAACTTCCTGCTCCTGCAGGGTGCCTACGCCGAACTGTACTTCTGCGAGGTTCCCTGGCCGGAGTTCGGGCCGGAGCACTTCCAGGCTGCTCTCGCCTCCTATGCCCGCCGCGAGCGGCGCTTCGGTCGGGTGCGGGCCCCCGTCCTGCCAGTGGCTCCTGCGGAAGCCGTCTGAGCGCGGCCAAGGGGGCAGCAGGCCCCCGTCCTCAATAGGCCCGGCCAAACACGGCCACGCGCGCCTCCCGGCCGGTGAACGGACAGGTTCCCCAGCCGGCACCCTCCTCGTCCTCGAAGGGAATGCAACGGATGGTCGCTTTGGTGCGCTGGGCAATCGCCCGCTCCTCCTCCTCGGTGCCACCCCACGGCAGGAGGGCCAGGCCGGGGGCTTCCTCGGCCCCGAAGAATTCCTCGAACTCCTCGCGGGTACGCAGGGTGTGGGTGTGCTCCCGGCGGAAGGCGAGGGCCTGCGCGCGCAGGTTCTCCTGGATCTCCTCGAGCAGGGCCGGGAGCCGGTCCGCCAACTCAGCGAAGGGGATGCTCTCCTTCTCGCGGGGATCCCGGTCGCGCCGGCTGACCGCGACCACCCCCCTCTCGAGGTCGCGGGGCCCCAGCTCCAGGCGGAGGGGCACGCCCTTCTTCACCCAGCTCCAGTTCTTCTCCCCGCCCCGCAGGTCGCGGTCGTCCAGCCGGAGCCGCAGGCGCCCCCCGGCGTAGGGGGTCCCGGCGAGTTCGTCCCGCAGTTGGGCCGCCCGCGCCTCGATGGCCACCCGCTGGTCCTCCTTCGGCACGACCGGCAGGAGGACCGCGTGCAGGGGGGCCAGCCGCGGGGGAAGGACGAGGCCATTGTCGTCGCTGTGCACCATGATCATGGCTCCGACGAGACGGGTGGAAGTGCCCCACGAGGTCGACCAGGCGAGTTCCTCCCGGCCCTCCCGGCTGAGGAAGGTGATATCGCTGGCCCGCGCGAAGTTCTGGCCGAGGAAGTGGGAGGTTCCCGCCTGGAGGGCTTTGCGGTCCTGCATGAGTGCCTCGATGCAGTAGGTGGCGTCGGCGCCCGGGAAGCGTTCCGCCGCCGTCTTCTCCCCCCGGAGCACGGGCATGGCCATGGCCTCCTCGGCGAAGTCGCGGTAGACCTCGAGCATGCGCCGGGTCTCCGCAAGGGCCTCCTCGCGGGTCGCGTGCAGGGTGTGCCCCTCCTGCCAGAGGAATTCCGCGGTGCGCAGGAACAGGCGGGTGCGCATCTCCCAGCGCACCACATTCGCCCACTGGTTGATGAGGATGGGCAGGTCGCGGTAGCTCTGCACCCAGCGGGAATACATCTCCCCGATGATGGTCTCGGAAGTGGGCCGGACGATGAGCGGCTCGTCGAGCTCCCCGGTCGGGATGAGCTCACCCTCCTCGTTCGCCTCCAGGCGGGAGTGGGTGACCACGGCGCACTCCTTGGCAAAGCCCTCGATGTGCTCGGCCTCCCTCTCGAGGTAGCTCTTCGGGATGAAAAGGGGGAAGTAGGCGTTCTCGTGCCCGGTCTCCTTGAAGCGGCGGTCGAGATCCGCCTGCATGTTTTCCCAGAGCGAGTAGCCCCACGGCTTGATGACCATGCACCCGCGGACGGGGCTGTGCTCGGCGAGGTCGGCGGCCTTGATGACCTGCTGGTACCACTCCGGGTAGTTCTCGGTACGGGTCGGCTGGATAGCGGTTTTCTGCGAGGGGGCCATGCGGTCTAGTCCTTGTTGAAGGAATCGAGGGGTTCGAGCGGGTCTTCCCGGTAGCTTTCGTAGAGGGGTGGCCCGTCCGCGGTCGAGCCCGGCTCTTCGGGAGCCTGCGGCAAGTACTCGCCGGCGAACACGAAGAAGGCGATCACGCCCCCGTAGGTCAGGACCACCGAGAGGAGCGCCCGCAGCTCGCTTACCCCGAGGATCCAGCGGGTGAGCAGGAGGGTGCCGAGGAGGGCCGCCAGGCCCGCCCCGCCCCAGGGCAACCACTCGCGGACGACCCCGGGCTGCAGCTCGGGCACGGCGTACACCCGGACGGCCACCCAGCCGGCGCCCCCGGCGAGGGCCGGCAGGAGCTGGCCGAGGAAGCAGATGAGGATGCCCCGTTTCGCCGCGAAGAGGAAATTGGCAAGGACCCAGCCGAGGAGGAGCACGATCCCGAGGGCGACGGCCAGGGAGACCCAGAAAGCGGTGGTGCCGAACGGAGCGCCCGCCAGCCTCTCCAAGAGGAGGAGGGTTTCCTGTGTCCAGTTCGCTTGCACCGGGGCATGAGTTTGGTCCGCCAGCTTACCGATGGCCACGAAATTCGGGGACGACAGGTCCCTCCGCAGGAGGGAGTTCCGGAGCGCGCGGGGGAGGGCCGGATCAGGTCGCGCGGGCTCGGGTCTTGCCAAGCGGGTCTCCGCTCCGCAGAACAGGGCGCCATGGAGGAGCGCGCTGTGGAAGGGCCGGGGAAGTTCGTTTTCGTGACCGGCGGGGTCGTCTCCTCCCTCGGCAAGGGGCTTACCACGGCCGCTCTGGGCGCCCTTCTCGAGCAACGGGGCTACCGGGTCCGCATCCAGAAGTTCGATCCCTACCTGAATGTCGACCCCGGCACGATGAGCCCCTTCCAGCACGGGGAGGTCTACGTGCTCGACGACGGGGCGGAGACCGATCTCGACCTCGGCCATTACGAGCGGTTCACCAGCGGGAGCCTTTCCCGCTTCAACAACCTGACCTCCGGCCAGATCTACGAATCGGTCATCCAGCGCGAGCGGCGGGGCGACTACCTTGGCAAGACCGTCCAGGTGATTCCCCACGTGACCAACGAGATCAAGGAGCGGATCTACGCGGCCGGCGAGGGCGTCGACATCCTCCTCACCGAGATCGGCGGAACCATCGGTGACATCGAGGGTCTCCCCTTCCTCGAGGCGATGCGGCAGTTCGCCCTCGAGGTGGGGACCGCCAACCGCCTCTTCGTGCACGTGACCCTCGTGCCCTACCTGCGGGCGGCCGGGGAGCTGAAGAGCAAGCCCAGCCAGCAGAGCGTGGCCAAGCTGCGGGAGATCGGGATCCAGCCGGACATCCTCATTTGCCGGACGGAGGAACCGCTCCCCGCGGAGCTGCGCCAGAAGCTCAGCCTGTTCTGCAACATCCCCGCCTCCGCGGTGATCGAGGAGACGGATGTGGAGTCCTCCATCTACGAATTGCCCCTCATGCTGCAGGAGGAGCGGCTCGACTCGCTGGTCGTGGAGGGCCTGCACCTGCCGGACGGCAAGGCCGTCAACGGCGTCTGGAAGGACATCGTCCGCCGTCTCCAGTACCCGGCCTCCCGGGTGCGGATCGGGGTGGTGGGCAAGTACATCGAGTTGCAGGACGCCTACAAGTCCGTCTACGAGAGCCTCACCCACGGGGGCATCGCCCACGACTGCGGGATCGAGGTGGTCCGGCTGGATTCGGAGGAACTCGAGCGGGGCGTGCCCGCCGACTTCAGCGACCTGCACGGGATTCTCGTGCCCGGGGGCTTCGGGGACCGCGGGATCGAGGGAAAGATCCTCGCCGCCCGGCTCGCCCGGGAGGAGGGCATCCCCTACTTCGGGCTCTGCCTGGGCATGCAGGTCCTCGTCATCGAGCTGGCCCGGGACGCAGCCGGGCTGCCGCGGGCGCACAGCTCCGAGTTCGCCCCGGACACGCCCGATCCAGTCATCGATTGGATGGAGGAACAGCGCGGGCAGGAGGAGAAGGGCGCGACCATGCGGCTGGGCTCCTACGCGTGCCGGCTCACGCCGGGAACCCGGGCGCGGGAGGCCTACGGGCAGGACGAGGTGAGGGAGCGCCACCGGCACCGCTTCGAGTTCAACAACCGGTACACGGCGGCCCTCGAGGAGGCCGGCCTGGTGGTGGCGGGGCGCAACCCGGAGCGGGATCTGGTCGAGATCGTCGAGCTGCGCGATCACCCGTGGATGGTCGGGGTCCAGTTCCACCCGGAATTCCAGTCCAAGCCCAACGCTCCCCACCCGCTCTTTGCCGCCTTTGTACGCGCGGCGATGACCCGGCGGGATGCCCGCCTGCCGGCGGAAGTGCCCACCTCGTGAGCGCCGACGAAATCCACCCGGTGCACGACCGCCTGTTGGGGCGGGCCGAACAGGAAGCCCTCCTCGGCCAACGCGGTCGGGTCGCCTGGCTGTACGGGTTGAGCGGGTCCGGCAAGAGCACGATCGCCGCGGCGGCCCAGCGGAGCCTCTACGAGGAGGGCCGGCTGGTCCAGGTCCTCGACGGGGACAACATCCGCGCGGGCCTCAACCGGAACCTGGGCTTCTCCGAGGAGGACCGCCGCGAGAACCTCCGCCGCATCGCCGAGGTCGCCCGGCTCTTCGTGGACACGGGCACGGTCGTCCTGGCCTCCTTCATCTCCCCGCTGCGCGAGTTCCGCGCCCGTGCCCGGGAGATTGTCGGGGCGGAGGATTTTCTCGAGGTCTACGTGCGGGCTTCCTTCGCGGAGTGCGCACGGCGGGATGTGAAGGGAATCTACGGGCGGGCCGCCGCCGGCGAGGTCGCCCGCTTCAGCGGGAAGGACTCCGCTTTCGAGGAGCCGGAGAACCCCGATCTGCTCCTCGACACGGAACAGGAAACGGTCGAGGAGTCGGTAGCCCGCCTGCTGGCGGTGCTCCGCGGGTGGATCCGGCCCTGAGCGCCGGGGGGCGGCGATTTTAGCGTTTCCCGCTGCCGCCGGCCGTGCTTGTCTGGTCGGTTTGAGCGCATGACCCAGTCCTACCAACTCAGCCACCTCGACCAGCTGGAATCGGAGGGAATTTTTGTGCTGCGGGAGACCGCCGCCCAGTTCGAGCGGCCCTGCATCCTCTTCTCCGGGGGCAAGGATTCGATCGTGGTCGCCCGCCTCGCCCAGAAGGCCTTCTGGCCGGCCCGCCCGCCCCTGACCTTCCTGCACGTGGACACGGGGCACAATTTCCCGGAGACGATCGAGTTCCGCGACCGCTTCCTCGGCGATCTCGGGGCCCAACTGCAGGTGGCTCTGGTGCAGGATTCGATCGACCGCGGAAGGGTGGTGGAGGAAAAGGGGCCCAATGCCAGCCGGAATGGGCTGCAGACGGTCACGCTGCTGGACGCCCTGGAGGAGGGCCGCTTTGACGCCGCCGTGGGCGGTGCCCGGCGCGATGAGGAAAAGGCCCGGGCGAAGGAGCGCTTTTTCTCCCACCGCGACGAGTTCGGCCAGTGGGATCCGAAGAACCAGCGGCCGGAGCTCTGGAATCTCTTCAACGGGCGCAAGCAGACGGGGGAACACTTCCGGGTTTTCCCGCTCAGCAATTGGACGGAGATGGATGTCTGGCAGTACATCCTCCGCGAGGAGATCCCCATTCCCGCTCTCTACTTTGCCCATGAGCGGGAGGTCATCGAGCGCGAGGGAGTCCTCCTCGCCGTCACCGAATTCCTCACCCTCCGTGAGGAGGAGCGCACCGAGCGGCGCACGGTGCGCTTTCGCACGGTCGGGGATGCCACCTGCACGGGTGCGGTCGAGTCGGCCGCCTCCACCCTCGAGGCAGTGATTGAGGAAGTCGCCTCCGCCCGGCAGACGGAGCGGGGCGGACGGGCCGACGACCGGCGCTCCGAGGCGGCCATGGAGGACCGCAAGCGGCAGGGCTACTTCTGAGAGAGGGAACAGGCATGGAAACATTGGACGGCTACCTGGATATGGACCTGCTCCGCTTCACCACGGCGGGCAGCGTGGACGACGGCAAGAGCACCCTGATCGGGCGGCTCATGTTCGACACGAAGACGATCTTCGAGGACCAGCTGGAGTCCATCGAGCGCACCAGTCGGCAGCGGGGCGATGAGAACGTGAACCTCGCCCTCCTCACCGACGGGCTCCGCTCGGAGCGCGAACAGGGGATCACCATCGACGTAGCTTACCGCTATTTCGCCACCCCGAAGCGGAAGTTCATCATCGCGGACACCCCGGGGCACATCCAGTACACGCGGAACATGGTGACGGGGGCCTCCACCGCCAACCTCGCCATCATCCTCGTCGATGCCCGCAAGGGTGTCATCGAGCAGACATGCCGGCACTCCTTCATCGCCTCGCTCCTCCGCATCGAGCACGTGGTTCTCTGCGTCAACAAGATGGACCTCGTCGACTACGCGCAGGAGCGCTTCGAGGAGATCGTCGCGGCCTTCAAGGCCTTTGCCACGCGCCTGCAGATCAAGGAGATCACCTTCGTGCCGATCTCCGCGCTGCACGGCGACAACGTGGTGAACCGCTCGGCGAACATGCCGTGGTACGAGGGGCCCTCCCTCCTTTACCACCTGGAAAACGTCTACATCGGCCCGGACAGCAACCATGTGGATGCGCGGTTCCCCGTGCAGTGGGTGATCCGGCCGCATTCGCGGGAGCACCACGACTACCGGGGCTACGCCGGCCGGGTGCACGGGGGAGTCTTCCGCGCGGGGGACGAGGTGGTCGTGCTGCCCTCCGGGTTCACCACCCGGATCCGTTCGGTGGAGCGCTTTGAGGGACCGGTGGAGGAGGCCTTCTCCCCGATGTCCGTGGTGATTCGCCTGGAGGACGACATCGACGTGAGCCGGGGGGACATGATCGCCAAGCCAAACAACCAGCCGCGGGTCGAGCAGGAGTTGGACGCGATGTTCTGCTGGTTCTCGCCGGAACGGCCGCTCGAGCCGGGGCGCAAGTACCTCCTCCGCCACACGACCCGGAGCGTCCGCGCCCTTGTCCGCGAGGTCCGCTACAAGGTGGACATCAACACCCTCCACAAGGAGGAGGGCGACGTCCAGCTGGGCCTGAACGACATCGGTCGGATCCATGTGCGCACGGCGGAGCCCCTCCTCTACGACTCCTACCGGCGCAACCGGCTCACCGGCGGCTTTGTCCTCGTCGACGAGGGGACCAACCGCACGGTGGGGGCCGGGATGATTCGCTGAGGCAGGCGCGCGGGGTGGCGGCCTCAGCGGGCTGGCCCCCCGCGACGGCCAAGAGAGCCGGTTCCAGGGGATGCGCGGCCGAATTCCTCCGGAAAGCCTTGAAGAGGCGATGGCCTCTCCGGAAAGTCGGAAGTCCCGAGACAGCCGCACGATTCCATGACCCTCCTCCTCAGCCTCCTCCTCGTCTTTGCCGGGGCGCTCGCCGCCCCGTGGATGGTGCGTGCGGGGAGGGGCTGGCTGCGCAACCTGTTGCTGGTCGTTCCGCTGGGTGCCTTCCTCCTCCTCCTGGGCGGCTTGCCCGCTGTGGCCGCCGGCGGGGCGGTGAGTCTCCAGCTCCCCTGGTTTCCCTCTCTCGGGGTCACCCTCGACCTGCGCATGGACGGGCTCTCCGCGGTGATGGGCCTGTTGGTCACCGGGATCGGCGCCCTCATCGTCCTTTACTCCTTCGGCTACCTCGGCAAGCACCCGCAGTACGGCCGCTTCGCCTCCTTCCTGCTCGCCTTCATGGGGGCGATGCTCGGGCTGGTCCTCGCCGACAATCTCATCCTCCTCTTCATCTTCTGGGAGCTGACGAGCATCACCTCCTACCTGCTCATCGGCTTCCTGCACGAGGATCCGCAGTCGCGGAAAAAGGCCCTGCAGGCACTCCTGGTGACTGGGCTGGGGGCAGTGGTCATGCTCGCGGGGTTCATCCTCCTCGGCGAGGTGGCCGGCACCTACCGGATCAGTGAGCTGCTCGGGGAGGGTGCGCTCCTCACCGCCTCTCCCCTCTACCCGGCCATCCTCCTCCTCATCCTCGCGGGCGCCTTCACCAAGAGCGGCCAGGTCCCCTTCCACTTCTGGCTGCCCAACGCGATGGTCGCCCCGACCCCGGTGAGTGCCTATCTGCACTCGGCCACCATGGTGAAGGCCGGGGTCTTTCTCCTCGCCCGCCTCCATCCCGCCCTTGGCGGGACGGAGATGTGGACGGGCTACCTCGTCGTCTTCGGGGGGCTCACCCTCCTCACCGCGGTGGTCCTCGGCCTCTTCCAGACCGACCTGAAGGGCATCCTCGCCTACACCACGCTCGGGGTTCTCGGGCTGCTCACCATGCTTCTCGGAGTCGGCACCGAGCTCGCCCTCAAGTCGATGATCGTCTTCCTCATCGGCCACGCCCTCTACAAGGCGGCCCTCTTCATGACGGCGGGTGCGGTCGACCACGAGACGGGCACCCGGGAATTGACCCACCTGCGGGGGCTCCGCTTCGCCATGCCCCTCACGGCGACCGCCGCCCTCCTCGCGGCCCTTTCCAAGTCGGGCTTCCCGCCCTTTTTCGGCTTCATCGGCAAGGAGGCCGTCTACGAGGCGGCCGGCAACCTCGGCGGGCTCGGCTGGGGCGTCCTCGCGGTCGCGGTGGGCGGCAACATGCTCATGATGGCGCTCGCGCTGAAGGCGGGCATCGCTCCCTTCTGGGGCCGGCCGAGCGGGCAGACCCCCAAGCCGCCCCACGAGGGTCCTTTCTCCCTCTGGTTTGGGCCCCTCCTCCTCGGGAGCATCGGCCTCCTCCTCGGCCTGGTCCCGGGTCTGGTTGGGCCCACCTTGGTGGCGCCGGCGGTCTCGGCGATGACGGGGGCTCCCAGCGAGGTGTACGTCAAGCTCTGGCACGGCTTCAACCTTCCCCTCCTCCTCAGCCTGCTCACCCTCGCTGGGGGTCTCGTCCTCTTCCGCCTCCGCCACCACTTCTGGAGGGTGGCGCCGCGGGTCCGCTACTTCCTGCGGGCTCGCGGGGCCGAGGCCACCTACGACCTCCTCTTCGCCTCCACGGTCGCCCTCGCGGAGTGGCAGACGCGCACGCTCCAGTCCGGCCGGCTCTACAGCTACGTGCGCATCGTCCTCCTCTTCACGGTGGTCCTCGTGGGAGGAGCGATCCTCTCCACCTCCCTCCGGCTCGCCCCGCCCCCCTTGCCGGGTCCGATCGAGGCCCTCCCGGCGGGCATCGTCCTCACGATGATCGTGGGGGCGGTTCTCGCCGCGGTCACCGACAACCGGATCACCGCCTTGCTCGGGCTGGGCACGGTCGGCTTCGGGATGGCTTTGCTCTTCACCTACTACGGCGCGCCCGACCTCGCCATCACCCAGCTGCTCGTGGAGACGCTCACGGTGGTGCTCTTCATGTTCGTGATCTACCGTCTTCCCCACCTGCGCCACCCCTCCCGGGTGCTCATCCGATTGCGGGATGCCGGCCTCGCCGCCCTCTTCGGTCTTTGCATGAGCTATCTCGCCTTGGAGGCGATCACCCTGAACCTGGACACGCCGATCTCCGAACGGCTGGCCGCAATGAGCTACCCGCTCGCGAAGGGGAAGAATGTCGTCAACGTGATCCTCGTGGACTTCCGGGCCCTCGACACCCTTGGGGAAATCACCGTCCTCGTGGCCGCCGCCCTCGGGGTGGCTGCCCTCGTCACCGGCGGCCTTCGCCGCCGCCGGCGGAAACGCGCGGAATGAAGGACTCCTTCATTCTCAGCCGGGCGGGACGCCTGCTCTTTCCGCTCCTTCTGCTGCTCTCCCTGCTGGTTCTCTACCGCGGGCACAACCTGCCGGGCGGAGGGTTTATCGGGGGACTCCTTGCGGCCGCTTCCTTCCTGCTGGTCGGTCTCGGGGACGGCATGGCGGAGGCCCGCCGCCGGGTCCGCATCCCCCCGGCAGTCCTCATGGGCGTCGGCTTGGGGGTCGCCGTGATCAGCGGTCTGTTCGGGATGCTCGGCGGCGCCCCTTTCCTCACCGGACTCTGGCTGCCCAGCTTTTCCCTGCCGCTGCTGGGGACGATTCACCTCGGGACCCCGCTCCTCTTCGATGTCGGGGTCTACTTGACGGTGATCGGTTTCGTGCTGCACACGGTTTTCAGCCTCGCCGATTTCGGCTGGGCCGAGCAGGACGAGGAGGAGCCGGGCTGATGGGGTTCCTCGTGCCCATCCTCATCGGCGTCCTGTTCGCCGCAGGGGTCTACTGCCTGATGCGACGCAGCATCATGAAACTGGTCATCGGGGTGATGCTCATCAGCCAAGGGGCCAACTTGCTGGTTTTCGCGAGCGGGGGCCTGCTCGCGGGGAGTCCCCCGCTGGTACCGGCGGACGGTCAGGAGCCGGTGGCGCCCTTCGGCGATCCGCTCCCCCAGGCGATGGTGCTCACCGCCATCGTCATCAGCTTTGGTCTGACCGCCTTCGTCCTCACCCTGGTCCACGAGGCCCACGAGGCGGTCGGCGATGACGACACGGACGCCTTCCGGAGCACGGACACATGAGCGGACTGCTCCTGCTCTTGCCCCTGCTCCTGCCGCTGGCGGGGACCATCGTCCTGCTGGCCGGCTCCCTCTCGGTGGGTTTCCAGCGGGTGGGGGCGGTGGTCTGCAGTGGCCTCACCCTGGTGGCCTCCCTCGTCCTCCTCGTGGCGGTGGACCGCGCGGGCATCCTCGTGGTCCAGCTGGGCAGTTGGGAGGCGCCCTTCGGGATCAGTCTGGTCGCCGACCGGCTGAGCGCCGTCATGGTGGCCTTCTCCGCTCTGTTGGGCGCAGCCGTGGCCGTCTTCTCGCTGGGGGAGATCAGCCGCCGCCGCATCCAGCGCTTCTTCTACCCGCTCTACCTCCTCCTGCTCTTCGGGGTGAACGGGGCCTTCCTCACGGGGGACCTCTTCAACCTCTATGTCTGGTTCGAGGTCATGCTGATCGCTTCCTTCGTCCTTACCGCCCTCGGCGGGGCAAGGGCGGAGCTGGAGGGGGGGCTCAAGTATGTCATCCTCAACCTTTTCTCCTCGGCCCTTTTCCTCTCCGCGGCGGGGATCCTCTACGGGGTGCTCGGCACCCTCAACCTCGCCGACCTCGCCGTGCGACTCGAAGCCTCTCCGGATCCGGGCTGGCTGCAGGCGGCTTCCCTCTTGATCCTGGTGGCCTTCGGCCTGAAGGCGGCCGTCTTTCCGCTCTTCTTCTGGCTGCCGGCTTCCTACCATACCCCCCCCTCCACCGTCTCCGCGATCTTCGCCGGGCTCCTCACCAAGGTCGGGGTCTACGCGCTCATTCGGGTCTACACCCTCGTCTTCGAACCGCTCTTCCCCCAGGCCCAGGGCCTGCTGCTGGCCATCGCGGTGCTTACCATGATCACGGGGGTGCTCGGGGCGGCGGCCCACTTCGAGATGCGCCGGATCCTCTCCTTCCACATCGTCAGCCAGATCGGCTACATGGTTCTGGGGCTGGCCTTCTTCACGCCCCTGGCCCTCGCGGCCGCGATTTTCTACATCATTCACAACATGGTGGCGAAGACGAACCTCCTCCTGATCAGCGGGATCGTCATCCGCCTGCAGGGCACGGCCGACCTCGCCCGGGTCGGCGGCCTCTACCGGAGCGCACCCTGGCTGGCAGTCCTCTTCTTCCTTCCCGCGTTTTCCCTCGCGGGGATTCCGCCTCTGTCCGGCTTCTGGGCGAAACTGGGAGTGGTCCGGGCAGGCCTCGAGGGGGGCTGGTGGTTCGCGGTGGCCGCCGCCCTGGTGGTCGGCATCCTCACGCTCTACTCGATGACCAAGATCTGGGCGGAGGCTTTCTGGAAACCGCGGCCGGAGGGGGCGCTCCCGCTGATGGCGGGAGGGGTGGGCCGGCTCGGTTGGATGGTGGTCCCGGTGGCCACCCTCTCCGTCTGCACGGTGGCTCTCGGCGTCTTCGGGGAATTCCTCTTCGCTTTTTCGGAGCGGGCCGCCGACCAATTGCTCTCGCCGCAGGAATACATCTCGACGGTTCTCGCGGGCCGTGGAAAGGAATAGTCTCCTATGCGCTTCCTCCGCCTCATCCCCTTCCTGGCGTTTTACATCTATGATGTGGTCCAGTCGAATTTCCGTGTCGCCCACGATGTCCTCACCCCCCGCCACCGCCTCAAGCCGGGCTTCATTGGGCTGGATATACGGGGGATGAGCGACCGCCAGGTGGTCCTCATGGCGAACCTGATCACGATGACGCCGGGTACGCTCGGGATCGCCGTCTCCCCGGACCAGGAGCGCCTGTTCATCCACGCCATGTACATCGATGGCTCTCCCGCCGAACTCGCCGCGGAACTGGAGCGCAATTACGGGAGGAAGGTGCGCCGTGTCTTTTGAGGGAGAGATCAACGTGCTCGGGGTCGGGCTCGCCGTAGGCGGAGGGCTCTACCTGATCTCCATTGCCATCGCCATGGTCCGGATCGTGCGGGGTCCGTCCTCCTTTGACCGGGTGGTCGCCTTCGACCTGCTCAGCGGGCTCACCCTCGGGATCATGGTGCTGCTGGGGCTGGGCTTCGGCCAGCCGGTCCTCCTCGATGCGGCCCTTGCCATCGCCGTGGCCGGTTTTCTCGGCACGGTCGCCTTTGCCCGCTACCTCGAGAGGGGAGGGAGCCGATGAACTGGATGGCGGCCTTTTTTGTGATCGCGGGCGGGTTCTTCAGCCTGGTCGCGGCCATCGGGGTCCTCCGCATGCCGGACCTCTACACCCGAATGCACGCCGCCACCAAGGCGGGGGCCTTTGGGGCCGCCCTCGTCCTGGTGGGAGCGGCTCTGCACTTCGGCAGCCTGCGCACGGTGGTCGTGGCGGCGGCCACCATTGTTTTCTTTTACTTGACGGCTCCGGTGGCCGCCCAAGTGCTCGCTCGGGCGGCGTATCGCCGCCAGCTGCCGACCTGGGGGGACGGACGGATCGACGAGATCCGCGAACCGAGGGACTTCGTGGAGGAGTCCCGCGGGCCAAAGTCGGAGCCGGGGGAGGAGTAGGTCCGCTTTCCGGTGGGAACCCGGGGGAACGCCCTTTGAGGTTGCCAGGGGCCGGGGGAGCTTCTTGGTTGTTCCCCAATGAAGGACGGCGGTCAGCTTTCGCATGAGGAAGCCTACCGGGTTCTCGTTCTCAACCGGGTTTGGCAGCCGGTGAACATCGTGGGTGCGAAGCGGGCCCTCGGCCTCCTCTTCCAGCGGAACGCGCAGGTCATCGATCCGAACCATGGCCACTACGAGCTCCTCTCCGCGGAAGAGTGGGTGGAGCGTTCCCTCGACGATCCCCCCCAGCCGGATGAGGCCAGTGTGCGCTCCATCCGCATGAACCTGCGACTCCCCCAGATCCTGCTGCTCCAGCGCTTCGATCGGGTGCCCGTCCAGGAGACCAAGCTGAACCGGCGCAATGTGTTCGAGCGCGACCAGTACCGCTGCCAGTACTGCGGAGAGGTCTTCCCGGAGTCCCGGCTGAATCTCGACCACGTCATCCCCCGCGACCGGGGAGGGCGTACGAGCTGGGAAAATCTGGTGACCTCCTGCATCAGCTGCAACAGCCGGAAGGCCAACCGCCTGCCCCACCAGGCGGGCCTTCGCCTGCGTTGCCAGCCGGTCCGCCCGAAACACCGGCCCTTCCTCGCCCTGTTGCACCGGAATGGCTCGAGGGAAAGCTGGAAGCCGTTTCTCGGGAAGACTTAGGGGGCCTAGCGCTCGCTCTCTTCGAGAAAGGCGAGGATCGCGCGCACGGAGTCATCCTCCCCCGCCTCTGCGCGGAGCCGCGTGATGGCCTCCTTCCGGGTGAGCCCCTCGCGGTGGAGCAGTCGGTAGGCGTGGTGGATGGCTCGAATGGCCTCCGGCGAAAAGCCGGCCCGCTCCAGGCCGACCCGGTTGATGGTCTTGATCTCCGCGGGATTCCCGTCGGCGAGAAAGAAGGGCGGCAGGTCCCGCACGAGCTTGGTGGCTGCCCCCACCATGGCGTAGGCGCCGATCCGGCAGAACTGGTGGACCCCGGAACCCCACCCGATGTTGGCATGATCTCCCACGAGGACGTGGCCGCCGAGAGCGGCGTGGCTACTCATGATGAGATGGTCGCCCACCTGGCAGTCGTGGGCGATGTGCGAGTAGGCGAGGACGGTGTTCCCGTTGCCGATCCGGGTCCACTCTCCGTCGTCGGTGGCGCAGTGGACGGTGGTGTACTCGCGGAAGGTGTTGCCATCGCCCACCCGCAGGCCGGGGGTGCCCCCGCGGTGCTTGAGGTCGTGGGTGCGCCCCCCGAGGAAGGCGTAGGGGTAGACGTGGTTCTCCCGGCCGAGCCGGGTCCTGCCCTCCACGGTGGCGTGGTGGGCGATCACGGTGCCGGGCCCGATTTCCACCTCCTCGCCGAGGAAGGCATAGGCCCCCACCTCCACGGAGGAGTCCAGGACGGCCCCCTCCTCGACAATGGCGGTCGGATGGATCCGGGCCATCAGTGGGCTTCGCCGGCGTCCATGATGGTGAACATGAGCTCCGCCGAGGAAACAATCTTCCCCTCAACCCGGCATTCGCCGGAGGCCACGGCGAGCTTGTCGCCCCGTTTCTTGATCAACTGCACATGGATCTCCATCCGGTCGCCGGGCACGACCGCCGCGCGGAACTTGACTTTGTCGCAGCTCATGAAGAAGGCGATCTTGTTCTCGTTGGTGGTCTGTCGCAGCATGAGGATGCCGGCGGCCTGGGCCATCGCCTCCACTTGGAGGACGCCGGGCATGACGGGTCGGCCGGGGAAGTGGCCGCTGAAGAAGGGCTCGTTGATGGTCACGTTCTTGACCGCGACGAGCTCGTCGTCCGAGCGAATCTCGAGGACGCGGTCGACCATTACGAAGGGGTAGCGGTGGGGGATGGTGTCGAGGATCCGGCGGATATCCAGCTCGGTCTCGTTCGGCAGTACGGCCGGGCCCGCCGGGGCACTCCGCCCGGGGCGAGAGGACGGTTTCCTCCCCGTGGCGGGGACGGGGGAGTCGACCGCCCGGGCGCTCTCCATCTTTTCCCGGATGGCCTGGGTGAGGGCGGCGTTGAGGGCGTGGCCGGGCCGCACGGCCACAATGTGGGCGCGCAGCCCACAGCCGAGCAGGGAAAGGTCGCCGATGATGTCGAGGATCTTGTGCCGGACGAACTCGTCCTCGAAGCGGAGCGGCTCCTTGGAGAGAATCTTGTCCCCCTTGATGACGATGGCGCTGTCGAGGCTCCCCCCCTGGATCTTCCCGAGGCGGAGGAGTTCCTCGATGTCCTCGTAAATGGTGAAGGTCCGTGCCGGGGCCACCTGGGTGCGGTAGACATCCGGATCGAGGTCGAGGGTGAGGTGTTGGGTGTGGATGCCCCGGTCGTCCGAGGAGGTGCAGGTGATCCGGAAGCGGTCGGAGGGGAGGGCGATGAGGGAGCGGTTGCCCTCGCTCACGGAGACGGCTTCGGGGAGGATGTACTCCTTGCGGTTCGCCTCCTGCTCGACGGGGCCGGCCTCCTGGATCATCTCCACGAAGGGTCGCGCCGAACCGTCGAGGATCGGGGGCTCCCCGGCGTCCATCTCGAGGATGGCATTGTCGATCCCGCACCCGCTCAGGGCGCTCAGAACATGCTCGACGGTGTGAACCTTGGCGTGCCCGGAAGAAAGGGTGGTGCTCCGCACGAGTTCGGTGATGTAGGCGACGTCCGCGGGAATCTCCGGTTTTCCGTAAAGATCGGCCCGCCGGAAGCGGATGCCCGCGTCGGCAGGGGCGGGAAGTAGTTGCACTTCCACGTCCTCGCCGGTGTGCAGGGAGCGCCCGTGGAGGGTGGCAGGCTGGAGAACGGTCCTTTGTTTCATCCGGTGGCCCGATTCACCGCCAGCGCTTCCCCCGAGGCAAGAGGATTCCGGAGGTGACCGTTCCGCGCTCGCGGGGAGGGAAAGCATTGAAGTGTGGGGCCGGGCGGAACACGATCTCTCCGTTTCCGCTTGTGCCACTGCCATGAATGATGCCACCCAGCCCTCCGGTGAGGGGGACGACGGCGGCGAGGTCGGAATCGTCTCCCACCACGATTTTGACTCCCCGGAGACGTTCTTCTTCCGCTCCGGGGAATCGGTCCCCGCCCTGCGGATTCGCTACGAAACCTATGGGCGGCTCAACCGGGAAGCCTCCAACGCCATCCTCGTGTGCCACGCGCTCAGCGGGGATCACCACTGTGCCGGCCAGTACAGCCTGCGGGACCGCAAGACGGGCTGGTGGAACCGGATGATCGGGCCGGGCAAGCCGATCGACACGAACCGCTTCTTTGTGGTCTGCAGCAATTGCCTCGGAGGGTGCAGCGGCACGACAGGTCCCTCCAGCCCGCACCCGGAAACCGGGCAGCCCTACCGACTCGACTTCCCGGTCCCCACCATCGGGGACATGGTGCGGGCACAGGCGCTCCTCCTCGATCATCTCGGTATCGACGAGCTGGTCGCGGTGACCGGCGGGAGCATGGGCGGGATGCAGGCCCTGCAGTGGGCGATCGACTATCCGGAACGGGTGCGCAACGTCCTCGCCCTGGCCACGACCCCGCGCCAGAACGCTCAGGCGATTGCCTTCAACGCGGTGGGCCGTACGGCCATCCTCCAGGACCCGCAGTGGCAAGGGGGGCGGTATCCGGAGGGAGAGGGTCCCCACGTCGGCCTGGCGGTCGCCCGTATGATGGCTCACATCACCTACCTTTCCGACGAGGGCCTCCAGCAGAAGTTCGGGCGCTCCCGGCGGCTCGCCGCCGAGCACCAGTCGGTGGAGGGGGTCGAGTTCGAGGTGGAGAGCTACCTCCGCTACCAGGGCCAGTCCTTCGTCTCCCAGTTCGACCCGGTCACCTACATTTATTTCACGCGGGCGCTCGACCGCTTCGATCTCTACGCCCTCGGGGGCGGTTCCCTCGAAGAGGCCTTTGCTCCCGTGCGCTCCCGGGTGCTCGTGATCGGGTTCACCTCCGATTGGCTGTTTCCGCCCGAGCAGAACCGGGAGGTGACGGCGGCTCTCCTCCGGGGGGGGAAGCGGGCCTCCTACGCGGAGGTCGACATGGAGTTCGGCCATGATTCCTTCCTCATCGACGCTCCGGAACTGCGTCGATTCGTCCGCGAGTTCCTCCACCGTCCCTGATCATGAAGGCGAACGCTTCCCGGAGCCCGATTCTTGCCCGCTCGCAGAAGCGGAGGCAGATCGACCTGGAAATCATGGTCGACTGGATCCGGCCCGGCAGCCGGGTGCTCGACCTGGGCTGTGGGCGCGGGGTCCTCCTCGACGAGTTGCGGCGCCGCAAGGAGGTCTACGGGGTGGGGGTGGATCACGATCCGACCAAGGTCGGAGTGTGCATCCGCAAGGGGCTGAATATTGTCCAGGGCGATGTGGCCGGGAGCCTGCAACGTTTCCCGCCGGACAGTTTCGACTACGTGGTCTTCTCGCGGACCCTCGAAATGATCGGGGAGCCGGCCCGGACGCTCGGGCTGGCTCTTACCCTCGCCCCGAGTGTGCTTGTGGGCGCGATCAACCGGGGTTTCTGGAAGAACCGTTTCTCCTTCCTCTGGGGAGGACGCACCGCCCGCAACGAGGTGTATCCGCTGCCCTGGGAGGATCTCCCCCTGACCAACCATCTCTCCGTCGGGGAGTTTCTCGCCTTTGTGGACCGCTCGGGCTACCGCCTCGCCGCATCGGTCTACCTGGCGGGAGACTGGGAAACCCGCTGCACCCGGTGGGTTTCCTGGCGGGCGGGCTACGCCATCTTCCACCTGCAGCGGCCACCGGCCTGAGGTTCCGGCATTCCCTCTGACGCCCGGAGTTGTGCCGGTGCCCCTGTGTCTGTTAACTTGCCTCCATGAAGAGCAATGTAGTTGGCATCACCATCAAGGGAGTCATGCCCACCGCCAACGGATGCGCCGTCTTTCTCGGGAACGAGGAAAAGGTTTTCGTGATCTACGTGGATCAGGGGATCGGGAATACGATCTCCATGACGATCAACGACGTGCAGAAAGAGCGTCCGATGACCCACGACCTCATCGGCCACATTTTCACGGGCTTCGGGATCGAGCTGCAGCGGGTGGTGATCAATGACGTGGATGAGGGGACCTACTACGCCCGGCTGATCCTCCGCATGGAGAATGAGATCGATACGAAGCTGGTCGAGCTGGACGCCCGTCCGAGCGATTCCCTGGTGCTGGCCCTCCAGCAGGACAAACCGATCCTCGTGGACCGGGAGGTTTTCGACAAAGTGGACGACATGTCGGAAATCCTCGAACGCATCGCCAACCAGGAGGAAAACGAGGAATGACGGTGGCCGCTCCCCGTTGATTTCCTTCCCCCCGCCCCACTTCTCATGCAGGTCACCTCTCCCCTTTTTCTCGCCAGGAACCGGGGCCGTCCCGCACACTTGCGGTCTGGGTCTCGTTTTCTCTCCATGCGCGTTCGCTCCCTCTCCCTCTGGCTGGGAATCCCGCTTCTGCTCCTCCTCTTGCTGGTCGGCCTGCTCAGCCTCGCTCCGGTCCAGCGAGCCCTCTTCCTCGCCTTCGTTCCATCGGCGGACGGGAAGGTCGCGGTCGAAAAATTCCGGGTGGGCTTGTCCGGGGTGGAGATGACCGGACTCACCTGGGACGGGCCGGAGGCGAGCGTCCGGGTCCCCTTCGCGACGGTGCGGCCGGACTGGGCCAGCCTTTGGGGCAGTGGTCCCGTCCGGCTGCGCGCGGTCCGCGCCGAGCAGTTCCATGTGCAACTGCCACCGCCGGATTCGGGCGGCGGGACCTCCGCCGCCGCTGCCGCCTCCGATGCAGGCGGGCCCGCCGACCGGACGGGCTCCGGTTGGGAACTCCCCCGGGAGTGGGAGCCGCTGCTCTCCGGCCCACCCCTGCCGGTGCTCGCCAACCTCGACCTGCAGGGTACCCTTGGCCTGCCGGACGGGGGCCAGCTCGACGTGAAAGTCCGCTCCAACTTCGGGGAGAACGGGGAATCCGGGGAACTCCAGCTCACCGTGCGGCCGGATGCCGCTGCCGCCGCGCTCTTTCCGAATGTCGACCTCGACGCCACGGTCGGACTCGACGGCAAGGCCCGAATCCGCAGCCTGCAGGCCGAGGGTGCGGTGGTTGGGGCCGGGGGTGCCGCGGAGGGTCGCGGATTTGGTTTCAGTGCCCGCTACTCCCCCGAGGACCCGCAGGATTGGCTCCAGTTCACCCTCACCGGTAGGCCCGATGATGCGGAACTGGTCGCCGGCACCCTCGCCCGCCCGGACGGGCAGTGGCAGGGCGACGTCCGTGTTGACCTCACCGAGCTCGCCGGGCGTCCCTTCCTCGACCGCTTCCCCCAGTTCTCTGACGGGAAGTTGAGGGCCGAGGTTCGCCCGGAGGGCGACGGGCTGGCTGCCGATGTCAAGGTTGCCGAACTGGTACCAACCGGGACCACCGAGAATTATTCCCTCGATCTGCAGGCAACCACCGGCAGTGCCGAGGGGCTTCCGGTGAATGGGTCCTTCCGGCTGGCCGACGCTCGGGACAAGGCCTCTTCCTTTAATTTTTCCGCCCGGCGCGGAGACGGGGAGGAGTTGCAGGCCACCGTCAAGGGAAGCCGGCTCGATGTCGCGGTCCTTCAGGAGTTTGCCGCTCCCTGGCAGGAGGCCCTTGCGGGTGCCCCGCCGGACGAGGCGGAGACGGGCGAGAGCTCTGCCGGAGAGGCGGAGGAGGTAGGGGCCGCTGATGATAATCCTCTCGCGGGCCTGCCCTTCCCGGTCACCGCTGAAGTCGCCTTCGGCGAGGTGGTCCTCCCCGACTTTCCGGCCGTGCGCAATCTCGACCTGAAGGCGGCAGCCTCCCCCGAGAAGGCCGACTTCGACCTGAGTGCCGATTGGCAGGAAGAGAGTGGTGTCCGGGCCAGTGGTTCGCTGCGGAGCCCGGACGGAGGACCAGTGGACGCCGAGCTCACCGCCTCCGTCAGCGATCTCGCGGTGGGCCCACTCCTTCGGCTCCTCCAGCCGGATCAGACACCCCAGGTCACTGGCACCTTCACCCTCCAGGCGGATCTCGCTGGCTCCGCCGCTTCCTTGCAGGGTCTCCCCGCCCAATTGACGGGTTCGGTGGACCTCCAGGGGAAGGACGGCGTGGTTCGCTCCCTGCGGCCGGAGGAACGCATTACCCAGTACATCCGGGCGGGCTCGGTGATCACCTCGATCTTCGGGCAGGGCATCGACCGGCCCGGAGTGGAGGCATTGGCCGAAGTGGTCCGGCTTTTCCAGGAAATCCCCTTCAACCGCCTGCAGGTCTCCGCGCGCCGCGAGGCCAGCGCTCGCACGACCTTCGACCCGATCCTCTTCGAGGGGCCCTACCTGGCCCTCCGGGGCAAGGGCCGCATTGCCGTCGGTCCGCTCGACGAGGTCGAGAATCTTAGCATGAACTTGGAACTGGCCGCCGGTAGCCGCCCCCCGCTCACCCGGCCTCTCTCCATCCTCGGACTCTCCGGCCCCGCTCCGGAGGATCCGCAGGCCTATCGCCCCTGGGTCGAAACCATCCGCCTGAGCGGTTCCCTCGCCGAGCCCAATACCTCCCAGCTCACCGGCATGCTCATCACCGCGGTCACCTCCGCCGCCACCAAGCGCGACCGGGACCTCTCCGAGGAGCAGCGCGCCCCGCGCGAGAAGGGCCCGGGAGAAGAGCTTCTTGAGGAGGGCGCGCGCAAGCTCTTCGACCTTTTCGGCGGCTGAGATTTTCCCCGCCTCCCAGCCCTCCGCGCTGGAAACGGGCCCCGGCCACGCCCACGCTGCCCCCATGAGCGAGGAAACCATTTTCATCACCGGAGTTAGCTCGGGCTTGGGCTACGGACTCGCCGACGTTGCCCTCCAGCGCGGCGCCACGGTCTACGGTTGCAGCCGCCGGGAACCTGCCGAGCTCCTCCGTCGCGGACTCCTCTGGACGCCGATCGACCTCCGCGACGAGGCAACCGGGCGCGCCCGCCTTCGCGAATTCCTTCCCCGGGAGATCGCCTGGTCCGCCGTCTTCCTCAACGCCGGCAAGCTCGGCACGATTCGCGACCTCGCCGACTGCCCCACCGAGGACCTCCGCGAGACAATGGAAATCAACGTGTGGGCCAATCACTGGATCCTCCAGGCTCTCTTCGAGAGCGCCGCTTCCGTCCAGCAGGTGGTTGCCATCTCCTCGGGCGCCTCCGTCTCCGGGAGCCGGGGATGGAATGGCTACAGCATCTCCAAGGCCGCCCTCAACATGTTCGTCCGCCTCTACGCCGCCGAACAACCCGACACTCACTTCACCGCCCTCGCTCCGGGGCTGGTCGACTCGGAAATGCAGGACTACCTCACCTCGCTCCCCCCGGATGACCGCTTTCCCCCGCTCGAGATCCTCCGGGAGGCCAAGGGAACCCCTCGCATGCCCGATGGCCCCACTGCCGCCGCCCACCTCTTCGACCTTCTCCCCGCACTCCTCTCCACTCCCTCCGGTTCCTACCAGGACGTCCGCCACCTTTGACCCCCTCCGCCCCCCTCCCCAACGGCTGCGGGAGGCTCGACCCGAGGTCCTCCAAAGAGGTGCAATCGTCTCCTGCCGGGGACGGACATCGCTGCATGGAGGGGGGGTGAGTGGGTTGGAGTTCGTTTTCCTATCGAACGGACGACGTGTTCTGCGGGGTACGGGGACAGACCGCGACATCGATTGGAAAGGACGGCGGGAGACCGACACGCTGCCGGGAATTTTCCCGGTAAACCGGGGCCCATAACCGTCCCCTTCTCCGGAGCCACCCTGCTCTTCTCCTCTTTCTCCCTCCCAAGAAGCTCCGAGAGACCGAACCCCGTCGGGGGAACCGGGCAACCCTACGCCGCTTTGCCGGGGACTGAAAATTGGACCCGTCGAGGGAACCGGGAAGGCGATCCATGGAACCAAACAATCCGATCCCACACCGACTCCCGCCATCCCCCCGAAGGCCCGCGGAAGCCCGAACGGGAGTAGGGTAGCGAAAGGAAAAATCGATCGCCCAAGGACCGGGAAGCCACCCGTACGCAACGGGATGGACCCACAAGTGGCGGAGACCCATCGAGCCCTTGGAAAGGTCTTGCCGGAGCGTAGGAAAGCGCCCCAGGTCACGGCCTGGAGGGTCCGAAACCAAAACAGGCCAGCCCCCGAAGCCGCAGCATGGGCTCCATTCCCCAGAAGATCCCGAACCCACCCCCCGCCGCCGACCCTCGCCAACTCTCTGCCGTCGCCCTGCCTAATCCCCTACCACGCCGCAAGCGTCCCCCTGCCCGCGAGCCCGCAAAGCCCGGACCCTCGAGACACCCCCGAACCCCCCCCGGCGCTCCGCGCCCAAGCGCGTGGAAGCGGGCAGGGCGCGATATGGATATGCCCACGGCCCAACAAAGAAGAGCCGGAAGGCGCGGCCCGGATGTGCCGAAGGCACAGCATGGGACCACTGCAGGGGGCAGCAGAGATAGGCCGCAGGCCCTGCAGAAAAGCGCTGAAAGGCGAGGCATGGCTCAGTTCCCCGAAAAAACCCGAACTCACTCCCTGCCGTGGGCCCCGCCCACTCCCCTGCCACGCCACAGGCGTTCCCCTGCCCGCGAGCCCGTGAGGCTCCGATTCCCCAAAAACACGCCGGACCCGCCGCCGCCCCGCGCCACCAGTCCGAGCGACGAGCAGGGAGGTGCCGAAAGTGCGGCCCGGATGTGTCAAAGGCACTGCATGGGACCGCTACACGGGGCAGCAGAGATAGGCCGCAGGCCCTGCAGAAGAGAGCCGCAAGGCGCAGCATGGCCTAATTCCCCGAAAAATTACGAACCCATCCCCTGCCGCGGGCCCCGCCCACTCCCCTGCCACGCCGCAGGCGTTCCCCTGCCCGCGAGCCCGTGACGCTCCGGTTCCCCAAAAACACGCCGGACCCGCCGCCGCCCCGCGCCACCACTCCGAGCGACGAGCAGGGAGGTGCCAAAAGTGCGGCCCGGATGTGTCGAAGGCACAGCATGGGACCGCTACACGGGGCAGCAGAGATAGACCGCAGGGCCTGCAGAAGAGAGCCGCAAGGCGCAGCATGGCCTGATTCCCCGAAAAATTACGAACCCATCCCCTGCCGTGGGCTCCGCCCACTCCCGTGCTACGCCGCAGGCGTTCCCCTGCTCGCGAGCCGGCAACGCCCCGGCTGCCAAAACCACTCCGGATATCCCGCCGCCCCGCACCACCGTCACCTTCTCCGGATCGAAGGGCAGGGAGGCGCCGCAAGGCGCAGCATGGATGTGCGATGAGGCACAGCAGGGGAGCGCCGCATGGCGCAGCATGGTTGAATTCCCCGCAAAATTCTGAACCCGCTCCCATGCCGCGGGCCCCCGCCCACTCCCCTGCCCACGAGCCCGCAACGCCACGGGTCCCCCAAGACACCCCGAAGCCCCCGAACTCCCGGAACCATCGAAAGCCCCGGGAGCCCCGGGACCCCGAAGCGGTTACTTCAGCATCGTCCGCCGCCAGGGCTGGGCGCCCCAGAGGGGGATGTCGACCTCCTCGACGGGGACCGCCCGCGGTGCGCCCGCCCAGCGGGCGCGGTGACGGCGCACGTAGGCCTCGGAGCCGGCGATCACCCGTCGGGCCATCGCCTCCTCGATCTCGCGGGGCGGAGCCCGGCCGCCCCGGACCTCGACGAGCCGGCCCCGCGGGTTGAGCAGCCAGCTCACCGCCTCCTCCGCCGCCCGGTCCGACCACGC
>CAJXLM010000019.1 GCA_913056175.1 uncultured Opitutia bacterium | reverse complement strand
ACCGCCAGCCGCATCAAAAACTCCCGCTCCTCCGCCCCCAACCGAAACTCCCCCAACAACTCCCCCCGCAAATAGTAATACCCCTCCCCCCTCAACTTGTACCGCCGCCGTCTCATAACCTCCAACCCAACACCGCTCACCCACAAGGTCAAGCGTGTGTAAAGCCTGTCATTAAACTCAAGCCAGCGGATTTGTGCGACCGTTTCGTGATACCGGAGGAAGGTGGATGGTGGTGGTTGACGGAGCGGTGATGGGTTTCGGGAGCGGATCGTGGGAGGGGGGGTGGCGTGTGGGATGGGGGGACGTCGCGGGTTTATTGGGGCCAGCAGGCTCGGTCGGGGGGGGTGCTGGCCAGCTGGCGGGGCTTGGGACTTTTCCCGGGATTCCACGCGGGGTGTTGGGGGGATCCTCTTACCGGGGCAACCGAGGGAGAGGTTGTGTTCCGGCGGTTCCGGGGAAAGTGGGTGGGCGCTTTCCGCCGGGTGGCGGCTTGGCGGAAGGCTCCTCCGGAGCGATCCCTCGGCGGGTCTGACGGCCCTTCCGCGGGGGGAAGGGCGGGAGGTTCCTTTCAGTCCCGGTTCCGGGGATGGTAGCGGGCGTGTTCCTCGAGGGCCCGTTCCCGGCTGACTTCCGTGTACACCTGGGTGGTGGCGATATCGGCGTGCCCGAGCATTTCCTGAATGACCCGGAGATCGGCCCCGCCCTCCAACAGGTGGGTGGCAAAGGAGTGGCGGAGCCGATGCGGCCAGACGGGCACGCTCAACCCGGCCTTCTCCCCCCATTGCTTGACCAGGTGCCAGAGAGTCTTGCGGGAAATGCCGGTACCCCGTCGGCTCAGGAAGAGTTCGCTCCCCGTGGCTGACCGAACCAGGGCCGGTCGGCCGACGGCGAGGTAATGACGGAGGGCCCGTAGTGCGCTGCTCCCGACCGGCACAATCCGCTCCTTGGCCCCTTTCCCGAGCACCCGCACCGCCTCACTTTCCGGGTCCACGGAAGTCAGGCTGAGTTCCGTCAGCTCACTCACCCGCAAGCCCGAGGCGTAGAGCAGTTCCAGCAGGGCGCGGTCGCGCACCCCCTCTGGCCGGTCCGTGGGGGGTGCCTCCAGCAAGCGGCGGACCTCCCCGACAGTCAGGCTATGCGGAAGACGGCGACCGGGACGCGGTCCGCGGACCAGTTCCGCAAACCCGGGCAAGCCGTGCTCTCGCTCCCGGTAGGCGCTGAACCCCCGCAGGGCGGAAAGCTTGCGGCGCAGCGAGGCTGTTCCGTACTCCGCCGCCGCCAGCTCGACGAGACAAGCGCTCACGGAGCCCTCGTCCACGCTCTCCCACGATTCCTCCCCCTGCCCGGCGAGCAGGCGAGCCGCCTGGCTGAGATCCCTTCGATAGGCTTCCACCGTATGGCTGGAGAGGCCCCGCTCCCATTGCAGCCACTCACAGTAGTCCGAGACCGGGCGGACCCAAGGTTCCGGAAGCTGGCGTGAGGAATCCTCCATAGCCCTTCCGTAGCCTGTCGGCGGTCTTTCCCATGGACAAGCCGGACCTCCGCCCGCCTCCACTTCCGGATTGGAAGGTGCGCTCCCCCTGCTTAGCTTCCCCGCCGTGGACGCCATCCAGCAGCTTGCCCTCGTGATCAACCGTGAAAAGGCCGGGGCCCCCGAGGTCGGGGAGCAGCTCCGGCAAATCGCCGAGCGCGCCGGTGCCTCCGTCCGCCGCACCGACGAGTTTCCCCTCCCGGAGGGTTTCCTCGCCGGATGCGACGCTGTCTGCGTGGTCGGGGGCGATGGCACCCTTCTCGGCACGGTGCCCGAGGCCCTTCGCCACGGTACCAAGGTCCTCGGGGTCAACCTCGGCAAGCTCGGCTTCCTCGTCACCTTTTCCCCCCAGGGCATCAGCGAGAGCCTCCCGGCGATCCTCGCCGGGCGCTACGACACCGAAGACCGCATGGTCCTCGAGGTAACCACGGCGTCCGGTGCCACCCGGCTCTGCCTGAACGATGTGGTCGTCAAGGAAAACGCCCCCTCCCGCCTCCCCAGCTTCGAGGTCCTCGCCGACGAGGACGAGGTCAACACCTTCACCTGCGACGGGCTCATCGTGGCCACTCCCACCGGCTCGACCGCCTACAACCTCTCCGCCGGCGGTCCGATCGTCCATCCCCGCGTCGAGGGCATCGCCCTCACTCCCATCTGCCCGCACACCCTCTCCAACCGCAGCATGCTCCTGCCGCCGGACACCGCCCTCACGCTGCGTACCAGTGTCCCCTCCATCCAGGTAGCCCTCGACGGTCGGCTCCTCCCCGATGCACCCGCCTTTCCCATGGGCATCCGCGTGCCCCGCCAAAGGCTTCCCCTCCTCCACGGACAGGGCTACTCGCCCTACCGCACCGTCCGCAAGAAACTCGGTTGGTGAGCCGCACCCCCCTCGGGAGCTCCGGCCCAGGCCCTGCTCGGCGAACTCCCCTCCAGATCCCGCTTCCGGTGGTCCCGCTCCCCCCAGCGCAAAGCCAGCCGCTTTCCGCCCTCCGTCGCCCTCCCGCAGCAGCCCTGCTTGACAGGCTAACGCTATTGAGACTCATTCTTTCCCTATGAACGGACGGTTGTTGTCCAGTGCGCTGGGGCGTGGGACCGAAATCTTGGGCCGGAAGGAAAGGAAGCTAAGGCTCACGACACCGCCGCCCGTCCTTGCGGCTCACCCTCCAGACAAGCCCGAGTCCGACGGTCGCTCTCCCGTCGAATGGTTGGCGCATTCCCCCTGCGATGGCGACCCTGCCGGCTGGCGCTGAGACCGAACCGGCCGATCCCTCGCTGTGGAGCGAGGACTTGCGGGAGCCCCGCGGGCTCCGCCGCAAGGGTCGTTCGTGGCTGTTCGTGGCGGCGGCGGCGGTCTCTCTCTTCGTGGCCTCCCCCATCCTCGTGATCGTGGCGAGTCCCCTCTTTGAGGCAGGGGGAAGCACTTGGCAGCACCTCCGGGAAACCGTCCTCGGGACCTACGTGACGAACAGCGTGCTCCTCGCCCTCGGTGCCGGGACCGGTGCGGGCCTGCTCGGGGTGAGCACCGCGTGGTTCACCGCGGTCTACCGCTTCCCCGGGCGGAGCTGGGTGGATTGGCTCCTCCTGTTGCCGCTGGCCATGCCCACTTACCTCGTGGCCTACGCCTACACCGATTTCCTCGTCTTCGATGGGCCCGTCCAGACCTGGCTGCGCTCGGTGACCGGCTTGGGGGCCGGCGAGCTGTGGTTCCCGCCGATCCGCTCCCTCGGAGGAGCCATCGTCCTCTTCTCGCTCGTCCTCTATCCCTACGTCTACCTCCTCTGCCGGGCTTCCTTCCTCGAGCAGAGTGTCTGCGTCCTCGACGCCTCCCGCACCCTCGGGATGTCGCGCACCCGCAGTTTCTGGCGGGTCGCCCTGCCCATGGCGCGCCCGGCCCTGGCCGGCGGCATTGCCCTCGTAGCCATGGAGTCGCTGGCCGATTTCGGGGCGGTCGACTACTTCGCCGTGGACACCTTCACGACCGGGATCTACCGGACCTGGTTCGGCCTCGGGGCGCCCGTCGCGGCGGCCCAGCTGGCGGCCGGCCTCCTCGGGGTGGTCGTTCTCCTCCTCGTCCTCGAGCGCCTCTCCCGCGGCAAGCGCCGTTTCCACGGGACCACCACCAAACGGCAGGACCTGCCCGGCTGGCCCCTGCGGGGCTGGCGCGGGATCGGGGCCCTTGCCTTCTGCCTCCTGCCGGTCCTCCTCGGCTTCGGCGTGCCCGTAGGCATCCTCGTGGAGGCCTCCTTCACGGCGGGCTTCCTTCCCTCCCTGGAGGACTCCCTCGCCTGGACCGGCCACAGCCTCCTCCTCGCCACGGTGGCCGCGGTGCTCGCCGTGGCCACTTCCTTGCTTCTCGCCTACAACAACCGACTGTGCGCCGGGCCGGCCTCGCGCGGGCTCACCGGGATGGCTTCCCTCGGCTACGCCGTGCCCGGCTCGGTCATCGCGGTGGGCATCCTCCTCCTCCTCGGCGGGGTGGATCGCCTCCTTGGAGGGGCCACCGGACTCGTGAGCGGCACCCTTTTCGCCCTCGTCTTCGCCTACCTCGTACGCTTTCTCACTCTCGGCCTGCACGCCGTGGATGCGGGGATGGCGCGCATCCAGCCCAACCTCGACCAGGCCGGGCGCACCCTCCGCTCCAGCGCGCTCGGCGTGCTCGGGCGGGTCCACTTCCCCCTGCTGCGGGCGAGCAGTCTCGCCGCCGCCCTGCTCGTTTTCGTGGAGGTTCTCAAGGAGTTGCCGGCCACCCTGATGATCCGGCCCTTCAATTTCGATACCCTCGCCGTGCGCATCTACCAGCTCGCCTCGGACGAGCGCTTCGCCGAGTCGGCAGCGCCCGCCCTCCTCATCGTGGCGGCAGGACTCGTTCCGGTCGTCTTCCTCAGCCGTATGATGCGTGGCGGCCGGGGCGAGCAGTAGGGTCCGGAGCTTTCCCGTACGCACCCAGCCGCTCCCTGCCATGATCGATTCTCCCCCCGCCCTCTCCTTCCGCGAGGTGTCCCACCGCTATGGAAAAACCCCCAGCGTGGCCGGCATCAGCTTCGACCTCGCCCCCGGGGAAATCCTCTGCCTCCTCGGACCCTCCGGGTGCGGCAAGACCACCCTTCTCCGGCTCGCCAGCGGCCTCGAAGTCCCCGACCGCGGCGAGATCCTCATGAACGGGCGGAAGGTCGCCCAGGCTGGACGGGGTGTCGCGCCGGACAAGCGACCCATCGCGATGGTTTTCCAGGACTACGCCCTCTTCCCCCACCTTAACGTCCTCCAGAACATCGTCTTCGGGCTGTCCCGGATCGAGCCAACCGAGCGCTACCGGCGGGCCCGGGAAGTCCTCGCCCAGGTCGGACTCGCCGCCGAGAAGGACCGTTTCCCCCACACCCTCAGCGGGGGCCAGCAGCAGCGGGTCGCCCTCGCCCGGGCGGTGGCCTTGCGTCCGGCGGTGATGCTCATGGACGAGCCCTTCTCCAACCTCGACGCCAATCTGCGCTTCAGCGTCCGCGAGGAGACCCGCCGTATCCTCCAGGAGGAGGGCACCGCTACCGTCCTCGTCACTCACGACAGCGACGAGGCGACCCAGCTCGCCGACCGGATCCTTCTCATGGAGCGCGGCGGTGTGGTCCAGGAGGGCATTCCCGACGACTTCCTCTTCCGCCCGGTCAACCCCTTCACCGCCCGGTTTTTCGGCGAAACCCACAGCCTTCGGGGAAGCGTGGAAGGTGGCGTCCTCCACACCGTCCTCGGGTCCTGGCCCGTGGGCGAGGGTCGGGAGGTTCGCGAAGGCCCCGTCGAGGTGATCTTCCGGGAGCAGGCCTTCCAGTTCCGCGAACCCCTCCCGGACGGCCCGCGCCACCCCTCCTTCCAGGCGCGGGTGCTCGATTCCCGGCCCATCGGGGGACGGCGGATGACCCGTTTCCGGGTGGTGCCGACCGGGGAGAGTGAGCCGGACGGTCCCATCCTCCGCGCCTCCCACCGGCTGACCACCCCGGTTCCGCCCGGTGAAACCGTCCCCTGCTGGATCGACCCCCAGCTCGTCTTCCCTTTTGCAAAAGGTTGATCCCCCGCCCTCTCTTCCGCGAGCCTTCGCCCACCAGCCACGCCACTCCCATCCCGGGCCGGAGAAAAGAAGCCCGGAGCCGCTCCCTCCTTCCGGAAAGACGAAGAGGATCGCCCGGGCATTCCCGTTGCCCCGCCCATCGCCGGAGGCAGTGTCCGTCGGAAAGATCCCGGCCGGTGTGGCGAAGAGTGCGCCCCTGGGAATCACGGTTCGGACGACCGCCGTGGTTCAGGGAGGCCAACACTCCTGCCGCGATGCACCCCGGCGAGGAAAGGCTCGATGCCAAGGGCAAGACCGGGATCCCGCAATCCCCCCGATTCGCCCTCCGCCTCCCCGACGCCCTCCGCGGTGCGATGGCCCATCCAACCCCTCCCGGACGCAACCACGGAAGTCATGGAGAAAACAAGGCGGGGCATCCCTCGCCCGCCCCGGTCCATGCTGGTTCGCGCTCACCTTTTGCAGCGTTGGGACGCCCCCCTTGCGGGACAAGGGCGCCCCCTCAGGAGAGGGATCCCTGGTCGGTGCCGCCCGCTCCCGCGGGTGGTCCCGGGCGCGTCCGGGGGTTGTCCGCCGACCGGGAACGGGCTCGCCGACGCTCCCCGGCGAGGAGGCGGGATGGGTCGCCGGCGCCGGCCGGGAAAGAGCGATCGCCTTGGTCTCGATACCGGAAGCCGGAAGAGTCCCGCGCTCAGTTCGGAGCAAAGTATTCCTCGTCGTCGACCGGAACAGTGATCTGTTCCCCCTCCTGGACCTCGAGGTCCTCGAGGTCGGCCGGGTCAAGGGAATCCTCCCCCACCCCTTCCAAGTTCGCTGCGGCCACCGAAACCTCCGTGGACACCGGATCGTCGGCGGGGCCTCCCTCTTCCGAGCTTGTCTCCAGGGAAGCGATCCCGGCGGCACGAATCAGATCGAAGGGGTTCTCTCCCCTGGCCGTCGCGCCCGTCTGGGCACCTACCCGCGCCCCTGCCAACGCTCTCATCGCACCCCTCCCCGGATCGAGACCCGCGGAACGCGATCCCCGCAGCGCCCCACTCGTCGCACCGGAGGACGCTGCCGCCGCCGCATTGAGCGCCTCCTCCTCTCCCCCAGCGGCCGACTCGATCGCCGCGGCGACCGCGCCCTCCGAGGCAGCCTCGACGGCATCACCTGCATCCACTCCCTCGGCCGCCGCGGCGCTCACGGCAGCCTCCGCCGCGCCCGCCGCGGCCCCGCGGAGGATTTCCCTTGGTTCCAGAGAATCCTCGAGTGGATTCACGTAGAGCACCGTACCGCGGACGCTCCCCACCACGGCTCCCCGCGCCGCATCGCGAACCACGGGGGGAACCGGGCTCGCCGTCGCCACCGCGCGCTCCACCACGGCCCGGGTCGCACTGGCGGAGGAGCGTTCCACCAAAGAGGCAGGATTAAGCCCACCCTCCACGGCTACCGCGACGGCTCCCTCGGCGAGACCGGAGGCGACCGCTTCCGAACTCGCCCTTGCGGCTTCCGGCGAGGGCGGCAGGAGGGCCGCCATGACCGCCGAGGAGATCGCCTCCACCACCGAGCCGAGCTGCTCCGCGGGTACTCCCTCAGTGACAGTGCGCAGGAGCAGGGAAGCGAAACGACGGACATCCTCCGGGTTGTCCCAGACGAAGCCCGACGACCGGAAAAGACCGATCACGACGAATTGGTTTCCCGCACGAACCGCCGCGGCTTGTCCAGGACGCAACCTCCCAAGATCCGGTACGGGAGCGGGCTGGAGCAGACCCGGTGACCTTTCGAGCTCCGGAGAGAGAGTGTCCGCAGACGCGGGGAGATCGGATTCGGAAGGGGATTTTCCTTCTTCCGAGGCCCGCGTCGCCGGCCGATCCTCCGGCCGGGAACCTTCTCCCGACGGGCCCGCCCCCATCGAATCGCCGGGCCTGGACGCCTCTCTTCCGCCGGGCCTTTGCTCTTCCCCGGCCCGGTTCCCACCTGCCCCCTGCTCCTCCGGACCAAGCCTTGGATTAGGAATCATGTCCGCGGTGAGAATGGGCGGAGGACGCGGGATCTGGAGAGTGCGAAGTGGGATGGGGCGGCGGGCCGGGTCCGTGTCGACCGATCTTCCGAGCGGGAATATTCGTATTCGAACGCCGGCGCCGGAGAAGACGGAGCGCAATTGGTTGTAGAGACCGTCAGGCGGGGGCCGAACCCCTTGGTTCACTAGGTCGATACAGTCCCCGTTGCAGAAACGAGGCTCGTGGTCCGTGGCGAGAGCCGGGGCAATTGCGAGCGGGACCACCGAGGCCAGAAAGGCCCACCGACAGGCTCCCGCCCCCCTTTTCATGAGCTCCACAAGGGCCTTTGCCTGCCTCATTCCTCTCGAGCGAAAGTTTCGCGGAGGGCTTCGATCGAAATGTCGACAGCTTCCTCGTAGGCCTGGGCATCGGCGTCGAGCACCGCACGGTTCTCATAGAGTCCGAGTGCAAGCTGGCGGTAGCAGTCGAGCACTTCCCCGAACATTGCGGCATCATAACGATCCTCGTTCGCTGCCGAGAGAATCCGGTCCGTCCGCTCCCCGAGCAAGAGGTCCGCCGCCTCAATCTCCTCCTCCGAATAGTCCCGCGCGTTGATCGAGCCGTAGTAGGCGAGGAGCGCTAGTCGGGTACCCTCCTCGAACGCCGTCGCATCCTCATAGTAGAGATCGACCACCGACTGACCGATGACCGTGCCCGCGCAGGCTGCGACTTCCTCGAGATCCTCCCCTCCCGCGGGAACTGCGGAGAGAGCGAGGACCGCCGCAACGGAGGCGAAGGTGCGCGTGGACACCGGGCGGATCCACCCGGCAAGGGCCGTCAACCATTTCATGCGATCTCCGGTAGTGAACCGGGGTCGCAAGGGCAAGCCCGATCGTCGGCACCGATTGGCACCACCCGTGCGGGAAGCGCGGCCGCCGCTTCCCGACCCCTAATCGCGGCCGCCAACCCGAATACTTCGCGTGCCCAGGAGCGGCCAGGCTGCCCCTTCGCTTCTCTGAGCGGCCCAGCCGAACCGAGGACGATTCCGAACGAGGTCCGGGTGCTCTCATGACCCCATGGCGCAGGCCGACCGCGGGCGCACCACGGTCGCCGCGTGGGATCAGGGAGTGAAGTAATCCTGATCGTCCGCCGGTTCGGTGACCTGCTCCTCTTCCTGAGCCTCGAGATCTTCGAGATCCGCGGTATCGATCGTGTCCTCCTCGACGACAACCTCCTCCTCGGCGACGACCACTTCAGGCTCGGGAGCCGGAGCAGGAGTCAGCAATCCCTCGGTGGCCCCCTCGGTCGCCGCATCCGCCAGAGTGCCGGCGTCTTCTCCCGTGGCGGCCGCGCCCTCTTCCGCTCCGTCCACCACACCCTGACCCGTGGCCTGGGCAACTTCCTCTACACTGACACCGATCGATTCCGCGCCGCGGGCGGCGCCCGAGCCAGCTCCCGAGGAGGCGGCGGAGGCCGCCGCCCGCGTGTCCTCACCTGCCGCCGAAGCCTCCTCCACGGCGGCGGAGACCGCGCCCGAAGAGGCGGCTTGGGCCGCCTCCAGCGAGTCGGCACCCACCTGCGCGGCGGTCGTGATCGCGGACTCGGAGGAACCCGCGGAGACACTCCTTACCAGTTGTTCCCGCGAGGCGGTATCCAACCCGGAAATTGTCGCCCCACGCGAGGCCCCCTGTACGGATCCACGGGTCGCGGACCGCACGGCGTCCCCGACCGATCCGCCCGTGGCCACAGCGCCTTCCACGGCCGCCGCGGTCGACCCTGCCGCCGCGCGCTCCGCAACCGGGGAAGGATCAATGCCCGAGCGGGCGGAAGCTTCCACGGCACCCTCGGAGGACCCGCGTGAGGTGCGGGAGACCACCTCCTCGCGGTCGCGGCTATCGACCACCCCGTCCCCGTTCACGTCCGCCGAACTCCCCGTTTCGGACGCCCCGCGGGTCCCTCCCCGGGAGGCGGCCTCCGCCGCGGATCCAGGGTCCGCCCCGACGGCGAGCGCGACGGAAACCGCGCTTTCCGCGGCCCCCGCCGAGGCCGCTTCCGCTGCGGATCCGACATCCCCGCCGGTCTCCGCGGCCGACTCGACCACACCCGCGATCACGGTGGAGGAGATTGCCTCGAGAGCTTCGGCGGCACCCGCAGCGTCCACCCCGGCGGAGGCTGACTCGACCAGCGAACCCACGGCCTGCCGGACGGCCTGGGGATCGTTCAGATCGACTCCGCTGCGGCGAAGCACCTGCTTGACGGCCTCGCGGTCGCCTGCCCGGATGGCGGAGACCTCGGTCGGGGAGAGCTCCACGACCTGCGCCTGCAGGAAAACAGCACAGGCGAGAAGCATGGAAAGTCCGGCAAGAAGGCGATGGAGCGGGAATCGACTTTTCATGAAGGCAAGGAAACCCCGGTTGGGGATTGCGACAACCCTAAATCAAGCAAGTTTCGGCAGTTACGGATCCCCCCGCCTTCTCCCCGGAATCGGCCCAGCTCTCCCGCTGGACCCCGCCAGAAGACCCCGTCTGGGAAGGCTGGACGAGATCGTCTCCCTCCGCGAGACTCCCCGGACACGCCATGCGCGCCTACTTCCTTCGCCGACTCCTCCTCATCGTCCCGACCCTCATCGGGATCACCCTGCTCGTCTTCGCGATCACCCGCTTCCTGCCCGGTGGCCCGGTGGAGCAGGCCCTCCTGCAGGGACAGATGGCCCAGGGGGACAGCTCCTCGAGCAGCGCGGAGGGTGTCGGGCTCTCGCCAGCCCAGGTCCGGCAACTCGAGTCGTACTACGGTTTCGACCAACCCTGGTACCTCGCCTACGCGGAATGGCTCGGACAGGTGGCCACCGGTGATCTCGGCCAGTCCTACCGCTACCAGATTCCGGTGACCTCCATGATCTTCGACCGGCTCCCGGTTTCCCTCTACTACGGCCTGATCACCTTCGTGTTCACCTACGCTGTCTGCGTGCCGCTCGGGATCGTCAAGGCCATCAAGCACCGCACCCGGCTCGACGGAATCACCTCGATCATTGTCTTCGCGGGCTACGCCGTGCCCGGCTATGTCCTCGGAGCCCTCCTCCTCGTCTTCTTCGCCTTCCAGCTCGAGTGGTTTCCCACCGGCGGCTTCGTCAGCCCCTTCTTCGCGGACCTCGGGTTCTGGGGAAAGGTCTGGGACCTCGTCCGCCACTCCGCCCTTCCGCTCATCTGTTACCTCGTGGGGAGCTTTGCCTTTCTCACCCTCCTCATGAAGAACAGCCTGCTCGACAACCTCGCCGCCGACTACATGCGCACCGCCGCGGCCAAGGGCTTGTCCTTCCGGCGGGCCGTCTTCCGGCACGCCCTGCGCAACTCCCTCATCCCCATCGCCACCAACTTCGGCAACGCCATCTCCCTCTTCGTGGCCGGCTCCTTCCTCATCGAGAAGATCTTTTCCATCGAGGGATTCGGGCTGCTCGGGTACACCTCCCTGATCGAGCGGGACTACCCGGTCGTCATGGGCGTCCTCCTCCTCTCCTCCTTCCTGCTCCTCGTGGGCAACCTCCTCTCCGACCTCCTCGTCGCCACCGTCGACCCGCGCATCCGCTTTGACTAAGCCCGCCGGCCCTCCTCCCCCGTGGCCTTGATCCGACCCACACCTTCGTAAGCGCCCCCCTTGCCCGACCGCACCGCCCGCGTCCCCCGTCCCCGCCGCCGCCCGCACCGATGAACCCGATCACCCGCCGACGCCTGCAGCATTTCCGCAGCCTCAAGCGCGGCTACTGGTCCTTCCTGATCTTCGCCGCGATCATTCTGGTCGCAGCCCTCGCCGAGCTCTGGATCAACCAGCGGGCGATCGTGGTCTCCTACGACGGCCGGCTCTACTTCCCGACCTACGCCAGCCAATACTCCGGTGAGGAGTTCGGGCAGGATTATCCTTACGAGGCCAACTACCGGGCGCTGAAGGAGCAGTTTGCCGCTCCCGGCAACCCGAACTGGGTGCTCATGCCCCTCATCCCCTACGGCCCGGACGAGTCCGTCTACCGGGAGGGCAGTTTCCCGCCCTATCCCCCGAGCGCGCGCACCCAGCACTATCTCGGTACCGACCCGCTCGGCCGCGACGTGCTCGCCCGGCTTGTCTACGGCTTCCGCATCGCCCTCGGATTTTCGCTCGGCTTGATGGCCTGCACCTATCTCCTCGCCATCCTCATCGGCTGCGCCATGGGCTATTTTGGAGGGTGGTTCGACCTCACCGGACAGCGCCTCATGGAGATCTGGACGAACATTCCCTTCCTCTACGTCGTCATTATCCTCGCCTCGACCATTCCCCCGGCGGTCGGCGCGCCCGCCCGCATCGGAGCCCTCCTCGCGGTCATGGTCATCTTCAACTGGATCGCCATGGCCAACTACATGCGGACCGCCGCCTACCGCGAGCGGGCCCGCGACTACATCGCGGCGGCCCGCGTGATCGGGGCCGGGCCCCTCCGCATCATCTTCCGCCACCTCCTCCCGAACACCCTCTCCATCGTGGTCACCTTCATCCCCTTTACGGTGGTGGCCGGGATCACCGCGCTGACCGCCCTCGATTTCCTCGGCTTCGGGATTCCCCCGCCCACCCCCAGCTGGGGCGAGCTCCTCCAGCAGGGGACCAACCGCCTGGACGCCCCCTGGATCGTCGCCTCGACCTTTGTCGCCATGGTCGTGGTGCTCACCCTCGTCACCTTTATCGGGGAGGGGATCCGCGAAGCCTTTGACCCGAAGAAGTTTTCCTATTTCCGATAAACCATGCGTTCTTTCCGAGAAGCCCTTTCCGCAGGCACCCTCGCCCTCCTCCCCCTCCTGCTGCTCACGGCCTGTGGCGGTGGTGGCGATGCGGCCGACAGCTCCGCCTCCGCCGAGGAGGAGGCCCGGGAGCCCGCCACCGCCGGCCCGCCTGCCGATGCCGCCGACGGGGAGGCGGGCGCCCCGGTCACCCCGGCCGAGTACTACGCGGAGCACCCCGAATTCTTCCGGGAGGCCAACCCCGAGGACTTGCCCGCAGACCTCTCGTGGGAGGACGGCATGGACCAGCCTGTCTTCGCCTCGCCGGAGGCAGTCCGCGGGGGCACCCTCCGCAGCTTCCTCCTCAACTTCCCGCCCACCGTCCGCCTCGTCGGGCCGGACTCCAACCACTCCTTCCGTAGCGCCCTCCTCGACGACAACGCCGTTTCCCTCGTCGCCCGCCACCCCGAGACCGGCCGCTTCTTTGCCGCCCTCGCCGAGGAGTGGGCGGTCCTCCCCGACCAGCAGACGGTGGTCTACCGCCTCCGCGAGGACGCCACCTTCTCCGACGGTGAGCCCGTCCGCACCGAGGATTTCTTCTACCTCTTCTACTTCATGCAGTCGCCGCACATCCAGGCGCCCTGGTACAACAACTGGTACTCCACCGAATACAACGGGATCACCCGCTACGACGACCGCACCTTCGCCATTCACCTCTCCACCCCGAAGCCCGAGCCCCTCGAGTTCGCCAGCGTGCGGCCGGTGCCCGCCCACTTCTACGGGACCCTCCAGCCCGACTGGGTCCCCGGGCACCAGTGGAAGTTCGAGCCGACCACCGGTCCCTACGAGCTCCTCCCGGAAAACATCCAGCACGGGCGTTCCCTCCGCCTCACCCGGGTGGAGGACTGGTGGGCCAACGACCACAAGTTCTACCGGCACCGCTTCAATCCCGCCGCCAAGCACTACGCGATCGTCCGCGACCTGAACATCGCCTTCGAGCGCTTCAAGAAGGGGGAGTTCGACCTCTTCGGCCTGACCCTCCCCGAGTACTGGTACGAGCGCAGCGCCGAGGCCGAGCCTTTCCAGCGAGGCCTCATCCGCAAGGCCGTCTTCTACAACCAGCGTCCCCGACCGAGCATCGGCCTCTGGATCAACGAGGACCAGGGCTACCTCGCCGACCCCCTCATCCGCCGCGGCATCGCCCACGCCATGGACTTCGACCGGGTCATCGAGAAGCACTTCCGCGGGGACTACGCCCGCCTCCAGGGTACCTCGGACGGCTTCGGCGCCTTCACCCACCCCGACCTCGCCGCCCGCCCCTTCGACATTAACCGCGCCCGCGAGCTCTTCGCGGAGGCCGGCTTCGACCAGCCCGGGCCGGACGGCATCCTCCGCAACGCGGACGGCGACCGCCTCTCCTTCACGGTCACCGTTTCCCAGGGTCCCCGCGAGGAAGTGCTCCAGATCCTTCGGGAGGAGGCCCGCAAGGCGGGTCTGGAGCTGAATATCCTCTCCCTCGAGCCGACCTCCGCCTTCAAGCAGATCCTCGAGAAGCAGCACCAGATCGCGTTTTCCGGGTGGAACACCAGCCTCCCCTACCCCCGCTACTGGGAGGGTTTCCACTCGGCGAACGCCGGCCGCCCGCAGACCAACAACATCACGAACACGGACGACCCCGGGCTGGACGCCCTCATCGAGCGCTACCGCGCCTCCACCTCCCGCGAGGAGAAGATCGCCCTCGCCCACCAACTCGAGGAGCGGGTCCACGAGGAGGCCGTCTTCATCCCCGGCTACTACGTACCCTTCTACCGGGTGGCCTACTGGCGCTGGATCCACTTTCCCGAGCATTTCGACGTCCGCCTCAGCCAGGGGGCCGGGCAGTACGGTCTTCTCTGGATCGACCAGGAGGAGCGTTCGCGGATCCTCGCCGAGCGGCGCGGGGACAGCACCTACGAGAACGACGTCCTCGTCTACGACCGTTACGCCCCGGACCAACCATGATCGTCTCCCTGCGCGGCCACCTCCTCGAGTGCCACCCCCTCTACGCGGTCGTCGAGACCCACGGAACCGGCTACGGGGTGCACATTCCCCTGCGGGTTTCCCAGCAGCTCGGCACTCCCGGTGGTGAGGTCTTCCTCTACACCCGGGCGGTCTACCGCGAGGACAGCGCGGACCTGTACGGCTTCCTCCACCCCGGCGAGCGCGACTTCTTCGACCAGCTCCTCCGGGTCAGCGGGATCGGTCCCCGCACCGCCCTCACCCTCCTCAGCAAGGTGGACCCCGACCAGCTCCGCGCCAGCATCGCCGCCGCGGACACTACCACCCTCGCCAAGGCCCCCGGGATCGGGAAAAAGACCGCCGAACGGCTCGTCCTCGAGCTGAAGGACGCCGTGGCCGGGGGCACCGGGACCGGGCTGCCCCCGGCCACGGCGGAGGCGGCCGCCGCGGGCACCCCGCGCGGACCCGCCGGCGAGGCCGTCGCCGCCCTCATCACCCTCGGCTACCGCGCCGCCGAGGCCCAGAAGGCGGTCGACCGGGCCCTCCAGCAGAACGGGGAGGGACTCTCCACCGAGGAACTGGTCCGGGCCTCGCTGCGCTGAGGCCCGGCTCGCCCGGGCTGCTCGGGGTCCAGCCTTCCTCCAGCCGCGAGCAGCCGACCTTTTCCCGGAGGAAGCTTCCCGGCGGGATGCCGGAAGGCTCCCCCACAATTTCCGGGAACCCACCCTTGAAGGAACGCCATCCCCTCCTTCTGTCTTCGGTATGAAGCAGTTCCTCTCCCTTTCCCTCTGCCTCGCCTGCCTGCTGGCAGCGCTCGGTTCCCTCCCCGCAACGGCCCGCGGAGACGAGCCGCCCGCCCCCGACCTCGCCACCGTCATCGAGGAAGACCCCCGCTTTCGGTTGCTGGCCATGGGCCTGCGTTCGAGCAACCTCCTCAGCGTGGTGCGCGGAGCGGACGGGGTCACCTTCTTTGCCCCGACCAACCGGGCGATCCTCGACCTCCCCGACGGTCGGTTCCGGCGGATGCAACTGAACTTCAACACTCCGGTCTTCCGGAAGATTCTCCGCTACCAGATGGTGCCCGGCCGCATCGATCCCGCCGCCGAGGTCGGTGAGCGTCTCCGCACCCGCGAGGGCCAGTCCCTGCCCTTCGCACGGTCCGCGGACGGCGATCTTCTCGTCGGGGAAGCCGCGTTGGTCGGCCCGCCGGTAGAGACCGCCAACGGCCGGGTCTACCCCGTCGAGTCCTTCCTGTTCCCTCCGGACTTCCGCCCCACCGACCTTCTCCCCCCGCACGGCCCCGGCCCGGGACCCTACTCCCGCTGAGCCCTTCCGCGGGTTACGACCCTCCCTCGGCCGGCGTCAGCCTGCTTCCTCGAAGCGCAACTCCAACTGGTTCCTCTCGTCCGCCAGCTGGGTAATGTACTCGAGCAGCCGTTGCTGGTGTTCCTCGGCGAGGTCCTGCCGCATCTCCGCGAGTTCGAGTGGTCCCGACGAATACAGGTGGCGCATGTCCCGGATGGACTGTTGGACCAGCGCGCGCAGCTCGGAGGGACCCACCACCCGCGCCTGGCCGCCCCAGTGGAGCACCCAGCGGCTGACCTCCTCGAGCGAACCCAGCTGCATTTCCAGCTCCACGCTTCCCCCCGGGAGCTCGCGGAGCCGCTGGGTGGGATGCCACTTCCGTTCCCGGATGAGCCGGGCCGCCGAACCGTGGAACTCGATGACGACCTGGTACTCCCCGGTGCCGATGAAGACGCCGAAGGAGCTGAGGAGATACTCCCGCAGGTCGAAGTCCTCCGGCATGGCGAACTCCTCGCCGGGCTCCACCTCCCCGAGAATGCGGCCGAGCACGAAGGTGCGGATGGCCCCGCGGTCGCAATCGTGCCCGAAGAGATACCACTGCCCCTCGATCGAGGCGAGGTGGAAGGGCTGCACGGTCCTCATCTCCGGACCGTCCGCATTCAGCTTCCGGTAGGGGAAACGGATCGTCCAGCGGCGGTTGAGGGCTTCGGTCACCGCCGAGAAGGTCTCGAGGTCGGCCACCGAGCTGCGCGGGGTCACGAAGGAGATCGACCGGCTCAGCTCGTCGAGGGAGATGCTGAACTGGCCCCGCAGCGATTCCGCCAGCTTGCCAAAGGCCGAACGCAGGGGCTGCTCGAAGGGCGTTCCCTCGTAAGAGCTGAGCGCCCGACGGGCCACGAAGAGCGCGAGTACCTCCCCCTCGGTCACCTGCACGGTGGGCAGGGAGGATACCTCCCCGTCGTAGAAGTAACTGTTCTCCTGCGGATCCCACTCGATGGGGAGGCCCCAGCGGTCCCGCATGAAGGCGATGTCCCGCTGCACGGTCTTTGGGGTCACCTCCAGCTCGCCCGCCATGCGCGAACAGTTCAACGGCTGCTCCGCCGCCAGCCGCTCATGGATTCGTTGCATCCGCTCAAAGGGCGGCCGGGTCTGCGGAGAACGCGCCATGACCCGAAGAATGGGCGGACGGGTTCCGGTGGTCAACCTTCCGGCGCGGAGCGGGTGCACTCCCGCACCCAATCGGCGTATTCCGGGAGGACCGACTCCGCCCGCACCGCGACCCACTGGGGTACCTCGTAGGGGTGCTCGCGCCGGAGAACCTCCCGCAAACGCGGCTCCGCGGAGAGGGTGGTCTTCACCCACACGCGCATCTCCCCCTCCCGGTGCACCCGGCCCTCCCAAGTGTAGAAGGAACGGGTGGGACCCTCGACCTGCACGCAGGCGGCCGCCCCGGACGCAACGATCCTCTCGGCGAGATCCTCCGCCTCGAGGGATTGGCTCACGGTGGTCCAGCCCACCACGATGGGATCGGTCTCCTCGCTCATACCGGGATCCTACCCCCCGCATCCCAACCGCAACGAGGAGAAAGGTTCTCCATGTGTCCGCTGCGAGGACGAGCGCATCGGTGCAAGAGAACGACCCGGAAAGAGGCGGGAGCAACGGGGGGCAGCAGCGCCAAAACCGGCGCCACCCGCCCGAAGCTCCCCTCCCCGCGCTTCCTCAGGAGACCCCGAACGTCTTTCCGAACCGACTCCAGAGGACAGCACTCCGCCGGGCCAAGAAGTGCTACCCAGGGCTTTCCCACCGCACAAAGCCCGCCGCTCCAAAAGCCCCCACCCCGAGCTCCCAAGCTTTCCCACCGCACAGAGCCCACCCAGCCAGAAAGTCCTCGCCCAGGCTTTCCCACCGCACAGAGCCCGGCCGACCAAAGGATCGGGAAAGAATCCCCAAAGACGAAAACAGTTTCCTCCCCCCGGCAACGCCCTCTTTCCCGACCAAGTCCAACCCCCCAACCCCATACCCCGCACAAACCACCACCCCTCCCCGAACTTCCGCCATTGTCCACCCAGCCCTCCCCCGACCAACCTCGCCCCTCCCCCCCAAGCCCCAACCGAGAACCTTCTCGGAGAACTGAAGATTGCAGGGACAGGGAAAATTGCTATTGACTAAGGCAGAAAATTTGTGATGGGGTGAGTGCATGAGACGGCGGCGGTACAAGCTGAAAGGGAAAGGGTACTATTACGTGCGGACGGAGCTGTTGGGGGAGTTTCGGTTGGGGGCGGAGGAGCGGGAATTTCTGATGGGGCTGGCGGTACGGGCGACGGAGTTTGCGGGGGTGGATGTGCTGGAGTGCGTGGTGCTGCCGACGGGGATCCAGCTGGTGGTAGTGGCCGACCCGCGGGAGAGGAAGGACGCGGGTGCGGCGGAGCTGGTGGCGCGTTACCGGGCCCTCTACGGGGGCGCGGTGGGCTTCCTCGGCTACGACGCGGACGGGCTGGAGGCGGTGCTGGCCAAGGGGGGCGAGACGGCCCGGGAGGCCCGGCGGGCGCTGCTGGCGCGCATGCACGACATTTCCGCGCTGATGCAAACCATCAAGCAGCGCTTTACCCGCTGGTTCAACCGTCGGTACCAGCGGAAGGGTCCCCTCTGGACGGACCGTTTCCAGAGCGTGCTCATCGAGCCGAAGCCGCAGGCGGTAGGTTGGTACCGCGCGGCCGTGCAGGTCGCCCCGGTGCGGGCGGAGGAGGCCGTCCACCCCTGGGATTACCGGTGGTCGACCGTCGGCCCGGGCGGATGGAGTGGCATCCGGCGGTTCTCCCTGCGGCGGGAGTTCCGGGCGTGGACCCGGCAAGCGGCCGAAGAGGCTCTCTACTGGATTCTCAATCCGGCCGGCCGGGTCGCCCGGGCCAAATCCGGGCGCTACTCCCTGCGGGAGATCGAGGAAGCGATGGCCCGCCGGGTGATCGCCGGCTCGGAGGCCTACGTGCGGCGTCACCAGGTCCGCTGGACCGGCACGCCCCGGGCAGTGCCTATCGAGGAGGTACAGATGCCTCTTTGGGGGGCGCAAACCTGGCGCCGGACCTTTCCGGCATAGGGCGAGTGCCGTGCGTTCCAGTGGACGCAAGCAGAGGTACGCCGACCGGCTGTCGCGAGGGGGGTTGCAGGGGGCGTGGTCCAGGCCGGCGGGAGAGAAAGCCCCGCACCGTCCTCCTCTCTTAGTATCGGAAGAGAAGGCTGCCGGGTCCCGATGGCTTCCGCAGTCTTCCGGGCGCCCTCCCTCGCGGAAGCCCCGGAATCCGTAAGGCGGCTGCCTCCCTTCACGGACCTGCCCCTTTTTCACGTTCGGCCCGACTGCCGAGAGGACTGGAAAGCGGCGCGCCTCCGGAAGAACGCCCTTGGAGAACGGAAGGCGAACGACGGGCGGGCGCCAATTGGGGTTGAAGGGGGAATCGTCCTGCGCTTCGCTACGGGCATGGCCGAACCGCCCATCGACGCGCCCGACACGGAAGCCGTAGCCGAGGCCAGCCGTGCCCCTATCAACGCGGACCTTTCCCCGGAGGCCAAACGAGACCTGCTGGCCACCATGATCCGGATCCGCCGCTTCGAGGAACGCTCCCTGCGCGCCTACCAACAGGGGCACATCGGCGGCTTTCTCCACCTCTACATCGGGCAGGAATCGGTGGCCACCGGCACCGTCTCCGTCCTCGGGGAGCACGACCACTTCATCACCGCCTACCGCGACCACGGCCACGCCCTCGCCGGCGGAATGTCCATGGACGAGTGCATGGCCGAGCTCTACGGGAAGGCCACCGGTTGCTCCCGCGGCAAGGGGGGCTCCATGCACTTCTTCGCGCCGGAGCGCCACTACTGGGGCGGCCACGGCATTGTCGCCGGCCAGACCCCCCTCGGGCTCGGGCTCGCCTTCGCCCTCAAGTACAAGCAGATCCCCGGCTGCTGCCTCTGCTTCCTCGGTGAGGGGGCCGTCAACCAGGGCGTCTTCCACGAGTCCCTCAACCTCGCCTCCCTCTGGAGTATTCCCGTCGTCTACATCATCGAGAACAACGGTTACTCCATGGGCACGAGCGAGGCCCGCTCCAGCCGGTTCTCCGACCATCTCGCCAGCCGGGCGGAGGCCTACGACATGAAGTGGGAGACGGTCGTGGCCAACCACATTTACACGGTGCGCGAGGCCACCGAACGGCACGCCCGGCACGCCCGCGAGCACAGCCAGCCCGTTCTGCTCGAATACAAGACGTACCGCTACCGCGGGCACTCCGTGGCCGACGCCAACTCGGAGAAGTACCGCACCAAGGAGGAAATCGAGCACTACCAGGAGACCATGGACCCGATCACCGTCTACCGGAAGACGCTCCAGGAGGAGGGCATCCTCGACAACGAACAAGTCCAGGCCATGGAGAAGGCGGCCAAGGACGAGGCGGCCGCCGCCGCCAAGTTCGCCGAAAAGAGCGAGTTCCCTCCGGTCTCCTCGATCACCGAGGACGTCTACTGGGAGAGCGACCAACCCGAGCGCACCAGCGGCGGACGGCTCTTTTTCTAGGAAACTGCCACGGTTCTCGAAAACTCCCACCGCCCCTCCCGCCCCTCCCGTCCTTTCGAAGCTTTTCCCGTCCTTCCCGCCATGCCCGAGATCACCTACCGCCAGGCCATCAACGACGCCCTCGCCGAGGAAATCGAGCGCGACGAGAATGTCTTCGTCATGGGCGAGGAGGTCGCCCAGTACAACGGCGCCTACAAGGTGACCGAAGGCCTCTACGACCGCTTCGGGGAGGACCGCATCAAGGACACCCCGATCAGCGAGGCCGGCTTCATCGGCATGGGCATCGGGGCGTCCATGCTCGGCCTGCGCCCGGTGATGGAGTTGATGTTCTGGAGTTTCTCCTATGTCGCCTTCGACCAGATCGTGAACAATGCGGCGATGGTCCGCTACATGTCCGGCGGGCTCACCCACGTACCCATCGTGATCCGCGGTCCCGCCAACGGGGGCACCAATGTCGGGGCCACCCATTCCCACACCCCCGAGAATTTCATGGCCCACACGCCCGGGCTCAAGGTCGTCTGCCCGGCGACCCCCTACGACGCCAAGGGTCTCCTGAAGACGGCCATCCGCGACAACGACCCCGTCTACGTCATGGAAAACACCCTCCTCTACGGGAACAAGGGGGAGGTCCCCACCGAGGAGTACACCATCCCGCTCGGCCACGCCCAGGTACTCCGCGAGGGCCGCGATGTCTCCCTCATCGGGCACGGCCGCTCCATCCTCACCGCCCTCGAGGCGGCCGGGCATCTCGCCGGGGAGGGCATCGAGGCCGAAGTCGTCGACCTGCGCTCCCTCCGGCCGCTCGACATTGACACGGTCCTCGCCTCCGTCGCCCGCACCCACCGGGTCGTCCTCGTCGACGAGAACAAGCCCTTCTGCGGGGTGAGCGCGCAGGTCTCGCACATGATCCAGGAGGAGGCCTTTGACGAGCTGGACGCCCCCATCCGGCGGGTCACCTCCCTCGACGCCCCCGCCATCTACTCGGACCCGCTCGAGCGGGAACAGCTTCCCAACCCACGCCGGATTCAAGAGGCCGTGCAGCAAGTGCTCGAGGACGCCCCGCGCGCCGCCGGCTGACCGACCTTTTTTCTCGCTCCCTCCCCAACCCGAGGAACCAAAGAACCATGGCCGAGATCATCGAAATGCCGAAACTCAGCGACACCATGACGAGCGGTACGCTCGTGAAGTGGCTGAAGAAGGAGGGGGACACGGTTACCAACGGCGACAAGCTGGCCGAGGTGGAGACGGATAAGGCCACCATGGAGCTGGAAAATTTCGAGGACGGCGTCCTCCTCCGCCACTATGTCGGTGAGGGGGAGGAAGTGGAGATCGGCCGACCGGTCTGCGCCATCGGCGAGGAGGGCGAGGAAGCCCCGGACGCCGCCGGCGGTGGGGAAGGCGGCCCCTCGGAGGCCGCTGCGGGCGAAGAGACCGCAGGAAAGGAAGCGGCCTCCCCCACCGAGGAAGCGGCCCCGGAATCCCCGCTGATCCCGGCGGAGCCCGCTGCGGAGACCACCGCCTCCACGGGCCGCCGCAAAATCTCCCCGCTCGCCCGCAAGCTGGCCGAGGAGCACGGTATCGACCCGGCCCGCCTCACCGGCAGCGGCACCAACGGCCGGATCGTGAAGGCCGATGTGGAGAAGGCGGTGGCGGAAGGAGTTCCGGCGGCGAGCGCGGAGCCCGCTCCCGCTTCCGCCCCCACCGCTCCCGCCCGGGAATCGGTGCGGGAGATCGGGCCACCCCCGGCACCCGCGCCGACCCCGGTGCCGCAGCTGGAGAGCCGGGAGGAACCCGTCTCCAACATGCGGGCGACCATTGCCCGCCGCCTCCTTGAGTCGAAGACCACCATTCCCCACTACTACCTCGAGATCGAGGTGGACATGGGCCCCCTCCTCGACCTGCGCCAGTCCATCAACGCCGGCCTCGCCGACCTTCCCCCCGAGCAGGGCGGGGCCCGGTTCACCGTCAACCACTTCTTCCTGAAGGCCTGCGCCGAGGCCATCCGGCGGGCCCCCGCGATCAACTCCACCTGGGCGGGGGACAAGGTGATCCGGCACGGGGAGGTACACCTCGCTTTCGCCGTGGCCGTGGACGAAGGGTTGGTCACCCCGGTCATCCGCGAGGCCGACCGCAAGGGCCTGCGCCAGATCGCCATGGAGGCGAACGAACTGACCGGGAAGGCCCGCCAGAAAAAGCTGACCCCGGCGGAGATGAGCGATTCCACCTTTACGCTGACGAATCTCGGCATGTTCGGGATCACCTCCTTCTTCGGGATCATCAACCCGCCGAACGCGGCGATCCTCTCCATCGGGGCCACCGTGGAGAAACCGGTGGTGGTCGACGGCGCCCTCGCCGTCGGCCGCCGGACCACCCTCGGACTGAGCGCGGACCACCGGGTCGTCGACGGGGCCGTCGGCGCCTCCTTCCTGCAGGCGCTGCAGACCGTCCTCGAGTCGCCCTCCGTCCTCCTCGTCTAGGGAGCGAGGTCCTCCTCACCATCAATGCTCGCGGAGCGGTTGGCAGGGGATCTCGAAGCCCAGCGCGAGTACGCCGCCGTCCGGCGGGAAGAACTCGCCGCGCGGATGGCCGCCCATGGGGACCGGGCGGCCCGCCTCGGCTCCCTCCTCACCGAGGAGCTCGAACCGCGGGGCAAACGGATCCGGCCGGCTCTCCTCCTCGGGGCCTACCGGGTCTTTTCCGGGGGAAAGACGCCTCCCCCGCCGGTGCAGGCCCTCGCCCACGCCCTCGAAACCTTTCACGCCTTTGTCCTCGTCCACGACGACGTCATCGACGGCTCGGATCGCCGGCGGGACCGCCCCACCCTCCACCGGAGGCTCGAGCAGGAGGCGGACCTTCCCTCCGCCGAGGCCGGCAGCATCGCCATCGTCCTCGGCAACATCCTCCACGGCCACGCCATCGACACCCTCGCCCGGGCGGGATTTCCCGGTGAGGCCCTCGCCGGCTTCCTCGCCGATTTCGCCGCCGTCACCGTGGACACCGGCACCGGGGAGGCCCTTGAGCTGGAGAGTCTCCCGCGCCCCCTCCGCGAGGTGAGCCGCGCGGAGATCGAACGGATCTACGAGCTGAAGACGAGTCGCTACACCGTCGAGCTCCCCCTCTGGTTCGGGGCGCGGGCCGCGGGCGCGCCGGAATCCGTCCGGCCGGCGCTGCACGCGCTCGCCATCACCGTGGGGGAAGCCTTCCAGCTGGAGAACGACCTGCACGAGGCGACCCTGCAGGGAGAGGCCTTCCTCGCCCGGGCCTACGATTTCCAGGCGGGGGTGAAGACGCTTTTCCTCCGGCTGCTCCTCGAGCGCCTCCCGCGGGCGGGCCGGGAGGAGCTGGAGGCCCTCCTCTCCCATTCCCCCTGGGGTCGGGAGGAGCTGGAGTACTGGCACCGCCTGCTCGCCGGATCGGGACTGGTGCCCGAGCTTCGCGAGCGGATCGGGGAGCAGTTCCGGCAGGCCCGCGGGGCGATCACCGCGGACTCCCGGCTGAACGCCGCCCAGCGCGAGGGGCTCGGCGCGCTCACCGATTATCTGGCCGCCCACCGCCAGCACTCCGAGGCCCCGCTCACCCCTCCCCCCACACCGGCCGTATCGCCCGGGAAGACCCCCGCTGGCTAGAGCCGGCGGATCCCTCGCCGCTGCGCGGCCTTGTGCAGTTTCAGGAAAAGGAGGGCGGTGGTGAGGACGTCGCCGGAGGCACTGTGGCGCGCCTCGGGGGTGATCCCGTAGGCGCGGGCGAGTACGTCGAGGCTCTGCAGGGGACGCTCCCGGCCCTGGAATCCCCCGAGGACAGGATCGCGGAGACGGGCCGCCAGCTGGCCGGTGTCGACCACCTCGTTGAGGAGGGTGAAGCCGTAGCGCGCGGCGAAGAAGCGGTCGAGGCAGGCCTTGTCGAAGGAGATGTGGTGCCCGACGATCCGGTCGGTCCCGAGGAGGGCGAGGCTGCGCCGGGCAAACTCCCCGGGCTCCACCCCCGCGGCCACCTCGCTCCGCACGACCTGGTGAATCTCCACGGCGGTCAGGTCCTCGCCGCCGGGATCGCGGAGGGTCCCCTCGAAGAGGTCCCCGAACCGAAGGACGCCGTCCTCGATCCGGAGGAGGGCGAAGGAGAGGATGCGGGCCCCCTCCCGCACCAGCCCGCTGGTCTCGAGGTCGAGAACGGTGAAGCCCGCGGGCTCCGGCCAGCCGCCGCGCCAGAGGTCGAGGTAGGCCTGCACAAACGCGGGCGCCTCCGGTACTTCCGGGACGCGCGGTTTCCGACGCCACCAGGCGGGCATGGTCAGTTCGGCTTGATCAGGCTCTGGAGCTCGCCGATCGGTCCAAAGGCGTCCTTGAGGACGCGCTTTTCGAGGGGGCTGAGCTCGTTCGGGTCGATGTAGCGCCCGTCGTCGCCGTGGCGGTAGCCCTGTTCGGCGCGCAGCCGCAGGAAGATCTCGTAGGCCTCGGCCCCCTCCTCCACACGCTCGCGCAGGTCCGCGTTCGCCTCGGCCACCCGGTGAAAGCGCTCCACGGTGCTGGAGGGATACACGGTGCCCTCCTGCAGGGAGAGAAGACGGGCGGCGTTCGCGAGGGGCATCATCGCGCGCAGTTTGATGTCGAAGGTGTTGGCGTGCTCCCCGGACTTCTCGAGGAGGAAGCCCTTGAAAAAACCGAGGGGGGGCGGGTTCTTCAGGGCGTTCAGGGCGAGGAAGCCGGAAAAGCTGCGCCGCCGCTGGAAATTCCGGCTGATGACCTCTTGGAGCTGCACGCCGAGGTCCCCGTTCCCGTAGAAGGGCATGAGGTCGAAGAAAATCGTCGCGTGGAGCAGGGAGCGCTCCAGCGGGGTCTCCATCCACGACTCAAAGAGTTGCTCCCACTCGTAGACCGTCTTGATCCACTCGGGGTTGGAGGCCTGCACGCCCGCCCGGTCCTCGTGGAAACCACAGGCCACGAGGTTGCGGTAGGTGACCGCGGCCAGCCGCTGGGCCTCCTCCCGCAGGTGGCCCTTGCCCCCGGCAAGGACGAGGCCGGCGTCAAAATCGGTGGGGAGGACTTGCTCCGCCCGGGCCACGCTGCCCACTGCCAACCAGCAGAAGTCCTCCGGGGTCAGCTTGGGGCGGACTTCCTCGAAGGCGAAGTGGAGCGCGCGGTCGAGCAACTGTCGGTTGAAGCCCTCGGCAAGGTGGCAGATGTGCCGGATGGGTTGGTCCGCCTCCACGAGTTGCCGGATGAACCGCCGCACCCGGCCGACCGCCTCGGCCAGTTCGTCCACCCGCTGCGCCCGCTGGAGGGCCTTGAGGAGGACCGCCGGACTGTTCCCGGTCTCGAGGAGGAGGTCGTGGTCGGTGAAGACCCCAGTCACCGCGGTGCGGTCCGTGCCATCCCGGGTGATGCAGAGGTGCTGGATGCCCTCCCGCACCATCTGCAAGAGGTAGGTGTCCACGCTCTCGCCAGCGGGCGCGCAGAGGACGGGGCTGCGCATGATGGCCGAGACCGGCCGGTTCAGCGGCACCTCGCCGGTCACCACCGTATTCCGCAGGTCGGAGTTGGTGACAATGCCGCGGGGCAGCCCGTCCGTCTCCGCCAGGATCATCGACCCGATCCCGTGCTCCCGCATGATCCGGGCCACTTCCTGCAGGGAGGTATTCGGCCGGCAGGTGATCGGGGCCTTGAAATCGGTGAGGGTGCGGGTGCCGGCGTCCCGGTAACTGCCCTGCTTGATCTGGCCGAAATCCCGGTTGATCTCCGCGAGACGGCGCTGGCGCCGGCCGGGGCCGGACTGCGCGTCGCTGAAGAAGAAGTGCAGGAGGACGGGATAATCCCCCATGAGGCTGCGCAGCTCGACCGCTGGCAGGCGCAGGAGGAGGGCCTCCCCGGACACACGGGCGGTGCCTAGGTAATGGCCATCCCCGAGGAGGGCCGTACCACCGAAGATCTCCCCCTCCGAACAGCGGTCGGCGAGGCTGCCGTCGGCAGCGAGGATGTCGACCTGGCCCTTGCGGACGAGAAAGACGCGGTCGAGCGGAGCCTGGCCCGTCTCGAAGAGCTCCTCCCCGTCCTCGTGATAGCTCAGCCCGGCGGACCGGGCGAGGGAGGTGAGCGCCTCGGTGGAGAGGTGGTCAAAGGGCGAAACTCCCCGCAGGAAGTCGACGATCCGGCCGGCAATGGACTCGGCCTCAAGCTCCTCGCTCTCCCGGGTCATGAGGTGGCGGGAGCGGGTGGGAACGGAGCCAAACTCATTACTCTATAATGATACCGTCGTGCCGCGGAAAACACCAGCCCGCGCCGGGGATCGGACCCGGGGGGAACGGGGCAGCCGCCGGGAGGGCGACTGCCCCGCACGCGGGAGGGGAGGGGCAAGAAGGGCGCTGGTCTCAGGAGGAGCGGGGCACCCGCACATCCTCGACCATCTGCTTGATGTGCTCGGGTGTGGGGGCGGTCGCCCGGCTCACGAGGTAGGCGACCACGAAGTTGATGGCCGCGCCGATCGCCCCGAAGCCGCCCGTGCTGATCCCGAAGAGCCAGTAATCGGGGGTGTCCGGGAAGACGTTCGTGCCGGGGATGAAGAACCAACCCTTGTAGAGGAAGATGTACAGGAGGGTGCTGAGCAGGCCCGCCAGCATCCCGGCGATGGCTCCCTGCTTGTTGAGGCTCTTCATGAAGATCCCCATGAGGAGGGCCGGGAAGAGGCTGGCCGCAGCGAACCCGAAGGCGAGCGCGACCACCTGGGCGGCGAACCCGGGCGGATTCAGGCCGAGGTACCCGGCCACGAGAATGGCCGCCACCATGCTCAAGCGGGCCGCCAGCATCTCCGATTTCTCACTGATGTTGGGCAGGAAGACCCCCTTGAGCAGGTCGTGGGAGATGGACGAGCTGATCGCGAGGAGCAGGCCGGCCGCCGTCGAGAGGGCCGCGGCGATCCCGCCGGCCGCGACGAGGGCGATCACCCAGTTGGGCAGGCCGGCGATGCCCGGATTGGCGAGCACCATGATGTCGCGGTCCAGCTCGGTCACCTCGTTGCCCTCCCAGCCGTAGCTGGCGGCGATCGGGGCGAAGTCGGGGTTGTCCGCGTTGTAGTACTGCACGCGGCCGTCCCCGTTCTTGTCCTCGAAGGCGAGCAGGCCGGTCTCCTCCCAACGGTCGGTCCAGGCGGGCAGGTCCTCGAACTTCACGTTGCCGTCCGGGGAGCCGATCGGGCCGGGCTGGACGGTGGCGATGAAGTTCCACATGGCCATGGCCCCGACGGCCGGCGCGGTGGTGTAGAGGATGGCGATGAAGACGAGGGACCAGCCGGCGGACTTCCGGGCGTCCCGGATGCGGGGCACCGTGAAGAAGCGCACGATGACGTGAGGAAGCCCGGCCGTCCCCACCATGAGGGAGAGGGTCAGCAGGAACATGTTCATCTGCGACATCCCGCCGAGGCCGGTGTAGGGACCGAAGCCGAGCTCCACGAGGGTCTTGTCGAGGGCCTCGAGCACATGGGTGTTGTTGCTGGCGAGGTTCGACCCGAGCCCGATCTGCGGGAGGGCAGTGCCGGTCAGCTGCAGGGCGATGAAGACCGCCGGCACGGTGTAGGCGAAGATCATCACGCAGTACTGGGCGATCTGCGTGTAGGTGATCCCCTTCATCCCGCCGAAGACCGCGTAGATGAAGACGACGACCATCCCGGAGAATAGGCCGACCTCCACGGACATGTTGAGGAGGTTCGCAAAGGCGATCCCGACCCCGCGCATCTGCCCGATCACGTAGGTGATGGAGATGACGAGCAGGGAGATCACCGCGATGACCCGGGCCAGCCGGGAGTAGTAGCGGTCCCCGATGAACTCCGGCACGGTGAACTTCCCAAACTTGCGCAGGTAGGGCGCGAGGAGAAGCGCCATGAGCACGTAGCCACCGGTCCAGCCCATGAGGTAGGCCCCGCCGCTGTAGCCGAGAAAGGCGATCAGGCCGGCCATGGAAATGAAACTGGCCGCGGACATCCAATCGGCCGCGGTGGCCATCCCGTTGGCCACGGGGTTGATGCCCTTGCCGGCGACGTAGAACTCGCTGGTGCTGCTGGTGCGGGCCCAAATCGCGATGCCGATGTAAAGGGCGAAGGTCGCGCCCACGACAATGAAGGAGAGTACTTGCAGACTCATGAGGGGGGTAGGGTTCGTGGTGGGGGTTGTCTCGTGAGCCCGCTTATTCCTCGTCCACCCCGAATTCCCGGTCGAGCCGGTTCATCCGCCAGGCGTAGAAGAAAATCAGGATGAGGAAGGTGTAGATCGCGCCCTGCTGGGCGAACCAGAACCCAAGGGGATAGCCACCGATGGACAGGTTGTTCAGGGGCTCGGCGAACACGATCCCGAGACCGAGGGACACGAAGGCCCAGATCGCGAGCGACCAGAGGATGATTTTCAGGTTCTTCCGCCAGTAGAGGTGACGGCTTTCCTGCTGGGAGGGGGTCATTTCCGACATAGGTGTTCAGGTTGGTTGGGGAGGAACGATCTCCGGAGGACCGGAAATCAACGGGGACAGAAATCGAGGACCTCTTCCTCCTCGCCTGCCGGAACGCATCCCGCGCTCCGCGGGCCCAGCGGAACGGCCCGGAAGAGAGGACCGGAACGGCTGCAGGGAGCACGGAGGTGCGTTGCGGGGGGATACCGACAAGGGGGCTTGGGTAGGGGCTGTCTCGGGGTAGCGTGACTCGCGGGGAGTCGACGGGGTAAGGCTTCGATTTGAGGTCCGGAATGGTCAAGCGAATTTTTTTGCGCGCTTCATTGACCCATTAGGTTGTCTCCCTCCCGAGGCCCCTTCCGCTTCGTCGTTCGCCGTTCCCCCACCCCGGCTTGCAAAGGATTCCAGCTGTGGTAGGATCTTCCCATGCGCTTTTGGTTCCTCCCCGCTCTCGCCGTCCTCGCCGCCGTTCCCTTCCTCTTTTCGGAATCCGAACCCTCCTCCACCATGTCCAGCGACACCCCCCGCGCCTGCAGCATCTCCCTCCCCGAACACGAGTGGGCGGACCTCCTCACCCCCCACCAGTACAAGGTCCTGCGCGAGCGCGGAACCGAGCGCCCGTTCGCCAACCCCCTCTACGACGAGAAGCGCCCGGGCATTTACATCCACCCGGTCACCCTCGTGCCCCTCTTCTCCAGCGAGGACAAGTTCGAGTCCGGCACCGGCTGGCCGAGCTTCACCCGCCCGATTCAGGAAGAGGCGGTCGGGGAGGAGACCGACCTCTCCTACGGCATGCGGCGGACCGAAGTGTTCTCGGCCGATGACGGCGGCCACCTCGGGCATGTTTTCAACGACGGGCCTGCGCCCACCGGGCTTCGCTACTGCATCAACTCGGCCGCCCTGGCGTTTGTGCCGGCGGACTCTCCCGAAGAGATCCCCGCGCTCATTGAGGAATACCGCAAGCGCTCGGAGGAGCGCATCGCGGAGCTCCAGGCGAGGGCCTCCGTCGAGGGGGACGGGAGCGAATCCTGAGGGCCGCCGGAGCGCGCACCCCTTCCCGCCGCCACCCTCCCCGACTCCGGACGGGGGGACTTCCGACCAAAACAGCGCTGCCGCGGGCAGTCCTTGCTTTCCCTCCCCGGGCCGGGTGGCGTAGAAACAACGCAATGTCCCTGCCCGATGTCCTCAGCCTGTCCCGGGTGCCCTTCCTCTTCCTGATCGCGGCCGCCCTCAGTGTACCGGGTCCCCCCCAGGGACTCGCGGTCCTCGCCTTCCTTCTCTTCGTGGTGGCGGCGCTCACGGACTGGCTGGACGGGCTGGTCGCCCGGCAGCAGGGCACCGTCTCCGACTACGGGAAGCTCATGGACGCGCTCACCGACAAGATCCTCATGGTCGGCCTGTTTGTGACCTTTCTGGCCACGGGCCTCCTCCCCGGCTGGACCCTCCTTTTCCTCCTCCTCATCCTCGCCCGCGAATTCCTCATCACCGGCCTGCGCATGCTCGCGGCGGTGCGCCAGGTAGTCTTGGCGGCCGAGGGTGCCGGCAAGCTGAAGATGGTCCTCCAGGTGGTCAGTGCCGGCCTGCTGCTCCTCGGGGCGGCCCTCCCCGCCGCCGCGGGCTTGTTCTCCGTCCTCGGCATCATCGCCTTCGTCGCCGCGGCCCTCCTCACCGCCTACTCCGGGGGCCTCTACCTCTGGAAGTACCGCGGCCTGCTTCTCCGCGCGGGGGAGGCCGCATGAAGGAGCGGCACCCCCTCTGGAATTTCCTGCCCTCCTCGGTGGTCGTCCCGCTGGCCACGCTGGGTCCGCTCGGACAGCTGAAGGCGCCGGGCACCTGGGGGAGCGTGGCCGCCATCCCGCTCTACGCGGTCTTCTTCGCTCACCTGCTGCCGGTTCCCTTCCTGCTCCTCAATGTCCTCCTCCTCTACCTCGCGGTCCTCGTCTGCGGGGAGGCGGAGGTCCGTCTGGGCCTGCGCGACCCGGGCCGGATCGTCCTCGACGAGTTTGCCGCCTTCCCGCTGTGCTTCCTCGGCTTCACCTTTCCCGCCAGCACCATCGGGGCACCCTGGATTCTCGGGGGATTCCTGCTCTTCCGCCTCTTCGATATCGCCAAGCCCTTCTGGATTTCCCGCCTGCAGCGCCTCCCGGGGGGCTGGGGCGTGGTCGCCGACGATGTCGCCGCCGCCGTGGCGACCAATCTTGTCCTCCAACTGATTGCCCTGTTCTTCTTTTCCCATGGATAAGGATTCCGAAAAACGAAACCGCATGGACGAGGTGTCTCCGGAGGTCCGGCGCAAGGCCCAGCGAACCATCTGGATCCTCTACGCCATCATGGCCGTCCTCGTCCTCCTCCCCTTCCTCATGCTCCTGTTTGTGTGAGAAGGATCCACCCCTCCCGAACGCAGCCGCGCCCCTCTCCATTCCATGAGTGAAGTGCCCGATCCCTCCGCCGGTGCCCACCGGCAACTCCGGCATCCCGACCTCGCCCGCGACTTCCAGGGCAAGGTGCAGAAGTCCATCGACTGGCTCGCCTTCCAGCTGGCCGCCCACGCCTCCGCTTCCGAGGACGACTACGAGGTCCACGCGCGCCAAGTGCGCAACGACGCCCGGCTCGACCGCCACCTCCCCTTCCCGACCGCGCGCGAGGTGGCCCGGGAGATCCTCAGCCGGCAGACCATCACCGATGCCTTCCAGCTTTCGCTGGCCGCCCTCCATCAGAACCACCTCTTCCTCTGCCTCTACAAGATCAACCGCGAGGCCAATGCGCCCCGCCTCGAGGTCCAGCGCCAGGCCCAGGAACGCCAGCAGCAGTTCCAGAAGGTCGCCCTCCGCCGGAAGTTCCAGATCCTCCGGGAGGAGTACGGGATCGAGTGCCTGCTCGACGCCTCCATTCACGGGCTCTCCATCCTCGCCGAATCGCTCGTGAAGCAGCAGACGGTCGCCACTCCCGAGATCCTCAACCGGCAGGGTCTCTTTTCGCTCTCCTTCTACACCTCCCTCGAGGAGGCCCGGGCCGGGGAGGTCGCCGGAACCCTCCTCCTTCAGCAGGGGGACTCCCTGGTCTTTTCCGGCGAGATCCTCCTGCAGGCCCTCGCTACCGCCGGCGTCTTCGCGGAGGACCTCTTCGCCCGCACTGCTTCCCTGCTGGGAGAGCAGCCCCACGGCTGACCCCACCCGCGGGAGGCGGACGCGAAACCGGCGCACCGGGGCCTCCCTACCCACGGGACAGACCCGCATCGACCCCACGCCCCGCCCGGCCGCGGCGACCCACCGCCGGCCACCGCGCGTCCTCCGGCCGAATCCCCGGTCTGGACTCACCCCACCGCCGGCTGCGGCTGGGTCAGGCAATGCAGGCCCCCTCCGCCGAGGAGAAAGGGTCGGCTCTCCATCCCGATGATCTCGCGGTCCGGGAAGTGCTCGCCGAGGATCGCCCGGGCCCGCTCGTCGGAACCGGGCTGCCCGAAAGCGGGGACGAGGAGGCCGGCGTTCACCGGGTAGAAATTCAGGTAGCTCGCCGCCAGTGGTTCGCCGCGGTGGAGAACGGGATCCGGGGCCGGCAGGCCCACGGTCTCCACGCCCCGCTCCCGGAGGTAGGCCTCGTTGGCGAGGGCCCGGCGCCGGGCCTCCCCGGCGAGGTCGATGGCCTCCGGCACGAGGACAACCCCCGTCGGAGCCCAGGCGGCCACCTGGTCGACATGGCCTCCGGTATCGTCGCCTTCCATGCCCTCTGGCAGGACGAGCAGTTCCCGACCCCCGAGGGAGCCCTGGAGGGCGGTGGCCGTCTCCTCCGCCGACCGACCGCCGAGTCGGCCGGGATCCTCCAGCACCGGAGCCGTTGTCAGGAGCCGGCCGGTCCCGTCCGTGGCCACCGCACCGCCCTCCCAGGCGAGCGGGCTCTCCTCTGCGCGGGCCCCGGCGAGACGGGCGACCGCGCGGCCCACCGCGGCGTCTCGCTCCCAGGGCGCGAACCGCTGCCCCCAGCCGTTGAAGGACCAGCAGACCCCGACGAGCCCTGGGGGGTCTTCCCCCTCCACCACAAAGCTCGGTCCGGTATCCCGCGCCCACGCGTCGTCGAGGGGCAAGGCGTGCACCCGGGCCCGACCTCCCACCTCGGCGCGGGCTTCCTCCTCCCGGGAGGGATCGACCCCCAGTTCGACGGCCGGCTCGAGGGCGGCGAGCACATCGATCAGCCGGACGAAAGCGTCCCGCACCTCGCGGTAGTCGGCCACCGACCCGTAGAGGTACCGATCCGCCCCGCGCGGCCAGAAAATCCAGGTGGCCGCGTGGGATTCCCACTCCGCCGGGAATCGGCGCATGCGAACGGGGTACCGGGCTCCGGACGGGGCTGGGCCGGGTCAGGCCGGAGCGCCGGCCGGCTCGGGACCGCTCCCGAGTTCCTCTTCGCCGCTGCCGGCCTTCTTCTCCGGTTCCTCCTCCCCGTCTCCGGGACCGGGAACCGTCATGGGCTCGGGGGGCTCGATCGGGGACTGGATGGCCCCGGTCTCGAGAATCTCGTGGACGTGCTTCCCGTCCACGGTCTCGTACTGGATGAGGGAATCGGCGAGGGTGTGCAGGTGTTCCCGGTGCTCCTCGAGGATTTGCTCGGCACGCTCGTACTGCTGTTCGACAATCTCGTGGATGGCTCCGTCGATCGCTTGGGCGGTGGCCTCGCTGTAGTTCTGGTCGCGGGAGATCTCCTTGCCGAGGAAGACATGGTCCTGGTTCTCCCCGAAGGCGATCGGCCCGAGCTTGCTCATGCCCCAGTCGCAGACCATTCGCCGGGCGAGCTTCGTGGCCATCTTGATGTCCCCGGAGGCCCCGCTGGTGATGTCCCCGATCACCATGTCCTCGGCGATTCGCCCGCCCATGGCGACGCAGATCTGGTTGAGGGCCCGCGCTTTCCCCTGGTTGAGGATGTCCTTGGTCGGGGTGAACATGGTGCTCCCGAGACTCTGCCCGCGCGGGATGATGGTCACTTTGTAGAGGGGCATCTTCCCGTCGTCGACGACGGCCTGGATGATCGCGTGACCCGCCTCGTGGTAGGCGGTGATCTTCTTGTCCTCCTCGTCCATGAGCCGCCGCCGCTCGCGGCCGAAGGAGATCTTGTCGCGGGCCTCGTCGATGTCCAACATGAGGACTTCCTTCCGCTTCCGCCGCGCAGCGATGAGGGCAGCCTCGTTGAGGAGGTTGGCGAGGTCGGCCCCGGCAAAACCGGGGGTCGACCGGGCGACGACCTTCAGATCGATGTCCTCGGCCATCTTGATCTTCTTCGCGTGCACGGCGAGGATCTGCTCCCGCCCGTTCAGGTCGGGGGGATCGATGCCCACTTGGCGGTCGAACCGACCGGGGCGGAGGAGGGCCTTGTCCAGCACGTCGGGACGGTTGGTCGCCGCGATCACGATGATCCCCTCGTGATCCTCGAAGCCGTCCATCTCCACGAGCAGGGAGTTCAGGGTCTGCTCGCGCTCGTCGTTCCCCCCGCCGAGCCCCGCCCCGCGCTGACGGCCGACCGCGTCGATTTCGTCGATGAAGACAATACAGGGGGAATTCTTGCGGGCTTGCTCAAACATGTCCCGCACGCGGGCGGCGCCCACCCCCACGAACATCTCCACGAAATCGGACCCACTGATGGTGAAGAACGGAACATCCGCCTCGCCGGCCACCGCCTTGGCGAGGAGGGTCTTCCCGGTACCGGGTGGGCCCACCATGAGCACGCCTTTGGGGATTTTGCCCCCGATCTTCTGGAAGCGCTTGGGGTCCTTCAGGAAGTCGACGATCTCGCTGACCTCTTCCTTCGCCTCGTCACATCCGGCCACGTCCTTGAAGTGCACCTTTTCCCGGTCGCGGGTCAGCATCTTCGCCTTGCTCTTCCCGAAGCTCATCGCCCCCTTGCCGGCGTTGCGGAGCTGCCGGACGAAAAGGAAGTAGAGGAGCCCGATGATCAGGAGGAAGGGGACGAGGTTGATGAGGAGGTCGGTCAGGAAGGTGCTCGCCGGTTCTTCCCGGAAAAACGGCCGGATCGTGGTGTACTCGTCCGAAGTAAGGCGGCCGCGCGCCTGGAAGAGGATGGGCTCGATGCTGGAATCCCCCTCCAGCTGCCCCGCCGTGTTGCCGGGAGGCGCCATCCGTCCGGAGATAAGGTACCACTCGTTCCCGCCGTTGGGCTCGTTCTTGATCGTCCCGGTGATGATCCGGTTGTCCTGGGCGGCCTCGAGCACCTGCGGGATGCTCATCTGAGTGACTTGGCCGCGCTGCGAATCACTCAGGGCATACAGGGTGAAGATCGCGGCGAGGATCCCCAACCAGATCATGAGGACCTTCGGCTGGAAACGGTCGGGCTTCGGGCCGCCGCCCGAGGCTTTTTTTGGTGAATTTTCTTTGGCCATAGGAATGCGGCGGAAACCCCGCCTTTTTCGCTAACTTCGCGAAGGGGGACGGTAAGTCAAATGCAGAACCGAAGCGTGCCCCCGGTCGACCCGGAAGGGCTCTGCCGGCGGAAGACCGGGCACCCACACGATCCCCTGCCCGGGAATCTCCACGACGGGAAGCAGTCGCCGGACGAGGCGATCGATACGACGGTCCGTGAAGAGGTCCTGCAGCTTGCGCGTGCCGGGTGCCCCGAGGGGCCGATAACGATCCCCGGCCTCCCAGCGACGCACCCGCAGGAGGGGATCACCACGCACCCCGAGGAAGGCCTCGCGGCCGGGGTCCGCCTGCCAAAGGCCGGCGGCCGGTTCCGCGTTGGACAACTTCCGCCGGTCGAGACGGTCCCCGTCCGGTCCGTGCAGCTGGACAGAGGGCGGCCAGGTGACGGAAGCCCACCCCACCGGGACCTCGCCAGGCCCCTCCCGGCGGAGCCACTCTCCCTCAAGGTGCAGGCGGGAACCGCCAGCGACACTCCAGCGGCCATCCCCACCACGACCCAGGGTTACCACGAGGGAGTCCACCACCGCGGGAGCGACTGGTTGCTCCCATCGGGCAAAAATCCGTTGCAGGACGAACCTTCGCAGGGCCGGGCTGCGCCCCCGCAGTTCGCCCACGCGGAGCTCCTCCCCCGCCTCCGCAGCCCCCGCTCCCCGCAGGAACGGCTCCGCCTCCTCCGCGAAGTGGTCCGCCCACTCGGCGAGCTCCTCCTGGCTGCGGAGCAGACCGGCGGCCGCTTCCCGCCCGAGAGCCGCCTCCCAGGCGGGCAGGACTTGGTGGCGGATCCGGTTCCTTTCCGGGCCAAGGCCGTCGTTACTGGAATCATAAGTAGGCTCGACTCCCCGTTCCCGCAGGAAGGCGCGAATCTCCGCGGCCGACCACCCGAGAAGGGGGCGCAGGCGCCAATGGGGAAAAGGGGTCCGGTGCCGGGCCACCGCCCGGGGTGCCGCGAGGCCCTCGGGATGACTGCCCCGGGCCAGCCGGAGGAGCAGGGTCTCCACGGCATCGTCCCGGTTGTGCCCGACGAGGAGATGACGACAGGGCGGGGACACCTGCAGCTCCCTCCCGAAGAAAGCGAAACGCGCCGCCCGCAGTTCCGCCTCCGGGGCGGGCCCTGTCTCCGCCCGGCTTCCCACGGCACAGGGAAAGCCCTCGCCCTCCGCCCACGAACGCACCCGGGCGGCCTCCTCCGCCCCGTGGGGCCGCACCCGATGGTCGAAGTGAAGCACGCGGGTGCGGGGAACCCGCCCGGGGAAATGGGCGGCCCACCAGTAGAGGAGGAACAACGAGTCGGGACCGCCGGAGCACGCCAACGCCCACGGCTGGTCCCCGTCGTCCGCCCGCAGGAGATCCTCCACGGCTCGGGGACACCGCCCGAGGGGGAAGCGCTCCCGCAGCTCCTGCCGGAGCGGGGCCATCGCGCGCCGCCCCGCCGCTCAGGGGAGCGGGAGGGTCTCCTGTCCCATCCGGTCGGCGAGCACCGCCGGCAGCCGGACCGCCCCCGCTCCATCGTACCCGTTCTCGAGGAGCGCCGCGAGCACTCGCGGGACGGCCAGGGCGGACCCGTTCAGGGTATGCAGGTACTCGGGCTTGGCCCCGGGCTCCCGCCGGAAGCGGATGTTCGCCCGGCGGGCCTGGAAATCCGTGAAGTGACTGCAACTGCTCACTTCGAGCCAGCGCCCCTGCCCGGCGGCCCAGACCTCGAGGTCGTACTGGCGGTGGTGCGGGAAGCCCATATCACCCGTGCAGATCTCGAGGACGCGGTAGGGCAATCCGAGCTCCTGCAGGAGGACCTCCGCGTCCCGGAGGAGTTCCTGGTGCGCCGCCTCCCCGTCCTCGGGCCGCTCCCAGCGCACGATTTCCACCTTGTCGAACTGGTGGAGGCGGTTCAGACCGCGCACGTGGGCCCCCCAGCTGCCCGCCTCCCGCCGGAAACAGGGGGTGTGCGCGCAGTGCTTGAGGGGGAGCTCCGCCGCCGGCAGGATTTCCCCCCGGTAGAAGTTGGTGACCGGGACCTCCGCCGTCGGGATGAGGTAAAGCTCGTCCCCGGGCACGGTGTACATCTGGCCCTCCTTGTCCGGCAGCTGGCCGGTCGCGCGGGCACTGTCCGCATTCACGAGGAGGGGAGCGAGGAGCTCCTCGTAGCCGCGCCGGGCATTCTCGTCGAGAAACCAGTCCACGAGCACCCGGACGAGGCGGGCGAGGGGCCCTCGGTAGAAGGGGAACCCTCCCCCGGTCACCCGCACGCCCCGCTCCATGTCGAGGAGCCGACCCATCCCGGGCAATTCATCGTGGATGGCGGCGACGGGGAAACTTCCCGGGTCCGGCCCGCCCCGCCGGATCTCCACGTTGTCCTCCTCGCCCCGACCCACGGGCGCCTCCGGGTGCGGGACATTCGGCAGCTCCAGGCACGCCTCCTCCCACGCCCGGTCCGCATCCCGGGCGGTCGCCTCCGCCTCCTTGACCCGCGCCGACAGCTCCTTCATCTCGGCCACCTTCGCCCGGAAGGCCTCCGAACCCTTCTCCAGCGCGGCCATCTCCACGTTGGCGGCCTTCTGGCCCGCCCGCCGGGTCTCCGCCTCCCGGATGCTTTCCCTCCGACGCGCGTCCAGCTCGAGGAGGGTCCCGAGGTCGGACCCGAACTTCTTCTTCGCCAGTTCGGCACGGAGCACTTCCGGTTTCTCCCGGATCCAGTGGGGATCGAGCATAGAAACGGATCCCAACAAATTCCCCGACCCGCCGGAAGCGCAAAACCCCGCCAGAACGCGGGGACCCGCCATCGGGGACGGGATTTGTCGGCGTTTCCACGATTTCCGCGAACCGGGGCCCGCCCCCTCCGGAAGGGCTCCGCAAGATCACAGGCCTTCAACCCGGCCCCGCATCGGGTCGGCCCCTTCCCCGCGGGCTCTTCCTCCGGGGACGGCCGCGGGGGCCGAGGCGTGGAGGCGGGGCGGGGTCCCCAAAGGAAAAGGGGGCCGCTCCTCGGAAGAGGGCGCGCCGGGGAGGCGCGGCCCCGCGGGAACGCTTGCACCGGTCGAGGCGGAGGGAGCGGGGAGCGGGCGCGAGGGGCCCGGGACTTGGGTCCACGGGCTTCTGTCGTTCCTTGGGCCGTCCCACGCTTTCCCCTGCGTGCAAATCGGGGCAGCTGTGCTAAGCTCCCGCCGTGGACGCATCTTCCCCCTCCCCCACCCCGCTTCTCGTTGCCGAGGGAATCAGCAAGCACTACGACCCGCAGCCGGTGCTCCGCGGCCTCTCCCTGCGCTTGGACCCGGGAGAGCGGCTCGCCCTGATGGGTCCCTCCGGCTCGGGCAAGTCCACCCTGCTCCACTGCCTCGGGGGCATCGAGACCGTCGACGAGGGCCGCATCCTCTTTCGTGGCGAGGATCTCGCCGCGCTCGACGAGTCGGCCCGGGCCGCCCTGCGCCGCTCCGCCATTGGCTTTGTCTTCCAGTTCTTCCACCTGCTCCCCACCCTCTCCGCCCGCGAGAACATCGAGCTTCCCCTGGAGTTCGCCGGGGTGTCCTCGCGCGAGCGCCGCGAACGGGTCGAGGACCTGCTCGCCGCGGTCGGCATGACTCACCGCGCCGCGGGCACTCCCTCCGAGCTCAGCGGGGGCGAGTGCCAGCGCATCGCCCTCGCCCGGGCTCTCGCCATCCGCCCCCGGCTCCTCCTCGCCGATGAGCCCACCGGGAATCTGGACACGGCCAGCGGGGAACGGGTGCTCGACCTGCTCGCCGAACTCTGTACCTCCGCGGGGACGGCCCTCGTCATGGTGACCCACCAACCGGAAACCACCCGGATCTGCGACCGCGTGCTGCACATGCGCGATGGACAATGGATCGGCGAGCCCACCCCCGCAGAGGAATGAGGGCCCGCCCCCTCCCGCACGCGTCGGCCTCCCCGGCTCCTCCGGGTCCAGCCCGGAGGCTCGGTGCGCTCTGGCGAAAGACCAGCCTGCGCCACGCCCGCAACCAGCCGTGGCAAACCCTCGCCCTGGTGGCGATCCTCGGGTTGGGCGTCGGAGGCTTCCTCTCCATCCAGATGGCGAACCGGGCGGCCGTGACGGGCTTCGAGGGCTTTACCGATGCGGTCACCGGCCGCAGCACCGTCACCGTGGAAAAGGCAGTGGGAGCGTTTTCCGCGGGGGAGCTGGGCCGGATCCGGGACACGGTCGGGCTGCGCCCGGCCGAGGTGGTCCCGCTGGTCGAGGGCGAGGCGGCCACCGCGGGGACCGATCCGGGCCGGCCGCTCCGCCTGCTCGGGGTCGACCTGGTCGGGATCCAGAACGCGCCGGTCGCCGACTCCTCGGCGGACCTCCTCCCCCCACCGGGCGAGGAACCGGGACTCTGGTCCATCCTCCGCGACCGCCGCTCCGCTTGGGTCGCCCCGGAGGTGGCCCGGCGCGAGGGGCTCTCCCCGGGGGAGACGTGGACGATCCGCGCCCGCGGTGAGGAGCACGCCCTCACCGTTCGCGGAGTCCTGCCCCCCGGCGAGGGCGGGGTGTCCGTACCGCCCAACCTGGTCGTTCTCGACCTCGCCGCCGCCCGTTCCCTGCTCGACCGCGGTGGAGTCGACCGCGTCGAGATCCTCGTCGACCCGGAACTCCCCGACGCCGAGGCCCTCCGCAGGATCCTCGCCGAGGAGTTGGCCGGGGTCGGCGGGGGAGCCTGGCAAGTGCTGCTGCCGGGACAACAACAGGCTGCCGGGGCCCAGATGACCGCGGCTTTTCGTCTCAACCTGCTGATCCTCTCCCTGATCGCCCTCCTTGTCGGGCTCTACCTGATCGCCCTGGGAATGGACGCGGCCGTGGTGAAACGGCGTCGCGAGATCGGGATCCTCCGCTCGCTGGGGTTGACCGCCGGGGAGATCCGCAAGCTCTGGGCGCTCGACATCGCCGCCCTCGCCCTCGCCGGCACCGCTGCCGGCCTGGTCCTCGGGAGCCTCGGCTCACAATTGGTGGTCCGGGCGGTCGCCCGCACCGTGAACACGCTCTATCTGGAGACCACCGCCGCCAGCGCCCAGCTGCAGGCCGGCGATGTCGCCATGGCCCTGCTGCTCGGTCTGGGCGGAGGCCTCCTCGCCGCCTGGCTGCCCCTCCGCGATGCCGCCTCCACCCCGCCCGCCCAGGTGCTCAGCGCGGGGCGCTTCCGGCCGGGGCTCGGGCTGCTCCGGCGCCCGGGGCTGGGGCTGGTCCTCGTGGTCTTCGGCCTCGCCGTACTCTGGCTGCCGCCCGTGCCCCTGCCAGCGGGCAGCCGGTTTCCGGTGGCCGGCTATGCCGCCGCCTTTGCCTGGTTGATCGGGGGAACCTTGCTGGTGGCGGGGATCGTCCGGCCGGTCGCCCGTGCCCTCGCCGGTCGGCGCTCCCTTCCCCCGGCGCTTCGCCACGGCTTCCAGCGCCTCCGGGCCGCCTCCAGCCGCCACCGGTTGGCCGTGGCCGGGCTCTTCGTGGCCACGGGCATGGCCCTCAGCATGGGCATTATGGTCGGCAGCTTCGAGAGCACCGTCGTCCGCTGGCTGAATGTCCGCTTCCAGGCCGATGTCTACCTCTCCGCCCCGGATGCGGGGGGCCAGCCGGGGGTCCCCTTCGCCACGGTCGAGTGGCTGGAGGCACAGCCGGAGGTACGCGCGGTGCTGCCCTCCGCCCGCTTTCCCGTTCCCCTCGAGGGGCGTACGGTCCTTCTCGCCGGAGCCCGCTATCCCGACCTCCTCGAGGAGGAGGAATTCCTCTGGATCGAGGAACCCCTCCCCCTCAGCGCCCAGCCGGCGGACGCCGACAGCTTCGCGGTTGTCAACGAAACCTTTCGCTACCGCTTCGGGAAGGGCCAGGGGGACCGGGTCACCCTGACCACGCCCGCCGGTCCGCGCACGCTCTGGATCCGGGCCGTCAAGGCCGACTACGGAAACGACCGGGGCCTCCTCGAAACCGACCTCAGGGCCCTCCGTTCCTGGTTCGACATTCCCTTCTACACCAACGCGGTGATCCACACGGAACCGGGCGCCCCGATCCCGCTGGAGACATGGCGGGCGCGCGAAACGGGGCTCCAGTTTCTCCGGCAGGGTGAGCTGCGCGCGACCGCCCTGCGGATCTTCGGGGAAACCTTCACGATTGCCCAGGCCATCCAGGTGCTGGGGCTGGGCGTCGCCTTTGCGGGACTCGCCCTCGCCCTGCTCACCATCATCCGCGAGGACGCCGCCAGCCTCCGCACACTCCGCTGCCTCGGGCTCGACGAGCGGAGAATCGCCAAGGTCCTCGCCACCGAGGGCGCCGGGCTGGCCGCGGTGGCCGTCCTCGGAGGACTCGTCCTCAGCCTCGCGCTCGCCGCCCTCCTGATTTTCGTGATCAACCGGCAATCCTTCGGCTGGACCCTCCTCTACCGGCTGCCCGCCACCGAGATGGCCCTTCAAGCAGTCGCCATCGTCGCCACGGGCGCGCTGGTCGGCTGGCTCTGCGCTCGCTCCACCCGCGCTCGCGATCGCCCAAGCTCCCCCGACTCATGATGACCTCGCCCGTTTCCCCGCACCAACCCTCCCGACTCCGCCGCACCCTCCGCCACCTCGGGACGGGTGCGCTCGCCCTCGGCACCATGGCCATGGGCACCTTCGCCGCTACGGCCTCCCCCGGGGCGAGCGGTGAACCGCCGGCGGTGCCCGCCCGCACCGATGATGGATTCCCGGTGCCTCAGCCGGGCACGGCCTTTTCCTTTCCCCGGGACCACGGATCCCACCCGGACTACCGGATCGAGTGGTGGTACCTCACGGGGCACCTCGAAAGCGTCGGCGGTACGACGGGCACGCCGGAGTCGGCCCGCAATAGTCCGGACGGTGGCGGCCGCTCCTACGGCTTCCAGGTCACCTTCTTCCGCTACGCCGGCCCGCTCCCGGAAGAGGAAGACTCCCTCCCCGCTGCCGACCCTCTCGCCGGGGACCGACAGATCTTCTCCACCCATGTGGCCCTCGCTGACATCGACGGCGGACAATTCCTCCAGGCCCACCGGATGGACCGGGAGGGCTGGAACGCCGCCGCCGCCACCGACACCCTCGCGGTCCGCCACGGGCCGTGGTCCCTCGCCCTCGCCGACCCGGAGACCGAGCGGATGGAACTGGTCTTCTCCACGGGCCCGGACAGCCATGCCCGCCTGACCCTCACCCCGCAACAGCCGCTGGTGGTCTTCGGCGAGGACGGCACCTCCCGCAAGGGCTCCGACCCGGCCGCCCGCAGCTATTACCTTACCTTCCCACGGCTGGAGGTGGCCGGGACGCTCACCGTCCACGGGAAGGAAAGGATTGTCTCCGGATCCGCCTGGATGGACCACGAGGTCAGCTCCCAGCAACTCGGGGACGACCTCGCCGGGTGGGACTGGACCGCCATCCAGCTCGAGGACGGCCGGTCCCTCAAGGCCTACATCCTCCGCCGGGAGGACGGCACCCCCTCCCCCTTCTCCCGCCTGGTCTGGATCGGGCCCGACGGCTCCCAGACGGCCTTCCGGCCCGGGCCCGACTTCCAGTGGACGGGAATCGATTCGTGGACCAGCCCCCACACGGGCACCTCCTACCCGTCCACCGTCCGGATCGACACCCGCGACCCCGCCACCGGACAACCCGTCTCCCTCCGCCTCCACCCACGCCTCGACGACCAGGAAGTCCGCGATCCCCTCGCCGACAACGCCTACTACGAGGGCGCCTGCTCCGTCTCCTCCCCCTCCGGCCTCCGCGGCCTCGCCTACCTCGAACTGGTCGGCTACGGCCCCCACGGCCTCCCCGGCGGCCTCCGCTAACCCCACCCCCTCTCCCGCTCCATCTCACCGGGCCGGAATATAATGACAGGCTTTACACACGCTTGACTTCCAAGGTGAGTGGGGTTGGGATTGGGTGTATGAGACGGCGGCGGTACAAGTTGAAGGGGGAGGGGTACTACTATTTGCGGGGGGAGTTGTTGGGGGAGTTTCGGTTGGGGGCGGA
>CAJXLM010000018.1 GCA_913056175.1 uncultured Opitutia bacterium | reverse complement strand
ATCCGGGGGGAGCGCGGGAGGTGGGGCTCGGGAGGGTGGTGCGGGCGCGGACGGCGGGGGCTCGGGAGGAGGGTGTGGGGGGCGAGTCTTCGATGGGGGGCCGGCGCGCGAGGGCCGGTGTTTCCCGACAGCCTCGTCCTTTCAGGGGCGGGTAGAAGTCCGGGCCATCGTCGCGCTTCCGGGAGCTCTTGGCGTGGCGAAAGCGGATCCGTCCCGTTGGGGCGGGTGGGAACCGGCCTGGGGGGAGGCGCCGACCGGCAAGGAGGAACCGATGAGTAGCCGGGCGGGCTTAGAGGGGAGTGAGGAGAAGGAGGGGCGGGGCGGTCCTTTTCCGGATCACCGGGGAAGGCGAGGAGGTCAGGCGGGGTTGGAGGGGCGGCCGTCCCAGCCGGCGGTGAGGCGGGCGGTGCCCCGTTCGAGGGGGGTGGTGGGGTGGAGGGAGAGGGCGACGGCGCAGGCGGTTCGCAGTTCGGGGGCATCGGCGGCGGTGAGCCAGGCGAAGAGGTCGCTGAGACCCGGGTTATGGGCGAGCACGATCCCTTGTTCAGGCTATTCCTCGGTGGTGGTGAGTCCGTCGAGGAGGTTGCGGGCGGTGGTTTCGTAGGCCGGGGGGTTGGCCGGCTGGTGCGAAGGGCGCATCCGGGTGGAGCGCGGGAGGTGGGGCTCGGGAGGGTGATGCGGGCGCGGACGGCGGGGGCTCGGGAGGAGGGTTTGGGGGGGCGAAGTCTTCGGTGGGGAGCCGGCGCGCGAGGGCCGGTTTTCCCGACAGCCTCGTCCTTTCAGGGGCGGGTAGAAGTCCGGGCCATCGTCGCGCTTCCGGGAGCTCTTGACGTAGCGAAAGCGGATCCGTCCTGTTGGGGCGGGTGGGAACCGGCCGGCCGGCGGGAGCGCGGGAGGCGCCGCCAGGCCCGCAAGGACCTACGGGTAGCCGGGCGGGCTTAGAGGGGAATGAGGAGAGGGAGGGGTGGCCGGATCCTTTCCCGGATCAAAGGGGAAGGCGAGAAGGTCATACGGGGGCGGAGGGGCAGCCGTCCCAGCCGGCGGTGAGGCGGGCGGTGCCGCGTTCGAGGGGGGTGGTGGGGTGGAGGGAGAGGGCGACGGCGCAGGCGGTTCGCAGTTCGGGGGCGTCGGCGGCGGTAAGCCAGGCGAAGAGGTCGCTGAGCCCCGGGTTATGGCCAACCACGACCACTTTTTCCGGCCGTTCCTCAGCGGCGAGCCACTCGAGGAGGTTGCCGGCGGTGGCCTCGTAGACCGGGGGGGCGATGGCCAGCTGGTCCCAGGGGAGCATCCAGGCGGAGCGCAGGAAGAGGGCGGTGGAGTAAGCGCGGACGGCGGGGCTCGTGAGGATGGTGTGGGGGGCGGAGTCTTCGGTGGCGAGCCGACGCGCAAGGACCGGTGCTTCCCGGTAGCCCCGCTCGTTGAGGGGCCGGTAGAAGTCCGGGCAATCGTCGAGCTTCCAGGAGCTCTTAGCGTGGCGGACCAGGATCAGTTCCTTCATGGCGCGGGGGGGGCGGCCGACGGGAACGCGGGGTGCGCACCAGCGGTCGGGCCGAAGAGTAGGCGAGGTGTTCTCCCGGGGTGAATCCGAGGCCCCGGGCGGCCTCGGCAAAGGGAAGCATCCGGCGGGTGGGGCGTTGCAGGGACTGGATGGCAAGGGCGTCTTCTCCCGTGGCGACGACCAGGGTATCCCCGGCGGCGAGGATTTCCCCCGGGGGTCCCGAGCCCGTCTCGACGGAGAGACCGTCCACCCGGCAGCGCCGCCCGTCGTGGAGGAGCGAGGATCCCGGCCAGGGGTGGAAAGCGCGGGCGCGCGCCTCCAGTTGGCGAGCGGGGAGGGAAAAATCGAGGAAGCCGTCCTCCTTGCGGATTTTGCGGCAATAGGTAGCGAGCGAATCCAGTTGCTCACGCCAGGGCAGTTCCCCGCGGGCGGCCCGGGCCAGTTCGGGCAGGCGGTCGCGGGCGGCCGCGGCGACGCGCTCCCGGAGCCGGGGCGCTGTCTCGTCCGCGTGGATCCGCAGGGTGGTCCGGTCGCCAACCGGACCCGCGTCCATGGCCTCCACCATGCGGACCAGGCAGAGCTCCGTTTCCTCCCAGCCCTCGGCGAGGGCCGTTTCCAGCGGCGAGGGTCCGCGCAGGAGGGGGAGTGGGGAGGGATGGAAGTTGAAGAATCCGGCGGGCGCGGAATCGAGAAAGGCGGCGGAGAGGATCTGGCCATAGGCAAAGACCAGGGCGGCCTCGAAGTCCGGCAGCGATTCAAGATCGGCCAGCCCGACCCCTTCCTGCTGGGTGACGGGCAGGCCGGCCTCGCGGGCCCAGGCGGCGACCGGGTTTGGCTGGACCCGCTGGCCCCGTCCCGCGCGGCGGTCGGGAGCCGTCACCACTCCGGCCAAGCGCAATTGCTCCCCCTCCCCATGGAGGAGACCCTCGAGCAGGGGGAGGGCGATGGGATCACTGGAGAGGACGAGCAGGCGCATGGGCGGATCGAGCTTGTCAACGTCAGGGGGAAAGGAGGGGCGGGTCAAAGCCGGATCGGGAGGGGAGCCCCCGCGGCGCACTCAGGCCTTACCCGCTGCGCCGGCGAAGCGCCGTTCCTTGCCGCGCAGCTCGATCCCGATCGGGGTACCCTGCAGCTCGAAGGCCTCGAGGATCCCGTTGACCAGGTAGCGTCGGTAGGGATCCTCGAGGCGGGAGGGATCGTTGCAGAAGATGCGCAGCCGGATCGGGCGGATCCCCGTCTGGACCACGTAGAACAGCTTGAAGGGCCGCCCATGGATCCGGCTCGGGGCCTGGTGGGCGACCAAGTCGTGGACCACCCGGTTCAGTTTCCCGGTGGGAAGAGTGCGGCGCTGGTGGGCATCGACCTGGCGGGCCGTCTGGAGAAGCCCGTCAATCCCCAGCCCCGTCTCCGCGGAGGCGAAGAGAAAGGGGCTGCGGGGGAGAAAAAACAACTCCTCGCGAACCGCCTGCCGGTATTTGCGCCGAAACTCCTCCTCGTTGCGGTAGCCCTCGACCCCGCCGCGGACGAAGGCCTCGCGGGAGAGGTCCCACTTGTTGACCACGACCACCAGCGCCCGCCCGGCCTCGAGGGCGGCCCCGGCGAGGGCCTTGTCCTGGCGGGTGACTCCGGTGACCGCATCGAGAAGCAGGAAGACCACATCGCTCTCCTCGATCGCCTTGCGGGAGCGCAGGGAGGAGAAGTACTCGACCGGGGAGTCCACCTTGTGTTTCGCGCGGAGGCCGGCGGTGTCGGCGAGGCGAAAGGAGCCTTTCGTGCCGTTGGAGAAAGTGTAGTCCAGGTCGAAGGCGACCGTATCGCGGGTGGTGCCCGGCTGGTCCGTGACGATCATGCGCTCGCTCTCGAGCAAGCGATTGCTGAGGGAGGACTTGCCCACATTCGGCTTGCCGACCAGGGCGATGCCCGTGCGCCGGGGCGCCCCATCGGTCCCCTGGCCCCTCCCCTCCCCTTCCTCGCGGGCGGCGGCCTCGCGCCCGCGAAGGTCGAGTGTGGCGGCGATCATGCGATGGAGCTCGCCAATGCCCAGGCGGTGCTCCGCGGAGACCGCCAGCGGCTCCCCGAAGCCCAGGGAGGCAAAGACGTAGGTCTCCGCGGCGTGGGCCGGCTGGTCGCACTTGTTGGCGATGACCCGGACCGGGCAGCGGGCCCGGGAGCGGAGCTGGCCGGCGACCTCCTCATCGAGGGGCACCCGGCCCTCCCGGGCATCGACCACGAAGAGGATGAGATCGGCGGCCTCAACCGCGACGAAGACCTGGTCCTCGACCGCCCGGGCGATGGCCGCGGGGGTACCCTCCTCGGAGAGGCCGATCCCACCCGTATCGATCAGCGTGTATCCATCCTCATGGTCGCGAGCGAGACGGTCGCGGGTCACGCCCGGGCGGTCGTGGACGATCGCCTCGCGCCCCCCGCAGAGGCGGTTGAAGAGCCGACTCTTGCCCACATTGGGGCGGCCGACCAGCGCGACCTGGGGGCGATCCGCCTTCATCCGGCGGCGCGGGCCCCGGCAAAGCGTTCCATGCGGTCGGCCGCCTCGATGAGCCGGCGGAAGCTCGTGGAGAAGCTCGCCCGGACGAAGCCGCGCCCGGCAGAGCCGAAGGCGGTACCCGGCACCACCGCGACCTCCTGTTCGTGAAGCAGCCGGGTGGCGAACTCCGTTTCGTCGAGCCCCGTCGGGGAGACATCGGCAAAGGCGTAGAACGTCCCCCGGGGGAGGTGGCAGGGCAGGCCCATCTCGCGAAAACGGTTCACCAGGAAGTCGCGCCGGTCGCGGTACTCGTCCCGCATCCGGCCGACCGCCTCATCCCCGTTGCGGAGGGCCTCCACCGCGGCTTCCTGGCTGAGGATGGGGGCGCAGAGCATGGAGTATTGATGCACCTTCATCATGGCCTCGATCAGCTCAGCGGGCCCGCAGGCGTAGCCGAGGCGGAAACCCGTCATGGCCCATGCCTTGGAGAGGCCGTGGAGGAGCAGGGTTCGCCCGGCCATCCCCGGCAGGCTCGAGAACATGACATGCTCCCCCTCGTAGGTCAGCTCCGCGTAAATCTCGTCCGAGAAGACCAGCAGGTCCTTCTCGCGGGCGAAGGCAGCAATCTCCTCAAGGGTGGCCCGGTCGACCGTGCCCCCCGTGGGGTTGGTGGGAAAGTTGAGGACCAGCACCTTGCAGCCCGGCTCCCAGGCGTCGCGAAGGGCCGCCGGATCGAGCCCGAATCCCCGGTCCGCTCCCGTCTCCACCGGGATGGCCTGCCCGTGGGCGAGCGTGATCCCCGGGGCGTAGGAGACGTAGCAGGGCTGGTGGTAGAGCACCTTGTCGCCCGGATTGAGCACTGCCCGGAAGGCCAGGTCCATCGCCTCGGAGACCCCGACCGCGACCAGCACCTCCGTGTCCGGATCGTACTCCGGCCCGTAGTGGCGGGCGAGGTAGCGGCTGATCTCGCGACGGAGGCGGTAGAGGCCGCGATTGTCCGTGTAGGAAGTGTTGCCCCTCTCGAGGGCGTAGATGGCCGCCTCCCGGATATGCCAGGGCGTCACGAAATCCGGCTCGCCGATCCCCAGGGAGATCGCCTGGGGCATCTGGGCGACGATGGCGAAGAAGTCGCGGATGCCCGAGCGCGGCAGGTCCACCACATGATGGGCGAGGAAGCGATCCACCGCCGTGGCGGGTTCGGACGAGGGGGTCGGGGCCATGGCCGGCTCAGGGACTGACCGCGGGCTTGTCGAGGCTGTCCTCCCCCGTGAGGAGGAGGTGGCCCTGTTCCTTGTAGGGGCGGAGGAGGAAGTGGGTGGCCGTCGAGAGGACCCCGCCAAGGGTGGCCAGCTTCTCGGAGACAAAACGGGCGACCTCGTGGAGGGTAGCACCCCGCACCACCACGAGCAGGTCGTAGGCGCCCGACATCAGGTAGCAGGTCTGCACCTCCGGGAAGGAGCTGACCCGTTGGGCGACCCGGTCGAATCCCCCCTCCCGCTCCGGACTGATCTTCAGCTCGATGACCGCGGAGACCCGCTGCTCGCCGAGGCGATCCGGATGGAGCACCGGCATCCAGCCGAGGAGGATGCCCTCCTCTTGCAGGCGCTCATACTCGCGCTCGACCTCGGCGGGGGCCACCCGCAGCACCTCCGCCATCTCCGCCGTGGAGAGACGTTCGCCCCGCAGGAGAAACTCGAGAACCTTACTCATGGCAACCAGAGGCCGGCGGCGGACAGCTCGGCTGCCCGATCCCAGCTCACCTTCGACCGTGGAGCAGGAACCAGCGGCCAACAACCCAATTCCCCTCCTTTCCCGGGTGTTCTTGCCCTTGCGTCCAGCCTCCCAAATACCTTGCCTACCGCTATCTCTCCTCCACTCTACAGATCCTCCTCCAGCAATCCCCACCCCACGCGGTCGGTGGGCGAGCAGGCCGGCTTCCTCGGGCTGAACGTGTTGGTGGGTGCCCTCACGGGAGTGATTGGTTCCCTCTTCTTCCTCTCCTTCGGGGCCGTCCTCCACTATCCGCAGGTCCTGCGCTCCTTCCTGCCCGGACCCTTGGCCATCGCGGCCGCCGCATTCCTCGCCGCCGCGATGACCTGTGCCTCCCTCTGGCTCGTACGCCGGTACGCCCCGGAGGCCAGCGGCAGCGGCGTGCAGGAGATCGAGGGGGCTCTTGCCGGAGCCCGTCCGATGCGCGGGCTGCGGGTGCTTCCCGTCAAGTTCGTGGGCGGCCTCCTCTCCATCGGGGCCGGGCTCGTCCTCGGCCGGGAGGGCCCGACCATCCACATGGGCGGATCGATCGGCGGCGCCTTCACGCAGTTCTTCCACAAGCGGGGCACCGAATTCAACGGGTTGATCGCGGCAGGGGCCGGGGCCGGTTTGGCCACGGCCTTCAATGCCCCCCTCGCGGCGATCATCTTTGTCATCGAGGAGACCCGCAAGCAGTTCGACCACACTCCCCTCACTTACATGGGGGTGGCCATCGCGGCCGGTGCCGCAACCATCGTGACCGAGCTGATCGGCGGAGTGGCCCCGGACCTCGCCTTCGTCGTCGACCGGATGCCCCTCTGGACGATGAGCCTCTTTCTCCTCCTCGGGATCGTCCTCGCCTTTGCCGGGGTGCTCCTCAACTGGGCCATCCTTCGCGGCCTCGGCCTCGCCGGGAAGCTCGCCAAACGCGTCCCCTACCTCTTCCCGGCCCTCTTCGGGGGCCTCGTGGGCATCCTCGTGATGACCTGGCCGAACTCGGTGATGGGCAACGAGCCGATCATTCCCGGCTTCCTCGCCGGCAACGGGATGGGGCTGCTCGCCCTTCTCGGCCTCCTCGTGGTCCGTTTCTTCATGACCGTGGGCTCCTACTCGACCGGAGTGCCCGGGGGCATCTTCGCGCCCATCCTCACCTTGGCGACCATTCTCGGGCTGACCTTCACCGGGCTCCTCGACCTCTTCGTCTCCCTCCCCGGCCATGCCGGGGCCGCCTTCGCCATCGCCGCGATGGGCGGCCTCTTCACTTCGGTGGTGCGGGCACCCATGGTGGGGGTCGTGCTCACCGTGGAGCTGACCGGATCCTACGAACTCATCCTCCCCCTCATCTTCACCTGCCTGGCCGCGCACATCGTGGCCGACTGGATCGGCGGGGAACCGATCTACGAGCAGCTTCTCGACCGAACCCTCCGGCTCGCCAAGGAAGACGAAGCGGCGAAAGCGGCCAACGCCACCAGCTGATCCGCACCTACAGCAGGGCCCGGATGCGAGTCCGCCCTCCCGCAAGGATTTCGCCCGCGCCGGCGGGGTAGCCGTGCGGGGAAGCCCCTCTCCCCCTTATCTCCGGGACTCCCTCCCCCTTGTGAGCCCGGCCCCTTGCCCCGAGCCGAGCCCCGCAATGGAGGCCGGCTGGATCGGATGAGCACCGTCACCGACCAGCCAGCGGACTCTTGCTTGTTTCCCCCGGGCCCCTGCATGTTCGCCCGAACGGTCCCCTGCTTGTTCCCCCCGGAACCCCGTGTCCCCGGGCTGGAGCTCGTGCCCGAGCATGTGCCGGGGAGCGGACCGCCGCCCCGAGGCGTACGGCCGCTCCCCGCAGAGCGGATCCCGCACAGAGAAACCCGGCGGCTCAGGTCGCCCGCTCGGTCCCCTCTTCCGGGTCCCCGATCCGGCGCAGGGGCCGGCCCGCCCAGATGTTGGCCTCGATGCGCTCGAGCGGGACCCCCTTGGTTTCCGGGAGGTAGCGGATCGCGAGGATCAGCCCGACCAGGGTGAAAGCGGCGTAGATCAGGGTGGTCACCGGCATGCCGAGATCCGTCTTCATGACCGGGAACAGCTGGCTGACCAGATAATTGACCAACCAGTTCGCGGCGACCGCGATGGACATCCCGATCCCGCGGAAGCGGAGCGGGAAGATCTCCGAAATGATCAGCCAACAGAGCGGGCCAGCACTGATCGCGAAGAAGACGATGTAGACGAGGATGCTGGCGTAGATCCAGCCCGTGACCGGCGACTCGAAGGTGGCCTCGGCCTGCGCGGCTTCCGCTGACGGCGGGGTGGTCGGCTTGTGCGAGGGGTGACCCACCGTGGAGCCCACGTTCGGCAGGGTGTGCTTGTGCTCCTGGCTCGTCACCGACGGGCCCATTCCAGCGGCGGCGCGGTCGGTGTCGTAGAGGTGGAAAAGGTAGGACTGGACCGCGAGCATGGCGACGATCCCGGTGGCGCCAATGATCATGAGCCGGCGCCGCCCGATGCGGTCGACCAGGAAGATGGAGACAATCGTGGCGACCAGGTTGACCACCCCCATCCCGACCTGGGCCCAGAGCGCGGCCGCGGAGCCGAAACCGCCCTGCTTGAAGATTTCCGGGCCGAAGTACATGTCCGCGTTGATCCCCGTGGACTGCTGGAAGAACTGGAGGAGGAAGCCGAGGATAATGACCGGGAAGATCATCCGGCCGAAGATAGCGCTGAGCGGTGCCTGCTCGGAGCGGGCGTTGGCCTCGACGATCTCCCCGAGGACCTTTTCCGCCTCCTTCTCGTCGACCGTGCGGAGGAGGCTGCGCCGGGCGTCTTCCTCGCGCCCCTTCTCGACCAGCCAGCGGGCGCTCTCCGGCATGCGGAGCATCCCGAAGAAGAAAATCACGGCCGGGATGATGGCGAAGCCGATCATGATCCGCCAGTTCTCGTTGTCGTCGGCGACCAGCCCCGTGACCACGACCCCGATGACAAAGGAGACCAGGATCCCGACGACAATGGAGAGCTGGTAGAGGAAGCCGACCCGGCCACGGGAGGCCGGTGGGACCATCTCGGCGAGATACATCGGCGTGATGACCGCCGAGTTCCCGATGGCCAGCCCCATGAGCAGACGGGAGATCGCGAAGAGGGAAAGGGTCGGCGCGAAGGCGGCGAGGGCGATCGCGACGAAGAAGAGGACAGCATTGAAGAGGAGGCCCTTCTTCCGGCCGAGCCCCGTGGAAACCTTGCTCCCGAGGAGGGCACCGAAGAGGGCTCCCAGCGGCACGAAGGCCACCCAGAGCCCCTTGAGGAAGGGCTCGTCGGTGATCCCGAAGTGCTCGTTGACCGCGCCCCCGGAGGAGGCGGCGATCCCGGAGTCAAAACCGAAGAGGATGCCCGCGAGGGAAGCAACCGAGCCGACGAGGAAGACACTGGTGCGCGGAGGAGTCGCCGCGCCCGCGGGGGTAGACGGGGAAGCATTCATGAGGGAGTGGAGGGGAAGATTGGGAAGAACGAAGCGCGCAGACCGTGGCGTGCGCCCCGTGGGTCTGCAAGTCGAAACCGGCGTTCCCGTGGGACCGGCGCACGAAAATCCGACCGGCGGTGGTGGTTCCCGGCCGCCTGCCCGCCCCGGCCGCCCTCAGGCCGTCCTCAGGAAGCCCATTCGCGGGCCTGTTCGCGGAGGACGAACTTGCGGATCTTGCCCGTGGAAGTGCGGGGGATCGTCGTGAGGACGAACTTGCCCGGCACCTTATAGGAGGCGAGGTGCTCCCGGCACCAGGCCCGGAGGACCTCCTCCGCGAGAATGCCGTCGCCCCGTGCCTCGACGAAGGCGCAGGGCGTCTCGCCCCATTTCTCGCTGGGCATGGCGACGACGGCGGCGGCAGCCACCACGGGATGGCGGGTGAGCACCTCCTCGATCTCGATGGAGGAGATGTTCTCGCCACCGGAGATGATGAGGTCCTTGGAGCGATCCTTCAGCTGGAGGTAGCCGTCCGGATGGACCACGCCGAGGTCGCCCGAGTGGAACCAGCCACCGGCAAAGGCCTTGGCCGTGGCCTGCGGGTTCCGGAAATAGCCCTTCATGACCACATTCCCGCGGAACATCACCTCGCCCATGGTGCTACCGTCGCGGGGCACCGGCTGGAGGGACTCCGGATCGAGGACCGCGAGCTCCTCAAGGGGCAGGTAGCGCACTCCCTGGCGAGCCTTGAGGGCCGCCTGTTCAGGGGCGGGCAGGGCCGACCATTCCCCATGCCACTCATTGACCACGGCGGGCCCGTAGGTCTCGGTGAGCCCGTAGAGGTGGATCACCTCGAAACCGGCGTCCTGCATGGCGGCGAGCACCGACTCGGGGGGCGGGGCCGCCGCGGTGAAGAACTGGACCGACCGGTCGAGGGGCCGCTTCACCTCCGCGGGCGCCCCGACCAGCAGGGACATGACGACCGGCGCCCCGCAGAGGTGGGTGACCCCCTCCCCGGCGAGCGCCCTCCAGACCGGTTCCGGGCGCACCTGGCGGAGGCAGACATGGGTGCCGGCGACGGCGGACATCGTCCAGGGGAAGCACCACCCATTGCAGTGGAACATGGGCAGCGTCCACAGGTAGACCGCGTGCCTCTGCATGGAGGCGGTGAGGGCGTTGCCCTGGGCGAGGAGGGCGGCTCCCCGGTGGTGGGAGACGACTCCCTTGGGATCGCCGGTCGTGCCTGAGGTGTAGTTGATGGAGATGGCGTCCCACTCGTCCGCGGGCATCCGCCAGGCGTAGTCCGGATCGCCCCCGGCGAGGAAAGCCTCGTAGTCATCGGCCTCGGTCGGCGGTCGCGGCCCGTCCCACTCCGGGTCGTCGTAGGCAATGATCCGGGGGGTGACGGAGGCGCGGGCGAGCGCCTCCCCGAGGGTGGGGAGGAACTCCCGGTCGACGAGGACGACCCGGGAATCCGCGTGGTCGAGCTGGAAGGCGATCGTGCCCGGATCGAGGCGGGTGTTGATGGAGTGGAGCACCGCTCCGCACATGGGGACCCCGTAGTGGGCCTCGAGCATCGGCGGGGTGTTCGCGAGGAGGGCGGAGACCGTGTCGCCCGGCCCCATCCCGAGCCCCGCCAGCGCCGAGGCCAGCTGGCGGGAGCGCCGGTAGAACTCCGCATAGCTCCGCCGGAGGGAGCCGTGGACGATGGCGGTGTGCTCCGGGAAGACCGTGCCCGCCCGCTCCAGGAAGGTCAGCGGGGTGAGCGGCTGGAAATTCGCGGGGTTGCGGTCCAGCCCCTCGTTGTAGGGATTGGGGGCGGGGGCTTCCATCCGCTCAGGCATCCTCCCACCGTGGCGGGCGCTTCTCGAGGAAGGCGCCGATGCCCTCCTCGGCATCGCGGGCGAGCATGTTCTCGACCATCACGCGGGAAGCGTACTCGTAGGCCTCGGCCAGCGGCATCTCCCGCTGGGCGTAAAAGGCGCGCTTGCCGGTGGCGAGGGTCAGGCTGGACTTGGCGGCAATCTTGCCGGCGATTGCCTCGGTGGCTGCAGTGAGCTCCGCGTCGGGCACGGCGTGGTTGACCAGCCCGATCTCGGCGGCGCGGGCAGCCGGTACCATGTCCCCGGTGAGGAGCATCTCCATGGCATGCTTGGCATGGACCGTGCGGGAGAGGGGGACCATCGGGGTGGAGCAGAACAAACCGATGTGGACCCCCGGCGTGCTGAAGCGCGCTGTCTCCGCGGCCACCGCGAGGTCGCAGCTGGCCACCAACTGGCAGCCCGCGGCGGTAGCCACCCCGGTGACCTCGGCGAGGACCGGTTTCGGGCTGTTGACGATCGCCTGCATGACCGCCGAGCACTTCTCCATGATCCGCTGGTAGAAGGCGCGCCCGCCGTCCGGGCCGGAGCGGGCCCTCGTCAGTTCCTTGAGGTCATGCCCCGCGGAGAAGGCCGGTCCTTTTGCCGCGAGGATAACCACGCGGACCGCCGGATCGGAGCCCGCCTCGGCAATCGCCTCGCCCAGCCGGTCGAGCATCGCCTCGGAGAGGGCGTTGCGGCGGTCGGGATCGTTCAGGGTGAGGCGGAGGATGCCGGGTTCGGTCCGTTCCTGTTCCAGCAGGGTGTGGGTCTCCATGGCTTGGGTCTGGGGGGTGGGGGTGCAGGGCGATCCTCGGAGGGCGAAGGCGGAGCTCGGAGCGGTCAGGACAACTCAATCTCCACGCTGTCGGCAAGCGAGTTGGCGATGAAGCAGTAGCGGTGGGCGCGGTCCTGCATCTGCGCCAGCTCGGCCTCCTCCACGGCAAAGCCCGCGTCGAACCCGACCTCCGGATGCAGCTCGATCCGGGTGACCGCCATGCGCCCCTGCGGATTCTTGCCGAGATGGGCCACCGCGTGGTCCCGGTAGGAAGCCACCGGCCAGCCCGCCTTCGCGGCGAGGGCGAGGAAAGTCATCATGTGGCAGCTGGAGAGGGCCGCGGCGAGGGCCTGCTCCGGATTGGTGTGGGCGGGATCCCCACCCCAGTCCGGGGCAGCGTCGGCGGGAAGGGCGTGGCCCTCGTTGTAGCGGATTTCGTGGGCGTTCGAATACTGCCCGGTGGCGAGGGTCGGCGAGGTGCGCTGCCAGGAGAGGTCGACAGAGAGTTCGGACATGATGGGGCGGGGGGATAGGGGGTCGATGGGGGAGCCAACAGGCCGGGTCAGGCCGAGGCGAGTTTCTTGTTAGGGTCGAAGAACGGGCGCTCCACGACCGTGGCCGGGCGGGCGCCGCCGGGGGTGACCACCTCGAGTTCCGTGCCGAGGGCGGTTCCGGCGGTGGCCACAAGGGCGAGGGCGATGTTCTGCTCCAGCCGGGGCGAGTAGACCGCGGAGGTCACCTGGCCGAGCTCCCGTCCCCCCTGCCAGACGGGCCAGAAGGTCGTATTCGGTCCCCGCAGGCGCTCTCCCCCGATCACCAGCCCGACCTGGCGGCGGCGGACGCCTTCCTCGCGGATGCGGCGGAGGGCGGCCTTCCCGATGAACTCGTAGTCCCCGTCGAGATTCACCAGCCGGTCCATGCCCAGTTCGAAGGGATTCGTATGAATATCGGCGTCCGCCTGGTAGGAAAGCATGCCGCCCTCGAGTCGGCGGATCGTGGAGGTGTGGCCCGGCCGCAGGCCGAAGGGCCGGCCCGCCTCCATGATCCGTTCCCAGAGGGTGTCCCCGTAGGCACTGTCCCGCAGGTAGATCTCGTACCCCCGCTCGCTGGACCACCCCGTCCGGGAGACCACCAGCGGGATGCCCTCCAGCTCGCACTCGCGCAGGCGGTAGTAGCGCAGGTCCATGATCCCCTCGCCGAACAGCTCCACCATGATCTCGGCGGACCGCGGCCCCTGCAACTGCAGCGGGGAGACATCCGGCTCCCGCAGGTTGACCTCGTAGCCCGAGTGGACGGCCACCCCCTGCGCCCAGAGGAGGATGTCACTGTCGGCGAGGGAGAGCCAGAAGTGGTCCTCGGCCAGCTTCAGCAGAATCGGGTCGTTGAGGACCCCGCCCTCCGCATTGGTGAGGAGCACATACTTGCACTGGCCGACCTGCATCTTCGAGAGGTCCCGCGGGGTGAGCAGCTGGGTGAAGCGGGCCGCATCCGGCCCGGTGATCTCCACCTGCCGCTCCACCGCCACATCACAGAGGATGGCGTGATGGACCAGGTTCCAGAAGTTCTCCTCTGGATCCCCGAAATCGCGCGGGATGTACATGTGGTTGTAGACCGAAAAGGCACGCGCGCCCCAGCGGACAGTCGCGTCAAAGTAGGGGGACTTGCGAATCTGGGTCCCGAAACCGAAATCCTCGGGGGGCATGGGTACTCCTGGGTGGTGGGGTTGGGGTCGTCCCGGAATCCGGCCGCTCCGGCGAGGCGCCAGCCTCCGACGGGGCGGGGAAGGAATGTGAGGGTGAGGGATAAGGCAGCGCCCGGTTGGACGGGCTGCCGGACGCTGGATATCAGCCCGCTCACCGGCAAGCGGAAAACATTCACGCGCACCGATTCCCGCCGCCGCCCCGAACCGGCCCTTCCCATCGGCCGGTTGCCGGGCCCGCTCAGGCCTGGAAGAGGGCCTGCAATTCCGCGGCATAGCGCTCGGCGATGACCCGCCGCCGCATCTTGTACGTGCGGGTCAGTTCCTCGCCCACCCGAAAGGGCTCGGCGAGCAGCTGGAAGCGCTGGACGCGCTCGAAGGGACGGATCCCGAGGGCCCGGGCGAGGTGCCGGTCCACCTCCGCGGCCACCCGCTCACGGACCTGCGGATGGGCGGCACAGGCCGCGAGAGTCTCGACCTCGCACCCGGCGAGGCGGGCCTCCTCGAGGGAGGGAACGATGAGGGCGACGAGGAAACGCTCGTCCTGCCCGGCGATCATCACCTGGTCGATCCAGCGGGATTCGAGGAGCCGGTTCTCGAGGGGCTGGGGCTCGACGTTCTCCCCGTTGCGCAGGACGATGGTCTCCTTCCAGCGGCCGACGATCTTCAGGCAGTCGTTGTAGGTCATCAGGCCGAGATCGCCCGTCCGGAACCAGCCGTCCCCATCGAGGACCGCGGCCGTTTTCTCCGGCTCGTGGTGGTAGCCTCGCATGACCTGGGGCCCGCGAACGACCACCTCGCCCTTGCGGCCCCGGCCCTCCCCGGGGATCCCCGGGTCCGGGTAGAGAATCGCGCCGCTCTCCGGGTCGACGATGCGCAGCTCCGTCTCTGGCCAGAGCGGACCGACCGTGCCGAGCACCCGGTGCTCGAAGCGGCGCACCGCGAGGACCGGGCTCGTCTCGGTGAGCCCGTAGCCCTCCAGGATGGGGATGCCGAGGTCGTTGAAGAAGCGGTCCACCTCCGGCGGGAGGGCCCCTCCCCCGGAGACCGTGCCCCGCAGGCATCCCCCACAGACCGCCCGGACCTTGCGGAGAAAGATCCGGTCGAGCAGCCGGGCGGGCAACCAGGCGAGGGCACCCCGCAGCAGCAGGCGGACGGCCTCCCCCGGGGGTCGCCTCAGCTCGAGCCGCTCCCGGGTCCCGGCGAGCATCTCGCCCGCCTCCCGGACCGCGCGCCGGGAGGCGAGCCCTGCCCGGAGGAGGAGGGCCGGCACCTTCCCCCGTTTCTCCACTCCCCGGAGCAGGCTGTTGTGGAGGCTTTCCCAGAGCCGTGGGGCCGAGGCGATCATGGTGGGCCGGATCTCGGCCAAGTCCTCCCGAATCGTGCGGGGAGAGGTGAACCAGGTCCGGCAGCCCCGGCTCACCGCGATGGTCTCGAAGACCCGCTCGTAGATGTGCCACACCGGGAGAATGGAGAGGAAGCGATCCCCCTCCTCGAAAGCCAGCGGCAGGTTGCGCACCTGGGAGAGCATATTGCCATGGGTGAGCTCCACGCCCTTCGGCTCGCCCGTCGTACCCGTCGTGTAGATCAGGGTGAAGAGGTCCCCCGAGGCCCGGGCGTCCACGCGGGCATCGACCTCCTCCCGCCCGGCCTCCCCACGGGCCAGGCCCTCCGCCTCCAGTGCGTCGAGGTCGCCAAGCGCGCCGGCCCCACCCTCCGCGCCACAGTAGGTCACCCCACGGACCCGCGGGCACTCCCGGGCCATCTCCTCCCACAGCCGGACCAGGCCCGGCGAGCCGAGGAAGAGCCACTCGATTTCCGCGTGGTGGACGAGGAAACGCATCTCGTCGCGGCTCAGGTCGGTCGCCCGGGGCACATCGACCGCCCCGGCCATCTGGATCGCGAAATTCGCCCGCAGCCAGCCCAGCCCCGAATCCGCGAACAGGCCGACCCTCCCACCCGCGGCGATCCCGTGCCCGGCCAGCGCCGCGCCCATCCGGTAGCCCGACTCGGCGAGGTCCGTGCAGGAGCGGTGCCGCCAACCTCCCCCGACCCGTTCGGCGAAACCGTTCTCCGGACCGTAGACTCTCCCGGCCTCCCGGTAGAGGGCCCCGATGCTGGATAGTGCTGTATAGTCCATGGTCACCGCCCCTCGAAAATTCCGCCGGCGAGCGTAGAGTGGGCTGGCGGGCGACCCTTGCCAAGCGCAACCGGAGGCCACACGCTCCTCCCGATGTCGACTCCATCCCGCCCCCCCTCGCCCGACGGGCCCCTCGTCGGGATCGTCATGGGCAGTCGGAACGACTGGCCCGTCATGGAAAAGGCGGCGGAGATTCTCCGGCATTTCCAAGTCCCCTATGAGGCGCGGGTGGTCAGCGCGCACCGAACCCCCCACTCCCTCTATTCGTACGCTGGGGAAGCGATTCCCCGCGGGCTGCAGGTCATCCTTGCGGGAGCCGGGGGAGCGGCCCATCTGCCCGGAATGATCGCCTCGATGACCCTGCTGCCCGTCCTCGGCGTGCCGATCCCCTCGAGGGCCCTGCAAGGCGTGGATTCCCTTCTCTCCATCGTGCAGATGCCCGCCGGCATCCCCGTGCCCACCCTCGCCATCGGCGAGGCCGGGGCGACCAACGCGGCCCTCACCGCCGTCTCCATCCTCGGGCTCGAACACCCGGACCTCCAGAAACGGCTCGCCCAGTACCGGGAGGAGCAGAGCGAAGCCGTCCTCGACGCCGACGACCCAGAGGAATCCCCCGCCCGTGGCTGAGCCACCCGACCGCCCCCTTCTTCCCCCGGCGACGATCGGGATCATCGGCGGGGGCCAGCTCGGCCGGATGTCCGCGCTCGCCGCCCGGGCCATGGGCTACCGGGTCGTTGTCCTCGAGCCGCGCGAGCCCTGCGCCTGCACCGGGGTCGTCAACGAGCAAATCGTGGCCGACTACGGGGACGCCGCCGCCCTCGCGCGCCTTTTCGCCCGGTCCGACGCCGTGACCTTCGAATTCGAGAACGTGCCGGACGCCCCCCTCGCGGAAGCCCGGGGAAGCGTTCCCGTCCGCCCCGACCCCTCCGTCCTCGCCATCTGCCGCGACCGGACCCGGGAACGGGCCTTCCTCGCCGAGCACGGTTTCCCGCACGCCCCCTACCTGCTCTGCGGAGAGTCGGCCCCCCTCCCCGGGGAACTCGATTCCTTCCGCTTTCCCGGCTTCCTCAAGGCGGCCGGGGGCGGCTACGACGGGAAGGGGCAGGTCCGGGTCGAGCGGCGGGAGGACTGGGACGCGGCCTGGGCCGGGTTGGGCGCCCCCTCCGCCGTCCTCGAGGAGGCCATCCCCTTCACCGGCGAGTATTCCGTGATCGTGGCCCGCGGCGCGGACGGGGAGACCACCACCTATCCCCTCTGCCACAACCTTCATCGCGACCGTATCCTCGAGCAAACGTGGTGCCCGGCGGGGTTGGAGGTGGAGGAGGAGGCCCTCGCGGACGCCCTCGCCGTCGCCATTGCGGAAAAGCTCGGGCTCGTCGGGGTGCTCGCCGTGGAGCTCTTCCGGCGGGGCCCCGGCGACTGGCTCGTCAACGAACTGGCCCCGCGCCCCCACAACTCCGGACACTTCAGCCTGAACGGCTCGGACACCTCCCAGTTCGAGAACCACGTGCGGACCGTCTGCGGGCTCCCCCTCGGCTCGACGCACGGGCTCGGGCCGGCCGCTATGCAGAATCTCCTCGGGGAGGACCTCACCGCGGCCGGCGAGCGGCTCGCCCCGGCCGTGGCGGCGGTGCCCGGCGCGCACCTGCACCTCTACGACAAGGGGGAGGCGAGACCCGGCAGGAAGATGGGCCACATCAACGTGCTCGCCGAGCACGACGAGGAGCGCCGGGAACGCATGGCGGCCGTCCGGCGGATCCTCGGGCGGGATTGAGGAGCGGCCCGCTGGAAGCCAGCGCCCGGCGCCGTCCGCTTCCGCTTTCCCCCGGGCGGGGAAGGCGTTAGGCTGTCGGCATGCCGGCCAGCGATGCCCCCTCCTCCCCTGTGCAACCCTACGACCTCGCCGTCGTCGGCGGCGGTGTGTCCGGGCTGTCCGCGGCCCACGCCGCCCGCCAGGCGGGGCGCTCGGCTATCGTCCTCGAGCGCTCCGCCGCCCCCGGGGGCAGTGTCCACACCCTCCGGCGGGACGGCTTCCTCGCCGAGGGAGGCCCGCACACCCTCCTCCTCAGCGACCCGCGGGTCTCCGACTGGCTGGAGGAACTCGGCCTCCTCGCGCAGGCGGTGGACGCCAACCCCGCCGCGGCGAAGCGGTTCATCCTCCGCGGCGGCGTGCCCACCCCCCTGCCCTACTCCGCCGGCAGTTTCCTTTTCGGGGGCTGGATGTCGGCCGGCGGGAAACTGCGCCTCCTCGCCGAGCCCTTCCGCCACGGGCGTCCCCCCGCCGGGGAGGAGTCGATCGGCCACTGGTTCCGCCGGCATTTCGGGGAGGAAGCCGCCGCCACCATTCTCGATCCCTTCGTCTCCGGAATCTACGCCGGCGACCCCGACCAGCTCAGCCTCTCCGCGGCCTTCCCCCGCATCGAGGAGGCCGCGAGCCGCCATCCCTCCGCCGTACGCTCCTTCCTGCGAACAGCGAAGGAGCGCAAGAAGAGCGGGGGGCGCCGCCCGAAGCGCCGGCTCGTCTCCTTTCCGGAAGGCCTCGGTCAGCTCCCGGCCACCCTGGCGGCGGAGCTCGGTCCCGCCGTGCGCACCCGCCAGGACCTCCAGTCGATCACCCGGGAGAGCGAAGGCTGGAGGCTCACCGTCAATGGCGAGGACTTGCGGGCCCGCCGGCTCCTCCTCGCCCTGCCTCCCGAGGCCCTCGCCCGGCTCCCCCTGCCCGACGACCTGCACGGGGAACTGCAGGCCCTCACCACCATTGTCTCCCCTCCCCTCACCGGGGTCGCGGTCGGCTACCGGCGCGAACAGATCCGCCATCCCCTCGACGGCTTCGGGGTGCTCTGCCCCTTCCGGGAGCGGCGGAAGATCCTCGGCATCCTCTTCGACTCCACCCTTTTTCCCGGGCGCGCCCCGGAGGGCCAGGTGCTCCTCTCCGTCTTTCTCGGCGGGCGCCGCCAGGAGGATCCCACCGTCCTCGACGAGGACGCCCTGCGGGCGCGGGTGCTCGGCGAGGCCCGGGACATCCTCGGGATCGAGGGGGAGCCCACCCTTTTCCACCCCGTCCACTGGCCCCACGCCATCCCCCAGTATGACCTCGGCTACCACCGCTACGGCGAGCTCTTCGATCGGCTGGAAACCCGCGAGCCCGGCCTTACCTTCGCGGGCAACACCCGGGACGGGGTCGCCCTCGGCAATTGCGTGCTCTCCGGGAAGGACCGGGCGGAGAAGATCCTCGGGATCGCCTGAGGGGAGGCTCGGCCGGCGCCTTCCCCGCCGCCGCGGACTTGCCCGCTCCCCTGCCCTGCGCTAGGGCTGACCGCTTCATGGGTAGCGAACGACCGATCGACGCCGGCACCGTGGACGCCATCGGGCTGGAGGAAGTCCTCCAGCGGGAGGCTTCCGGCCGCCGCCTGCGGATCAAACTCGGGGTCGACCCGACCCGACCCGACCTCACCTTCGGGCACATGGTTGTCCTCAACAAGCTGCGAGCCTTCCAGGACCGCGGCCACGAGGCCATCCTTCTCATCGGCGACTACACCGCCACCATCGGGGATCCCAGCGGACGCTCGGAGACCCGCCCCGTGCTCACCGAGGAAGAGATCCGGGCGAACGCGGAGACCTACCTCGCCCAGGCCTTCCTCCTCCTCGACGAGGAGCGGACCACCGTGCGGCGGAACAGCGAGTGGTTCGGGGGGATGAGCTTCGCCGACTGCCTCTCCCTCGCCCGCCGGATGACCGTGGCCCGCATGCTGGAGCGGGACGACTTCGCCAAGCGCTACGCGGAGGGCACCCCCATCAGCATCGTGGAATTCCTCTACCCCCTCGTGCAGGGGTACGACTCCGTGGTTCTCGAGGCCGATGTCGAGCTCGGGGGCACCGACCAGCTCTTCAACATGCTCGTCGGCCGGGCCCTCCAGAAGGATCGCGGCCAGCCCGAGCAGGCCGTCCTCACCCTCCCCCTCCTCGTCGGGTTGGACGGGCAGAAGAAGATGTCGAAGTCCCTCGGCAACTACATCGCCTTTCGGGACCCGCCCGGAGAGATGTTCGGCAAGATCATGTCGATCCCCGACGCGATCATGTGGGACTACTACCGGCTCCTCCTGGACACCTCGGAGGACGAGCTGGCCGACCTGCGCTCCGGGCATCCCATGGAGGCGAAGAAGGAGCTGGCCCGGCGGCTGACCACCCACTTCCACTCCGCGGAAGCGGCCGGGCGGGCGCGGGGGGAGTTCGAGCAGGTCTTCTCGCGCGGGGAAAACCCGGAGGAGATGCCGGAGGTTTCCCTGGCGGCGGCCGGGCTCCGGGAGGATTCCCCGGTCATCGACCTTCTCGCGGCCAGCGGCCTCTTCCCCAGCCGCAAGGAAGCCACCCGGCTGATCGGCCAGGGCGGGATCCGGCGCGACGGGGTCCCCGTGAGCGACCGCGGGGACCCCATCGGCCCCGTCGGGACGGGGCTCGTCTACCAGGCCGGCAAGCGCCGCTTCTTCCGGGCGGTGCCCTGAGCACGCCGCCGCGCCCGGCGGGTGCCCCCGAAGCCCTTCCCTCGCCGCGGGCGCAGCGGCGGGTTGACGACCCCTCGCTTTGCCTGCTGATTCCCTGCATCATGCACCGCATCCCGAATGCCGTCCGTATCCTTCCCCTCCTCATGGCCGTCCTCTTCTCCTCGCAGCAACTGGGTGCCTTCACCTGGCCCCACCAATCCTCGGACCTCCGCCCGGATCCCGCCCTCATTTACGGGGAACTGGCCAACGGTGTCGGCTACGTGCTCCGGCGGGCCAGCGAGCCGCCCGGCCGGGTGAGCGTGCGCCTCGTCGTGCAGGCCGGCTCCCTCATGGAGGAGGACGACGAACAGGGGATCGCCCACTACCTCGAGCACATGGCCTTCAACGGGACCCGCGGCTTTCCGGCGGGGGACATGATCGAGTACTTCCAGCGGCTCGGGATGGCCTTCGGGGCGGACACGAACGCGAGCACCGGCTTCGACCGCACCCAGTACCGCCTGGAGCTCCCCAGCGGGGACGCGGCCCTCCGCGAGGAGAGCCTGCAACTCCTCCGCGACTACGCCGACGGGATCCTCTTCGCCCAGGAGCAGGTCGACAAGGAGCGCGGCATCATCCTCGCCGAAAAGGTGAGCCGGGACACCGTCGACTACCGGAGTTATGTCGCCGAGATGGAGTTCCTCTTCCCGGACGCCCGCTTCCCGGAGCGCATGCCCATCGGCACCGAGGAAGTCATCCGGGAGCTCGACCGCGAGGACTTCCTCGCCTTCTACGAGCAGTGGTACCACCCCGAGCGGACCTTCCTCGTGGTCACCGGGGACATCGACCCCGCCACCTGGGAAGAGGCCATCCGGCAGGCCTTTGCCACCTTCGGGGAGGACCGCGGGAGCGGACCCGCCGATCCGGAGCTCGGGGAAGTCGACTTTGCCGGCCTCCGCGCGAAGGTGCACCGGGAGCCGGAGGCCCGGGCCGTGCAGTTCGACATCGTCAGCGGCCGACCCATCCCCGAGGAGACGGACTCGCGGGCCCGCCGCCTGCGCGAGTTGCGCCAGCAGCTGGCGAGCAGCCTGCTCTCCCGTCGTCTCGAGAAGCTCGCCCGCGAGCCCGACTCCCCGCTGCTCTCCAGCTACGCCTACACCTATCCCTTCTTCAATTTCGCCGAACTGAACGCCCTCAACGTGACCGTGGATCCCGCCGACTGGGAGGCCGGCGTGGGCGTTGCCGAGGAGGAACTGCGCCGGGCCCTCGCCCACGGGTTCGGGCCCGCCGAGGTGGCCGAGGCGAAGGCACGCCTCCTCCAACGCGCCCGTGAAAAGGTGGCCGGCGCGCCCACCCGGCGGGCCGACGAGTGGGCGAACGAATACGCCAGCCTCCTCAACAGCGGCCGGGTGCCCCTCTCCCCCGAGGACGATCTGGCCCTCGTGGAGACCGTTGTCGAGGAAAGCACCCCGGAGAGCCTGCAAGCCGTCCTCCGGGAGGCCTGGTCCGGGGGTCGCCGCCTCTTCCTGAGCGGGCCCCTGCCCCCGGAGGTCGACAACGGCACCCTCCTCGCCACCTACGAGACGGCCGCCGCCCGCACCGTGGCCGCCCCCGACTTCCGCGAGGAGCGCACCTTCCCCTACCGGGCCGCCGCCACCGCCGCTCCCCTCGAAGCGATCCAGCGGGAGGACCCAGCCGTCCACCAGCTCGTCTACGCGAACGGCGTGCGAGTGAACGCGCTGCCCACCGACTACGAGGAGGACCGCGTCCTCGTGGGGCTGCGCGTCGGGGACGGATCCCTCTCCCTGCCCGAGGACCAGCCGGGGCTCGCCCGGCTCGCCGAGGGAGCCTTCCTCGAGGGCGGGCTCGGCGAGCTCAGCTACGACGAGCTCACCACCCTCCTCGCCGGCAAGTCCGTGGACACCCAGTTGCAGGTGCGCGAGTCCAGCCTGTTCTTCCGGGGGGAAACCCGCCTGGAGGACCTCGCCCTGCAGCTCGAGCTTCTCCGGGCCTTCCTCCTCGACCCCGGCTATCGGGAGGACGCCCTCGCCTTCTTCCGGCGCTCGCTCGCCTCCGACTACCGGGAACTCCAGTCCACCTGGCGGGGCGTGCTCGAGAGCGAGGTCAACCCCTTCCTCTACGGCGACCGGGGGCCCTGGCGCTTCCCGAGCGAGGAGGAACTGGCCGCCCGCACCTTCGGGGAACTGCAGGCCTGGCTGCAACCCCAGCTCGAGTCCGGCTACCTCGAGCTGTCCATCGTCGGCGACTTCGACTGGGAGGAAACCCGGCCCCTGCTCGACCGCATCTTCGGCAGCCTGCCCGGCGAACGCCCCGCCGCCCTGCCCATGCCCGAGGACGGCGGGCCCCACTTCCCCGCGGGAGCCGACCGGCTCTTCCCGGTTGATTCGGAGATCCCGCAGGGCCTCGCCATGGTCGTCCTGCGCAGCGGGGGGATCCGCCCGGTCGAGGAAAGCCGGGAGCGCTCGCTGCTCGCCTCCGTGCTCCGCGACCGCATCCGGCGGGAGATCCGGGAGGAGAGCGGGCAGGCCTATGCCTACCACGCCGCGAACAATCCCAACCGCGTCTACGATTTCGGCCTCTTCACGGGACTGGCCGTCCTCGCGCCCGAGCTCGTCGACCCAGTGGCTCCCCGCCTCCTCGACCTCGTGCGCTCCCTCGACTCGGACCCGGTCAGCGAGGACGAGCGCGAGCGGGCCCTTGCCCCGGCCCTCAAGCAGATCGAGGACATGCGCCGGACGAACCGCTACTGGATGACCGTGGTGGACGGCTCGCAGGGCCATCCCGCCCAGCTGGAGTGGTCGCGCACCCTCCTCGAGGGCTACCGCTCGATCGGCGTGGAAGACCTGCGGGAGACCGCCCGGCAACTCCTCCGGGACTCCGAACCGACCGTCGTGCGCGTCCGCACGGAGGCCGATTCCGGGGAAGAAGATAAAAAAGTGGCTCGTCTGGAAATTCCCGGGGACGCATAGTCGGCGGCCATGGAAAAAACCCTCATTATCCTCAAGCCGGATTGCCTGGAAGCGGGCCGCGTCGGGACGGTGGTCGCTCGTTTCGAGGAAGCGGGCTTCGCCCTCCTCGGGGCCAAGATGATGGAGCTCGACGCCGACCTGCTGCGGGAGCACTACGCGCACATCGCGGACAAGCCCTTCTTTCCCGAGGTGGAGGAGTTCATGGGCTCGCGCCCCGTCCTCTTCCTCATTCTCGGCGGGGAAGGCGTGATCCAGCGGGTGCGCGACCTCCTCGGCCCCACCGACTCCCGCAAGGCGGAGGCGGGCACGATCCGGGGCGACTACGGGACGGACCAGATGCGCAACATCGCGCACGCCTCCGACTCCCCGGAGGCGGCGGATGCGGAGATCGACCGCTTCTTCCGGGCCGACGAGGTCATGGCGGGCTGAGCCCTTGGACAACGGCGCACAGAGTCCTTTCGACTCGGTCGAGGAAGCGGTGGCGGCCATCGCCGCCGGGGAGATGGTGATCGTCACGGACGACGAGGACCGCGAGAACGAGGGCGACCTCGTGATGGCGGCCTCCAAGGCGACCCCGGAGGCGATCAACCACATGATCCGGCAGGCGGGCGGGCTGATCTGCGCACCGACCCTCCACCACCAGCTCACCCGGCTCGGGATCAACCAGATGGTCCCGGAGAACCGGGAGGGTCAGCGGACCGAATTCACCGTCTCGGTGGACGCGGCCGAGGGGATCTCCACCGGGATCAGCGCCTACGACCGGGCGCGGACCGTACAGATTCTCGCCGACCCGGAGGCCACCCCGGACCAGCTCGTCCAGCCCGGCCACGTCTTTCCCCTGCGGGCGCGGCCCGGCGGCGTCCTCCAACGGGCCGGCCACACCGAGGCGGCCGTCGACCTCGCCTCCCTCGCCGGGCTCCACCCGAGCGGGGTCATCTGCGAGATCCTCAACCCGGACGGCTCCATGGCCCGGCTCCCGGAGCTCGTCGCCTACAAGGAGAAGCACGGGTTCCGCCTCCTCTCCATCGCCCAGCTCATCGAGTACCGCCGCAAGCGGGAGAAGCTCGTGGAAAAGGTGGGGGAGCGGGAAGTCGAGACGGACTACGGCTCCTTCGTCCTCCATGTCTTCCGCAACGACCTCGACGAGCGGGTCCACGTGGCCCTCACCCGGGGCGAGCTCGACGAGCGCCCCACCCTCGTGCGGGTACAGGGGGAGAATCTCCTCTCGGACGTGTTCACCGCGCACGTCCGGGAAAACCTCGTGCGGCCGGCCCTGCGCCGCATCGCCGAGGAGGGCCGGGGGGCGGTCGTCTACCTCGAGCAGCTCCGCGGGGGCATCCAGCTCGACCCGTGGACCGGGCACCTTGTGGAGGAGAACGGGCTGGGGGGCGCGCCCATGGACTTCCGCGACTACGGCATCGGGGCCCAGATCCTCTGCGAACTCGGTCTCCGGCAGATCCGGTTGCTGACCAGCCGGCCCCGCCGGGTCATCGCGCTGGAAGGCTACGACCTGGAAATCCTCGAACAGGTTCCCCTGCGCGAGGAGGACGGGGAGGAGGGGCGCTCATGAGCCGCGACCGCGGCGAGGCCGGGCCCCTCCCGGACAGCTCCTCCCTGCGCCTCGGGGTGGTCGCGGCCCGCTACAACCCGGAGCTCGTCGAGGGCCTGCTCCAGCGGGTGCGGGAGACGCTGGCCGGGGCCGGCGTGCCCGCCGACCGCCTCGAGATCCAGCGCGTGCCCGGCTCCATGGAGGTCCCCTTCGGCCTCGGCCGGCTCGCCCGGCAGGCCCGGTTCGACGCCCTTCTCGGTCTCGGCGTGGTCATCGGCGGCGACACCCACCACCACGAGGTGATCGCGGAGAGCACCGCCCGGAGCCTGCAGGACCTTTCCCTGCGCCACGACCTCCCCGTCATCAACGGCATCCTCGTGGTCGACTCGCTCGACCAGGCGGAAGCCCGGGTGGGCGGTGCCCACGACCGCGGCGCCGAATACGCCCGGGCCGCGCTCGAGCTGGCCCACTTCCCGGCGTGAGCGCCTCCGGCGAAGAGACTTCCGGCCCGGATGCCGGGGGCGGCGCCGAATCCGCGCCCGCCCCGGCGGAACGCCCGCGCCCGAAACGACGCCACGCCAACCGGATCGCCGCCTTCCAGTTCCTCTACCTCTACGAAACCCAGCGCGACGAACCACCCGAGGAACTCCTCCTCGGCTATCTCGAGCGGCAGGACGAGGAGCGCGCCTACTACGCCTTCGCCGAGGAACTCGTCCATGGCGCCCTCGCCCACCTCGCGGAGATCGACGCGACCATCTCCCGGCTCGCCGAGAACTGGCGCCTCGAACGGATCGCCCGGGTCGAGCTGGCCATCCTCCGCCTCGCCGTGCACGAACTCCTCCACCGGCCGGACATCCCCCCGGTCGTCACCATCAACGAGGCCGTCGACCTGGCCAAGGAATACGCCAGCCCGGAGAGCGGCCGCTTCCTCAACGGCATCCTCGACCGGCTCTCCCGCGAGCTGGACCGCCCCCTCCGGGAAGAGGCCTGAGGCGGGCGGTCCCGGCCTCCCGATGGTCCCTTCCCCGCCCGCGGGCCCCGCGTTTGACCTGACCCATGAGTGAACCGAAAAAAGGACTCTTCCGCCGCTTCCGGGAGGGGCTCCGCAAGACCACCCGGCAACTCCGCGACTCGGTGGGCGGACTCTTCGGCAGCCGCCAGCTCGACGAGGCCACCCTCGAGTCCATCGAGGAGGCCCTCTACGGGGCCGACTTCGGGGTGGCCACCACCGACGAGATCCTCGCGGCGATCCGGGAGGCCCACCGGAAGGACCGGGACCTGCGGGGAGCGGACGCCGCCGCCATCGGGCGGAAGGTTCTCACCGGGATTCTCGAGGGCGCCGAGGGCCAACTCCACTGGCGGGAGGAGCCCCCCACCGTCGTGGAGATCCTCGGGGTGAACGGTTCCGGCAAGACGACCACCACCGCCAAGCTGGCCGCCCACTACCGGGCGGAGGGCCGCCGGGTCCTCCTCGGAGCCTGCGACACCTTCCGGGCGGCCGCCGGCGAGCAACTGCGCACCTGGGCCGACCGGGTCGGGGCGGACCTGGTGGCCAGCCAGCAGGGCGCGGACGCGGCCGCCGTCGCCTTCGACAGTTTCGCCGCCGCCCGCAAGCGGGGCAGTGATCTCCTCCTGCTGGACACGGCCGGTCGCCTCCACACCCAGAGCCACCTCATGGAGGAGCTCAAGAAGGTCAACCGGGTCCTCGCCAAGCAGCGCGAGGGCACCCCGGAGGAGCGCTGGCTGGTGGTGGACGCCACCCTCGGGGCCAACTCCCTGCAGCAAGCCCGCCTCTTCCACGAGGCCATCGGGGTGACCGGACTGCTCGTCACCAAACTGGACGGCAGCAGCCGGGGCGGATCGCTCACCGCCATCTACCGGGAACTGCGGCTGCCCATCCATTTCGTCGGGCTGGGCGAATCCGCCGACGACCTCCAGCCCTTCCGCATCGCCGACTACGCCGCGGCGGTGTTCCCCCTCGAGGCGGAGACGCCCGGCCAGGAGTGAGGACACGGCCATGGAGGCACTGACCGTCGCTCTCGCCGATCGTTCCTACCCGATCCGGATCGGGCAGGAGGAGAGCCTCGCGTCCGTTCTCGAGGCGGCCGGCGTGGGCGATGCGCGCCGGTCCGGCCGGCGGGGGGCGGCCGTGGTGGACGCGGCCGTGGAGGAGCACCATGGGGCCACCCTCGCCTCCGCCCTCGGCGACCTTCCCCGCCTGACCCTCCGCGGGGGCGAGAGCTCCAAGGACCTCGCCCACACTGAGCAGGTTCTCGACTTCCTCTCCGCCGAGGGCCTCGAGCGCTCCGGATTCCTCCTTGCGATCGGGGGCGGAGTGATCGGGGACCTCGCCGGATTCGCGGCGGCCGTCTACCTGCGGGGCATCGACTACTACCAGGTGCCGACCACCCTCCTCGCCATGGTGGACAGTTCGGTGGGCGGGAAGACGGGGGTGAATCTCGCCAGTGGCAAGAATCTCGTGGGCGCCTTCCTCCAACCGCGCGGAGTGGCCGCGTGGCTCCCGTTCCTGCGCACCCTTCCCGAGCGCGAGTTCGCCGCGGGCATGGCCGAGGTGCTCAAGTACGGCCTGCTCGGCGACTCCGGCCTCTTCCACCAGCTGGAGCGCGGCGGCAGGCTCCACGCGGGGGCGGGCCCTCTCGCCGGGATCGTCGCTCGTTGCTGCCGCCGCAAGGCGGAGATCGTGGCCGCGGACGAGCAGGAAACGGCAAGGGAAGGGGGCCGGGCCCTCCTCAACCTCGGGCACACCTTCGCGCATGCCATCGAGAACACCGCGGGCTACGGCACCTACCTGCACGGGGAGGCCGTGGCCATCGGCCTCTGCATGGCGGCCCGCTTCGCCGAGGAGACCGGGCGGGCCCGCGCGGGAACGGCCGACCGGACCACCGCCGCGGTCGCCGGCCACGGACTGCCGACCCGCCTCCGGAGCCCCCTGCCCACCGCCGACCTTCTCGCCGCCATGCGCAAGGACAAGAAAGTGCGGGACAGACGGCTCCGGCTGGTCCTCCCCGAGGATCTCGGCGTCGCCCGGGTGGTCGTGGCGGGAGAGGAGGAAGAGGAACGCCTCGGGACGCTCTGGGAGGAATTCGGGGCGGGGGACCACGGCATTGGGAAAAGCGGTTGAATTTTCCCTCGCCTCAGTACCGGAAATCGATAAGATTACTCAAAAGGTTGAAGATTTCCGCGAGTTACCCTCCCGCCATGCAAGCTCCCCTCGCCAAAGGCACCGTCAAGGCCGCCCTCCTCCAGTGGGCCACCCAGTTCGTCGAAAAGCAGGGCTACCACGACCTCAACCTCGACCACTTCAGCAAGGAGTACCAGGTCAGCCACGCGGCCCCCTACCGGCACTTTCCCAACAAGATGGCCCTGCTCGCGGAGCTCGCCCGCTTCGGCTTCGAGGACCTCGTGGCGACCCAGCGCCGCTTCCTCGCCAGCGAGCCCAGCGGCAGCCGCGCCCAGATGCTGGCCCTCTCCTCCGCCTACGTCGATTTCCTGGTGCGGCGCGGGCAGCTCTTCGACGTGATGTGGGACTTCACCTGGACGGAGGAACGCAACCCGGAGACCGCGGCGCGCGGGCAGGAATCCTTCCAGCTCTTTGCCGGGGCCGTGGACGACTACCTCCGGGTGCAGGCGATGGATCCCGGCCAGCGGGGCGAAATCCTCATGAACATCTGGTCCTTCCTGCACGGGCTGGCCGTGCTCGCCCTGCATAAGTCCGAGGTCGTCCAGCCTACCCCGGAGAAGCTCGACCGGCTCGTGCGCTCCGGCCTGAACGCCCTCCTCGACGGCTACCAGGGCTGCCCGGACCGGGACTCGGTCTGAACCCGTAGGGCCGGCTCCCTCCCGCTGCCCGCACCGCCCGCCGGGGCCTCCGCCGGCCCCTACGACTGGAATTCCTTGACCAGCGCGCTCAGCGTTTCCTTGGCGTCCCCGTAGAGCATGCTGGTCTGCGGGAGGAAATAGAGCTGGTTGGGCAAGCCGGAGAATCCGGCCCCCTGGCCCCGCTTGAGGGCGTAGATCGTGCGGGCCTGCCGGGCCTCCACGATCGGCATCCCGTAGATCGGGCTGGAGGCGTCTTCGGCCGCCGCCGGATTCACCACGTCGTTCGCCCCGATCACGATGGCCACGTCCACGGTCGGCAGCCGTTGGTTGGCCGCCTCCATCTCGAGGAGCTGCTCGTAGGGAACATCGGCCTCGGCGAGGAGGACATTCATGTGGCCCGGCATTCGTCCGGCCACCGGGTGAATGGCGAAGAATACCTCGCTACCGCGTGCTTCGAGGAGATCGGCCAACTCCTTGACCACGTGCTGGGCCTGGGCCACTGCCATACCGTAGCCCGGCACGAAGGCCACCGAATGGGCCGCCTCCAGCACGTAGTAGGCATCGCCCGGGTTGCTCGCCTTCATCTCGCCATCCACTTCCACCGCCGGCCCATCCGGGGTCCCGCCGAAACCCCCGAAGAGCACCGCGACGAGCTTGCGGTTCATGGCCTTGCACATGATCACGGTGAGGATGAGCCCGGAACAACCGACGAGGCAGCCGGCGACGATGAGGACGTTGTTCTCGATGGCAAAGCCGGCCCCGGCCGCGGCCAGTCCGGAGAGGCTGTTGAGCAGGGCGATGACCACCGGCATGTCCCCACCACCGATCGGCCGGGTGCCGAGAACACCCACGGTGAGGCCCGCCGCCAGCACCACGAGGAAGAGGAGGTAACCGAAGGCCTGGTCGCGCAGGAAAAGGAAGAGCACCGCGGCGAGGATGCCGCCGCCGAAGAGGAGGAGCATCACCTTCTTCTGCTGGGCGAGCGCCTGCGGCTTGCCGGAGAGCCGACCGGAGAGCTTGCCGAAGGCGATCCCGCTCCCGGTGAAGGTGAGCGCGCCGATCCAGGTGGCGATGCTGATCACCCCGGCCCGGAAGACGGGGTAATCGCCGGTGGCGGCGAGCCCGCCGGAGACAAAGCCGGACTGGTACTCCGCCCACGCGACCAGCGCGGAGGCGAGCCCGCCGAACCCGTTGAAGAGGGCCACCAGCTCCGGCATGGCCGTCATCTTGACCACCCGAGCCCAGACGGCCCCGATGGCCGCGCCGATGGCCAGGCCGATCCAGATCCACGCTTGGCCGAGACCGGCCTCGAGGAAGGTGACCACCACCGCCAGCAGCATGCCGACGGCGGAGAGCAGGTTGCCGCGCCGGGCCGTCCCCGCGGACCCCAGCATCTTGATGCCGAAGATGAAGAGGACCGCCGCGGCGATGTAGGCGAGGTTGGTGAGGAAGCCGCTCATTTCCCGTTCCCGTCCTTCCGGCGGAACATCCCGAGCATGCGGTCGGTGACGAGGTAGCCCCCCACGACGTTGATCGTCGCGAGGACCAGGGCGAGAAAGCCGAGGACCTGCCCCCAGCCGGAGGGGGACAACCCGACCGCGGCGATCGCCCCGACCACGGTGATCCCGGAGATGGCGTTCGACCCGGACATCAGCGGCGTGTGCAGCTGGGAGGGTACCTTGTTGATCAGCTCGAAGCCGAGGAAGCCGGCGAGCACGAAGACGAAGAGGAGGAGAACGAGGTCCATGGCTCAGTCAGGTTTCAGGCTGGGGTGGACGATGGCACCCTCCCGCACGAGGAGGCAGGCGGAGAGGATGGGGTCGTCCTCGCGGTAGACGAAGCTCCCCTCCTCCGCATCGTAGAAGTACTCGAGGAAGGCCACAAAGTTGTTCGCGATCATCGTGCTGGCATCGCGGGCGACCATCGCGACCAGCTCCTGCGTCCCCACGAGGGTCACCCCTCCCTCCGTGCGGATGACCTCTCCGGGAACCACCCCCTCGACATTGCCCCCGGCATCCGCGGCGAGGTCGACCACCACCGAGCCGGCACTCATGCGCTCGAGGACGGCGGCGGAGACCAACTGGGGCGAGGGGCGCCCGAAGACCCGGGCGGTCGTGATGACGATGTCCGCCTTCGCGCAGGACTGGGCCATCGCCTCCTTCTGGCGGTCCAGCTGTTCGGGGGTCAGCTCCTTCGCGTAGCCCCCCTCCGTCTGGCCGGTCTCCCCAAGGTCGATCTTCAGGAACTGGGCCCCGAGGGACCGGACCTGCTCCTCGACCTCCGGCCGGGTGTCGAAGGCCTCCACGCGGGCGCCGAGCCGCTTGGCCGTGGCAATCGCCTGGAGCCCGGCCACTCCCACCCCGATGACGAAGACCCGCGCGGGCGAGAGGGTGCCGGCCGCCGTGACCATCATCGGGAACACCCGCCCGAGGCGATGGGCCGCCTCAATGACCGCGCCGTAGCCGGACAGGCTGGACTGCGAGCTGAGCGCGTCCATCCCCTGGGCGACCGAGGTCCGCGGGATCATCTCCAGGCTGGCCGCGTTCACCCGGCACGCGGCGAAGTCGGCGAGCCGTTCCGGCTGGCGGAAGGGGTCGAGGAAGCTGAGGGAAAGGGCGCCCGCCGGGTACCGCTCCAGTTCCTCCCGCCCCGGGGCGTGCAGCCGCACGACGACGTCCGCCTCCGGATACGATCCTCCCTCGAGGGAAAGGACCCGGGCTCCTTCCTCCGCATAGGCTTGATCGCTCCAACCATGGGCCGCACCGAGGCCGCTCTCCACGGTCACGCCTCCGGAGGGATCGAGCGCGCGCAAGCGCCGCACGGCTTCCGGGGAGAGGGAGCAGCGGGAGTCCGTCGGCCGCGTTTCGCGGGGGGCAAACACCAACATGGCCTCATCTAGGCAGCCCTCTCCCCACTTTGCAACGGCGCGGAGGGATTCCCCCCCGGCGCAAAAAAAACCCACCGGTCGCCCGGTGGGTGGGAAAGAGAGAGGGGGCGCGGAGCTTTAGAGGAGTTCCTTGAGGGCCGTGCCCGGCTTGAACTTCACGTTCTTGGAAGCCTTGATCTTGATGGTCTCGTTGGTCGCGGGGTTGCGACCGGTCCGGCCTTCGCGGCGGGCGACGGAGAAGGTGCCGAAGCCCACGAGCTGAACCGCCTCCGCCTTGTCCTGGGGTCCGGTCAGCTTCACTTCCTTGCCCGCCTTGCGGATGCTCGCCTTGATCGCTTCGAGAACCGCGTTCAGGGAACGCTCGGCGGCGGCCTTCGAGGTGTCGTCCCCGAGGTTCCTCTGGATTTGTTCCACAAGTTCAGCTTTATTCATAATTCGTGTGCGTGGTTCTAGGTTTGCTCTGCAGCGCGTAGCAAGCGCTCTCCGCATAGGGCCGTCAACAGGAATTCCCGGCGCGCCGGCCGGGGCCACCGCGCCCGCCGCCCCCGTCACGCCGGCGGTGTGCCGGGATCCGAGCCGGGGCGGGCGCCCGGCTCGGCGCCGGCCCCGGCCACCCGGGCGAGCAGGCCACGGAGCGCTTCCTCCGGGGGAGTGGACGACTCGCGGGCGATCTGGCCGGCCCGGCGGGCGAGCTGCCGAGCCGCCACCCACGCCCGGTCCTCGGGCGCTCCCCGCGAGCGGAACCACTCGACAAGCAGGGCGAGATCCTCGTCCGCGAACGGTTGGTCCTCATCCCTGTGCGAACTCGACTCCACCTCCGCCACCCTGCCACGCCTCGCCCGCCCCGGCAACCCGCACTTGACCCGCGCGGCGCTTTGCCGTGACCTCCGCCCGTAATGGACCCGGCCCCTTCCCCGACCTCCGACCTGCGCGTCGCCTCCTTCGACGCCCTCCCCTCTCCGGCCGAACTGCTCCGCGCGGATCCTTTGCCGGAGGCAGGGGCCGCCGCCGTCGCCCGCGCCCGGCAGTCCGTGCAGGACATCCTCACGGGGGCGGATCCGCGCTTCCTCGTGGTGGTCGGCCCCTGCTCGATCCACGACCCCGAAGCCGCCCTCGAGTACGCCCGCCGCCTCCAGCCCCTCGCCGCGGAACTCGGCGACCAGCTCTTTCTCCTCATGCGGGTCTACTTCGAGAAGCCCCGCACCACCGTCGGCTGGAAGGGCCTCATCCTCGACCCCCACCTCGACGACTCCTGCGACCTGCCAGCCGGCCTCCGCACCGCCCGCCACTTCCTCAACGAGGTCGTCGCCCTCGGCCTCCCCGCCGCCACCGAGTTCCTCGATCCGATCACCCCGCAGTACCTCGCCGACCTCGTCGCCTGGGCGGGCATCGGGGCCCGCACCTCCGAGTCGCAGACCCACCGGCAGATGGCCTCGGGCCTCTCCATGCCGGTCGGCTTCAAGAACACCACGTCCGGTGCCCTCCAGCCCGCCCTCAACGCCATCCGGGCCGCCCGGGCCGGCCAGACCTTCCTCGGGATTAATCCGGACGGGCAAGCCTGCTCGGTGACGACCCGCGGCAACCCCCACGGGCACCTCATCCTCCGCGGGGGCTCGGCGGGCCCCAATTACGACGAGGACTCCCGCGCCGTCGCCCGGGCCGGATTGGAAAAGATCGGGCTGGCCCCCCGCTTCCTCGTGGATTGCAGCCACGACAACAGCGGGAAATCCCCCGGGAAACAGCCCGGCATCCTTGCCGACCTCATCGAGGCCCGCGCCCGGGGCGAGGATGGCATCGCCGGGGCCATGCTCGAGAGCAACCTCCAGGCAGGGAACCAACCCTTCCCCCAGCCGGTCGACCATCTCCTGCACGGCGTCTCCATCACCGACGGCTGCCTCGACTGGGAAAGCACCGAAGCCGCCCTGCGGGCCGCCGCCGAAACCCTCCGCACGGGCGCGCCCGTCACCTGAGCACGGGCTCCGGCCACGCCGGCGGGAGCTGCGCCCGGCCGGTCCCCCACCGCCGGTCCCTCCCCCCCGGCGGAACTCCCTTCCGCTGGTACCGCGAATAAGCCTGCGTAATCGGACAACCGGGTCGACGGAATATTCTACCTTATTATCCAAAAACCTTTGACGGGTCCGCCCCTCCCTGTTCTTCTCCTCCCTACCGGGAACCGTTCCCCCTTCCCCAGGTTCCCCTCAACCCAGAACCGAGCCAAGCAAGATCATGAACACACGTCGCAAGTTCCTCATTCAACTCGCCGGTGGCGTTGGTGCCGCCAGTCTCCTCCGCGCGCCCGCGGTGGCCTCGGACGGCCCGGCCAAGGTGAAAGAGTCCGACCCGCTCGCCCAGGCGCTCGGGTACAAGCACAACACGCAGGACGTGGATCAGGAGAAGTACCCGCGGCACGACGACAGCCAGATCTGCGCGAACTGCACCCTCTACACCGACCCCAACGCCAAGGAATGGGGCCCCTGCTCCTCGTTTGGCGGTCGCCTCGTCGCGGAAAAGGGCTGGTGCTCGGCCTACGCGCGGAGGGCCTGACCTCCGCCTCTCTCCAAGGAGATCAACACCATGAAAACGACAACCCTGATGGCGGCGGTAGCCGCCGGTGGCCTGCTGGCCACCTTCTCCCTGCAGGCGGCCAAGATTGACCCCAACCTGCGGGCCAGCGCGGAAGCGCTCTTCGACCCGGTCCCCTACACTGCCCCGGTCCCGGATGGCAACATGGTCACCCCGGCCCGCGTGGAACTGGGCAAGCTCCTCTTCTTCGACCCGCGCCTGTCCAAGAGCGGGACGATCAGCTGCAACACCTGCCACAACCTCGGCATGGGTGGAGACGACAACATGGAGACCTCCATCGGGCACGGCTTCGTGGCCGGTCCCCGGAACTCGCCGACCGTCTACAACGCCGTGTTCAACGTCGCCCAGTTCTGGGACGGCCGGGCCGCCGACCTCAAGGAGCAGGCCATGGGCCCGATCCAGGCCGGCGTGGAGATGGCGAACACGCCGGACAAGGTCGTGGAGACGCTCGCGAGCATCCCGGAGTACCGCCAGCGCTTCCAGGAAGCCTTCCCCGGCGAGGAGTCGCCGATCACCTTCATGAACGTGGCCATGGCCATCGAGGCCTACGAGACCACCCTGGTGACGCCCGACTCCCGCTTCGACCTCATGCTGAAGGGCGATGATCATGCCCTGAGCGCGGAGGAGCTGCGCGGCCTGGAGACTTTCATCAACAAGGGCTGCGCGGCCTGCCACCGTGGCGTGAACCTCGGCGGGGAGAACTACTACACCTTCGGCGTGCAGGAGGATCTCGACGAGAGCATCCGGCCCGAGGGCGACAAGGGCCGCTTCACGGTCACGAACACCGCGGCCGACGAGTACGTCTTCCGGGCCGGCCCCCTCCGGAACATCGCCCTGACGGCGCCTTACTTCCATTCCGGAGCCGTCTGGGACCTCCGCGAAGCGGTCGCCATCATGAGCAGCTCGCAGCTCGGCATCGACCTGAGCGAGCAGGAGATCGATGACATCACCGCCTTCCTGAAAACGCTCACCGGGGACATCCCGCCAGTCGACTACCCACAGCTGCCGGTGGAAACCCTCGACACCCCGCGACCGGAACTCTGACCCGCTCCCGCCCCCCGGCCCGCCCCGGGGGAACGAGGCGCGGCGGGAGGCCGGGCGAGCAAGCCCCCTCCCCCGCGCCTCTCTTTTTGCCCCCTTTCCCGCCCGCCCGGGAACCCACCAACGATCCCCGCCCTACCCGCTCCATGAACCGCTTGCCCTCCCTTCTCGCCGGAGTCCTTCTCGGACTCGCCACGACCGCCTCCGCCACCGGGGTGGAAACCCGCTGGATCGGCCCGGACGATCCCCTCGCAGAGACCGCCCGCCAGCGCGGGGGTGCCGTCGGCCAGGAACTCCTCCAGACGCTCATGGGCGAGGTGAAGGCCGCGCTGAAGACCGGAGGCCCCGTACACGCGGTCGACTTCTGCAACCTGCAGGCCCTCCCCCTCACCATGAACGTGACCATGCGCTCGGGCACGGACGTTCTCGACGTCAAGCGGACCAGCCTGCAGCTGCGCAACCCCCGCAACGCCCCGGACCCCGCCGAGGAAGAGGCCCTCCAGCGGGTCGTGGAGATCCTCGAGACCAAGGGCGAGCTTCCCGGATACCTCCTGCAGGAAGTCGTCGAGGAGAATGGCGACGAGGAAGTGCGCTTCTACAAGCCGATCGCCCTGCGGCAGGGCTGCCTGCAGTGCCACGGGGACCCCTCCACCTTCTCCGCCGAACTGCGGGAGACCCTCGCAGAGAACTACCCGGACGACCAGGCGACCGGCTACGAGGAGGGCGACTGGCGCGGCCTGCTGCGGGTTTCCCTCGCCAAGCCCTGAACCGGCAGGGCCGGGAGAGCCGGACCCTCGGCCGGCGACGGGAGTCACCCCCCCGGCTTCGATGCCCCCTCCGCGGAGCCCCTCCGCGCGCAGACCGATTAGGCCGGCGACTGGCCGCCCCGCCCCCCGCTTGTAAGACCGGGCGGATTCCGCCCGGTCTTCGTTGCAAAGGCTTGCGGATTTTCTACCACTAAGGAGTCACCATGAAAGCATCCTTGCTCCGTCTGACGGTTGTCGGCCTGCTCCCCTTCCTCCTCGCCGCGTGCGGGCCTGAGGAGGGGGAAATCCGCGTGTACGAACTCACCCGGCCCGGCGATGTCGCCGGCGCGGACCGGCCCACCCCCCAGGCACCCTCTCCTGGGGCCCCGGCCGGGGACCGCGGATCCGCTCCCGGACCGATGGCCGGGACGGGCAACACGCCCCCGGCCATGCCCCCCGGGGGCGCAGCGGCGGCCCCCGATCGTCCCTCCATAAATCCATCCAGCCAGATGCAGACCCTCCCCGGCATGGAGGAGGCCGCCGCCCGGATCGAACGACCGGAGTGGCAGGTACCGGGTTCCTGGCAGGTGCTCGAGCCGACCACCATCCGCAAGGGGAACTTCCGCGTGGCCCAGGGGGACGAGGTCGCCGAGATCACCGTGACCGCCTTTCCCGGGAGTGTCGGCGGGCTCGCCAGCAATGTGAACCGCTGGCGGCGCCAAGTCGGACTCGCTCCCCTCAACCCGGAGCAGATCGCCGCCCTCACCGTGCCCGTACAGATCGACGGGGCCTCCGCTGAGCTCGTCTCCATCCGGGTGGAGGAGGGCGCGCCCAGCGGCACCCAGGGCGTCCTCGGGGTGGTCATCCCCCGCGGCGAGCTCACTTGGTTCGTCAAGATGATCGGCTCGTCCGCTCTCCTCCACGAAGAGCGCGACAACCTGCAGCGCTTCGCCGAGTCCTTCCAGTTTCCCAGCTGAACCGACCCAGTTCCCCGCTCGCTATGTGGCAGAAATTCCTCCGTCCCCTTCTCCTCGTCTTCACCTCGCTGCGGCTGACGGTGATCCTCCTCGTCCTCTCGATGGCTCTGGTCTTCTTCGGGACACTCGACCAGGTCAACTTCGGCATCCACGAGACCCAGAAGCGGTACTTCCAGAGTTTCCTCGTCTTCTGGAACCCCCTGCCCCCCGAGTCGACGAACCCTCTCGCCCGCACCGGCTTGCCCCTGCCGGGGGGCTACCTCCTCGGTCCCCTTCTCCTCCTCAACCTGCTCGCCGCCCAGTTCTATCGGTTCCGGTGGTCCTGGCAGAAGTCGGGCATCCTTCTCATCCACAGCGGGCTCGTCCTGCTCATCGTGAGCGGCTTCGTCACCGGCTTCCTCGGCTACGAGCGGCAGATGTGGATCGACGAGGGCGGCACGAAGAACTGGGCGGAAAGCTACATGGAGAACGAGATCGTCCTCATCGACAAGAGTGAGGAGAACCGCGACCGGGTCTACGCCTTCGACTCCGACCATCTCAAGGGCGGCGAGATCATCGACGATCCCAAGCTTCCGGTGACTCTGGAGATCGAGGAGTACTACCCGAACGCCAGCGTTCGGCAGGCCGGGCCGAACATGAGGGTGGAACCGGCCGCCACCAATGGGGCCGCTCCCCGGATGGGGCTCACCGCGACGCCCGCCCCGGAAACCTTCGCCCAGGACGAGTTCAACGCGGACACCGCCATCGTCCGCGTCTACGACGGGGACCGCGACCTCGGCACCTGGATGGTCTCCAACCTCCTCGACGACCGCTTCCCGCCCCAGACCTTCATGGCCAATGGGCGGGTCTACGAAATCGCGCTCCGCTTCAAGCGGGAGTACTATCCCTTCTCGATCACCCTGCGCGACTTCGCGCATGACCGCTACCCGGGCACGGACATCCCGAAGAACTTCTCCAGCGATGTCGTCGTCACCGACCCGCAGGCGGGGGTGGAGCGGGAGTCGCTGATCTACATGAACAATCCCCTCCGCTACGGGGGCCACACCTTCTACCAGGCTTCCTTCGCGAACCAGGACACCAGCTCCATGCTCCAGGTCGTGAAGAACCCCGGCTGGACCCTCCCCTACATCGCGGTGACCCTCGTCGGCCTCGGCCTCGTCGTGCAGTTCGGTCTCGGCTTCTTCCGGCCCCGCCGCCGGAAGACGGCGACCGCCACCGCTGCCGGCAACGGTCCGCAACCTCCCTCCCCGGACGCCCAAGCATGAACTGGAAAAAGATCCTTCCCCTCCTCGCCTTCGTCCTCGGCCTGGCCTACGTGGCCATCCCCTGGGGTCCGCGGAATCCCGGCTCCGGCTTCAACTACGAGTCCTTCGGGAAGTTGCCCGTGCAGGTCGGCGGCCGCATCAAGCCGCTCGACACGGTCGCCCGCAATAACCTCATGCTGCTCAGCGAGCGGCAGTCGGTGGAAGTCCCCCGGGAGGGCGGTGGCACCGTGGAAGTCCCCGCGATCATCTGGCTGGCCGAGCTGGCGGCCCGCCCGGATGTGGCCGACACCTGGCCGGTCTTTCGCTTTCTCCACCCGGACGTGCGGAGCACCCTCGGGTTCACCGAGGACGACGGGAAAGTCTTCTCCTACAAGGAGCTCGAGCCCCGCTTCGAACAGATCGACCGGCTCTTCCAGCAACTGCCCGAGAACCAGGAACGCTGGGACAGCTACGACGAGGCGCTCGCCCGCCTCCACGAACGGATCACCCGCTACCACAAGCTCCTGCACAGCTTCCATCCTCTCGGCAACACCACCCGGCTCCTCGAGGAGTACCGCGCCTACCGCAGCATCATCGGTCCCGGGCTCGCCGAGCTGCAGAAGCAACAGAACGGGCAGCCCTACAACGAGCAGATCCTGCAGACCTTCATGGGCTTCGCCGACCGCTACCTGAAGCTCTCCAAGCAGGCCATGCTCCGGATCATCCCGCCGAGCGGGGACCAGCCGATCGACGGGGACTGGGAAAACGTCGGCGACAGCCTGCTCCGCAGCATCCAGACGCGCACGATCGATCCGGTCGTCCGCGAGTATGCCCAGCTCACCGAGAGCTACCACAGCGAGGACGAGGAGGAATTCAACGCGGTGGCCGGGCAGATCCGGTCCGATTTCCGGGCGCAGTACCCGGGCGAGAAGTTCCGGGTGGCCTTCGAGCAGCGCTTCAACCAGGCGGCCCCCTTCTACCGGTCCAGCGTGGTCTATGTGTTGGTCCTCCTGCTCGTGCTGGTGAGCTGGTTGCGCTGGGGGGAGACCCTCCGCCCGACGGCGGCCGCCCTCCTCGTCGCCGCCTTCCTCGTGCACACCCTCGGGCTCTTCGCCCGCATGTACATCCAGGACCGCCCCCCGGTGACCAACCTCTACTCCTCGGCGGTCTTCACGGGCTGGGGCGCGGTCCTTCTCGGGATCATCTTCGAGCGCTTCTTCCGCAACGGGTTCGGCGCGGCCACCGCCGCCCTCGTCGGCTTCGCCACGCTCATCGTCGCCCACCACCTCAGCCTGAGCGGGGACACCCTCGAGCTGATGCGGGCGGTGCTCGACTCGAACTTCTGGCTGGCGACCCACGTCACCATTATCACGATCGGCTACTCCGCGGTCTTCCTGGCGGGCGGGCTGGCGCTCTTCTACGTGATCCGCGGGGTGTTCACGAACGGCCTCGACAAGAAGATGGAGAAGACGCTCGGGAACATGGTCTACGGGATCACCTGCTTCGCCCTCCTCTTCTCGTTTGTCGGCACCATGCTCGGGGGCGTCTGGGCGGACCAGAGCTGGGGGCGCTTCTGGGGCTGGGATCCCAAGGAAAACGGGGCCCTCCTCCTTGTCCTCTGGGGGGCCGTCATGCTGCACGCCCGCTGGGGCGGGCTGGTGCGTACCCGCGGCTTCATGAACATGGCCATCTTCGGCAACGTGATCACGAGCTGGTCCTGGTTCGGCACGAACATGCTCGGCATCGGCTTGCACAGCTACGGGTTCATGGATGCCGCCTTCTTCTGGCTCTCCGCCTTCGTGATCAGCCAGGTGGGCTTCATGCTCATCGGTGGACTCCCCCGCCACCTCTGGCGGAGCGCACCCCTGCTGGGCGTGCGCAAGCGCGCCGGAAAGGACGCCCCGCCCTCCGGGCCGGGAGCCGCTACCGGCGAAATCGGTTCGGCGGGTTGAGGAAGGGGGAGGCAACGCGCGGCACTGTGTTTCCCGGGGATTGACCCCGCGGCCGGCCTTCCCATTCTCTGCAGAAGACCTGGGGGATTAGCTCAGTCGGTTAGAGCGCCTGCTTCACACGCAGGAGGCCCGCGGTTCGAGTCCGCGATCTCCCACCATGACCCCGCCGCCGGCCCGGGCGGAGCGCCCCGACCCCCCCTCGCGGGGAACCCCGCCCGGCTTCCTCAGTAAGAATAGCGCATGGCTGCGTAGACCGAGGAGTTCTTCTCGAACTGCCCGTAGAAGGTGGAGTCGTGCGTCCCCGCGAAGAGGTTGGCCCCGAGATCGAAGCGCCAGTGGTCGGTCGCGGTGTAGCCGGCGAGCAGGCGCAGGAAGGCATCCTCGTCCGAAGGAGAGTAGAAGATCATGCCGCCAAGGCTGAGGTCGTCCTCGAGAAGGAGGCGGGTGAGCCGGAGGGTGTAGACCTGCCGGTACTCGTGGCGGGCGGGCATGCCGGGCGGAAGGCTGTTCCGGTAGGAATCGTACTGCAGGAGTGTCTCGAGATAGGCCTGCACGCCGGCGGTCAGCTTCGGGACGAGTTCCCGGTCGTGCCCGAGGAGGAAGCGAAGCTCGGAGTTGTTGACGAGGGGATTGCCCCCGCCCGCATCCTCCCGGCTGTCGTACCAGGCGATCTCCGCGTTGCTGATGCCCCCGGCGAGCGGACCGCGCACACTGGCCCCCCACACCTGCAAGCGGGGGAAGAGGGCGGTGCCATCGGGCTCCGACCCCCCGGGGCTCTTCCAGCGGCCGACGTACCCGTAGAGCGCGTACTCGGCAGCACCGAGGGTGCGGTAGGCGCGCAGGGCGACCTCGGGGTCGTTGGGAATGTCCGCGGAGAGGGGATCGTTGCGGCCGGTGATGCGGCCGGCCAGCGGGTTGTAGAAGGAGATCTCCTCCCCGTTGACGAAGCGATCGGGCTGGAAGCGGGGGGTCACCACGGTCTCGAGGTTCACCCAGTCCGAGAACCAACTCACCCGCACGCCGTCGTTCGGGGCCTTTAGGTACTCGACGTCCCGACCGAGGAGGAAGGAGCGCCAGTCCTTCGGAAACAGGTCGTTGAGGAAGAGGAGATCGCCGGTGCCCCAGGTGTTGATCATGCGGCCGGCCCGCAAGTCCACCGAGGGGAGCGGCCGGACGGTGACCCATGCCTCGCGCAGGTCGAGCCAGCCCTCGCCCCGCCGTAGATCGAGCGAACGGTTCGGCGAGCCCTTGCCGGCGATCCAGTCGGCCGAGAAGCGGTAGCTGAGGTCCGCCCAGCGCCCGCTCCGGGCCGTCTGCAGGCGGATCTCCTGCAGGGTGGTCGGCGATTCCTCGGGGTCGTCCTGCGTGCGCCGACCCAACCGGCCCTCCACGAAGCCCTCCACGGGCAGGGCCTCCAGGAAATCCTCCCAGCGGTCCCCGGGGCCGGGTGCCTTGGCGGGAGCGTCGGTCCCCGCCGCCGCCGCGTCCCCGCCGAGACCGGCCGGCAGGCTCGGCCCGCCACTTCCCGACGGCCGCTCCTCCTCCGCGGGCTCGCCCCCGAGCCCAGCCGGGAGGGAGGGCGGGGCCGCCGCGAGGGGCGTGGCCGCGAGGAGAAGGGCGAGGATCCTTCCCCGGGCGCGGGTCCGCCGTTTGTCGATACCTTGCGGAGAGGACTGCAACCACCACATGTCTCCAGCTTGCCAGAGGGCTCCGCCGCCGGCAAGCGGACCCGGATTCCGGGGCTTTCCCGTTGAGTGGGGACTCCCTCTTTGCTTGGCTCCGGCGGTGCGCGCTCGCCGTTGCCTTCTCCTCGCCGCCACCGCCCTCCCGGGGGTCGGTCCGCCTGTCGCCGCCACTTCTCCCCCGGAAGCCCTGCTCCCCAGCCTCCGCTGGGAGCACCGCCTGGTCGTCTACCAAGTCGACAACGGCGAGACCGCCAAGGCGGTCCGCCGGGCGGCTGCTGACCACGAGGAGGTCCTCGCCGAACGGCGGATCCTCTTCCTTCCGCTGCACCCGGGCAAGACGGACCGCGCGGATCCACCGCCCCTCCACCGCAGCCTGTCCGGCGCCGAGAGGGACGAGGTGAGGGAACGCTGGGAGATCGCCCGGGAAGGGACCGTCTTTCTGCTGGTGGGGCTGGACGGCACGGTCAAGGACCGGCGGGAGAGCCTGCCCGACTGGGAGGCATGGGCGGAACGGATCGACCGGATGCCGATGCGCCGGCGGGAACTCCGCGAGGGGGAGGGGGCATGACCTACCTGGGCTTTCACTTCGTCTTCATCCTTCCCCTCATCGGGGTGCTCTTCTTCCTGGTCCGGCAACAGGGGTCCCTCCCCTACCCGCGCGCCGGACTCGGCCTGCTGCTGATCTGCACGATTGCCCTGGTCTACACGACCCCCTGGGACAACTACCTCGTCGCTCAGGAGATCTGGACCTACGACGAGGGGCGGATCCTCGAGCGACTGCGAATCGGCTATGTCCCCCTGGAGGAATACCTGTTCTTTGTCCTCCAGCCGATCCTCACCACCGGTTTCCTCTTCTTCTTCGCCCAGCGGCGTGTCGATGTCTGCCGGGAGGCCGCCAGCGATCCGGGACGGCGATGGGGGCCACGGATCGCCGGCGGCCTGCTCTTTCTCGGGATCGCCGCCGCGGGTTTCGAGATGCTCCGCCGACCGGCCGCGGGGGACACCTACCTCGGGCTGATCCTCGCCTGGGCTGCCCCTATCCTCGCCTTCCAGGCCTTCTTCGGCATGGACCGCATCCTCCGCTACCGGGCCCACCTCGTACCGGCACTCGTCGGCTCCACCGCCTACCTCTGGCTAGTGGACAGCATCGCCATCACCTGGAGCATCTGGCACATCACCGCAGCCACTTCCACGGGATACCACCTCTTTGCCCTCCCGGTGGAGGAGGCCGTCTTCTTCCTCGTCACCAACCTGCTTGTCCTCTTCGGGCTCATCCTCTTCTACGACTTGTTGCTGCGGTGGCGGGGGATCCGCGGCCACCCCGCTCCCCGCCTGCCGTGAGCTTCGCACCCCAGCAGGGCGAGCGCTGGACGCTGGCGGCCCTCGCCGGGGGTGCCGTGCTCGCCGCGGTGACCCTCCCGCCCCCGGGAGAGGGCCTTCCCCTCGCCCCTCTCCTCCTCCTCGCCATCGGGCTTTTCACGCTGGGCATCCCTCACGGTTGCTTCGACCAGGAGGTCTGGCGGCTGCTCCGGAAACGGCGGAAACGCCGCGTGCACTTGCTTGCCTTCCTCGTCGGATACCTGCTCCTCGTCCTGCTCTACGCCCTCCTCTGGATCGCCAGTCCGCTCCTCGGCCTGCTATCCTTCTACCTCCTCACCTGGTACCACTGGGGGGTCGGGGACCGCGATTGGGAAACCTTCGTGCGGCGGCAGCCCATCGGAGGCGGGCAACGGTGGGACCGGGCGGTCTTTGTATTCGTGCGGGGCGGTCTGCCCATGGCCTTGCCCTTTCTCTTCCACCCGGAAAGGGTCGAGTGGTTCCTGCAGGCCTGCCTCGACCTCTTCCCCTCCGCCGGAACCCCCGCCCTCGCCACGGCGGTGGCCCTGGTCGGCAGGGGGGGCTCGGCCCTCGTCCTCGCCGGCGCGGTCCTGCTGTCCGCCCGCCAAAGGGCCCGCTGGCAACGGTGGCAAACGGAATTCCTCGGGCTCGCCCTCCTCTTCCTCCTGTTGCCGCCGCTCCTCGCGGTCGGGCTGTACTACGTCTTCTGGCACGCGGGACGCCACCTCCTCCGCCTGCGCCTCAGCTTCGCACCCGAATGGGCACGGGAGCGGGCCCTGATTCTTTTTTCAGGATGTATAATTCTCTTAGCAACAGCAGTGCTTATCAGTGGGGTCCTGAGCCTCCTCCGGGAGATTGACGAGAAGCTGATCCTCGCCTTACTCTTGGTGTCGACCTGTTGTCTAACCCTACCGCACACTCTGGTCGTCGACTGGTTGGATCGCAGGGAACCGGAAGGTCGAACAACCCCTCAACACAAAACCTAAAAACCCTAGCCACTATGCCAGAACTCACTGCAGGACAGTATTCGTTGGTGTACAACATGCTTTCGCTGGCGATTGCGAGCATGTTTGCCTCCTTCGTTTTCTTCGTACTGGTGCGCAACGACATCGCTCCCCGCTACCGCGGGTCCGTGGTCGCCTCCGCACTGGTCGTCTTCATTGCCGGCTACCACTACTTCCGAATTTTCGGGAGCTGGGAGCAGGCCTACACCCTTTCCGATGCCGGCACTTACGTCGCCTCCGGAAAATCGTTCAATGACGCCTATCGTTACGTCGATTGGCTCCTCACCGTCCCGCTGCTCATGGTCGAGCTGGTCCTCGTTCTCGCCCTCTCGAAGGCCGCGACGAAGAGCCTGCTCTTCAAGCTGGTCGTTGCCGCCTTCCTGATGATCATCCTCGGTTACCCGGGCGAAGTCGACAAGGAGAGCACCAGCCTCTTCTCCAACCGCGGTCTCTGGGGTCTGCTCAGCACGATTCCGTTCGCCTACATCCTCATCGTTGTCCTCCGGGAAATCCAGGGGGCCATGGCCCGCACCGGCGGCCAGATCGCGGTGCTCCTCCGCAACACCGGGCTGCTCACGCTCTTCACCTGGGGCTTCTACCCGATCGCCTTCATGGCGCCGTTCTACGGTGCTTCCGGCGCCGGTGCCGAGGTCTTCCTGCAGGTGGGCTACAGCATCGCCGACATCGCGGCGAAGTGCGGTTACGGCTTGCTGATCTACAACATCGCCAAGATCCGCAGCCAGGATGAGGGCTTCGCGGGCGCCGTCGGTCACGGCGACGCCAAGGCCGCCTGATTCCGGTAGCCGCGGAATTCCCTCCGCCTTCCAGGCCGGAGCCCTCGGGCTCCGGCCTTTTTTTGGGTCCCCCGGCGCGTCCCACCGGACTGGTTGGCGCGAGAACAAGGAGCAAAGCAAAGATCAAAACGCCCCCCCGTCGCAGGCTTGGGCCGATTCATGGGAGGAAATCACCCCGGCCCACAGGCGAGCGAAGAAAACGGGCCACCGGAAACCGCCGTGCCGAACCGACCATTCCCACCGGACTCGCGCGCGGATTCCCTCCCACCCGAAACCGCCGGCTCCCCCACCCCCTCACCCCTCGCTGCTTTCTCCCGTCGCGAGCACACCAACCACCCAAGACTTCTCCCCGCGGAGAATTCAGGTCCTCCGAACCCTCCCCTCATCGGTCCCCTCTATCGAAAACCCGCCCCACCTTCCCGCCTCCCTGCCACGCCGGAGGCGCAACGAACAACTCCCTCCCTAGCCCCCCAGCCAAAGCGCAGGGAAACGCCGAAAGCGAGGCATGGAGGTGCCGAAGGCACCGCGGAAAGGCGCCGAAAGGCGCGGCATTGACTCAATCCCCTAAAAAATCCCAACCCTTCTGCCGCGGGCCTCCACCCGCTCCCCCACCGTGGACCCCGCCCACTCGCCTGCCACGCCTCAGGCGCTCCCCTGCCCGCAAGCCCGCAACGCCCCGGATGCCCCCAAGACACCCCGAACTTCCCGGGACTTCCGGGACCCCCGCCGCTTCGCGCCACCACCGCCCACCACCTTCCACGGACCGAAGGAAAGGGAGGCACCAAAGGCGCGGCGTGGATGTGTCGGGGGCACGGCATGAGTCCGCTGGAAGGCACCACATGGATATGCCGTGAGGCACAGCAAGGGAGCGCTGGAAAGCGCGGCCGGGATCTGCCGGAAGGCCCGGCAGAGAAACGCCGCAAGGCGCAGCCCGGTTGAATTCCCCGAAAAATCCCGAACCCACCCCCTGCCGCGGGCCCCCACCCGCTCCCCTGCCGTGGGCCCCGCCCACTCCCCTGCCGCGCCACAAGCGCTCCCCTGCCCGCAAGCCCGGGACGCCCCGAATCCTCCAAGACTCGCCCGACCCCCCCACCACCCCGCTCCATCACGCCGAGCGAAGCGCAGAGCGGCACCGCAAGGCGAGGCCCGGATGTGCCGAAGGCGCAGAGCATAGGAGCGCCCCAGAGCGCAGCAGAGAGAGGCCGCAGGCCCCGCAGAAAAGCGCCGGAAGGAACAGCCTGATTTGAGTTCCCCGGAAAATCCCGAACCCACCCCATGCCGTGGCCCCCCCGCCCGCTCCCCCCCCGTGGGTGCCGCCCACTCCCCTGCCGCGCCACGGGCGCTCCCCTGCCCGCGAGCCCATAACAGCGCAGCACCCCAAAGACACCCCGAAGCCCAGGGACACCCGGGACTTCCGGGGACCTCGAGGACGTTACTTCAGCATCGTCCGCCGCCAGGGCTGGGCACCCCAGAGAGGGATGTCGACCTCCTCGACGGGGACAGCCCGCGGTGCGCCCGCCCAGCGGGCGCGGTGGCGGCGTACATAGGCCTCGGAGCCGGCGATCACCCGTCGGGCCATCGCCTCCTCGATCTCCCGGGGCGGAGCCCGGCCGCCCCGGACCTCGACGAGGCGGCCCCGCGGGTTGAGCAGCCAGCTCACCGCTTCCTCCGCCGCCCGGTCCGACCACGCCCGCAGCTTCCGCCGTACGGAGTAGCGCCGGATCCCGCCCCAGCCCCCCGGCCGGGACGTCGACCAGCGGTAGTCGTCGGGATCGGCCGC
>CAJXLM010000017.1 GCA_913056175.1 uncultured Opitutia bacterium | reverse complement strand
AAGGGGCGCTTCGCCAGCTCCCTCCTCGAGGAGCGCCCGGACGTGCTCGACTACTACCGGGCCTTCGTGCGGACCGCCCCCGTGCGGGCGGGCAGCGCCGCCCATCCGGAGGACTGGCCCTGGCAGCGGAGCCTCTCCGCGGAGGAGGCCCGGACGCATCTCCCCTCCGCGTGGGCGGAGCGGCTGCGTCCGCTCCGCCGGGCGCTCTTCGACCTGCTGGCCACCGGTCTCACCCCGACGGTGAACCTCGACGTGCACGCCCGCCGGTCCGAATGGTGGGACTTCGTCGAGCAGCTCGACCGTGGGATGATCGTGGGCAGCGAGGAGTTCGTCGCCCACCACTGCCGCCGCTGGCGTGGCTACGACTCCTCCGTCCCCCTGCGCACCCTCGCCGATGACGCCAGGGCCCGGCTCTGCACCGCCCGCCCCCTCCGACGAAGGCGAAGACCGCGGTAAACGCTTCCGGCTCCCGTTTCGTGGCAGCTCGTCGCCTTGCCTCCCCTTCATCCCTTCCGAAGAGAGGGGAAATCGCCTCTCCTTTGTCTTTTGTCGGGTCGGCACGCTTTGAAACGACCAATTCGCGGTCCGCACCGACCCCCATCGCGCTCGATCGCTGCCCCTGAACCGCTTTTGCGGGATTCCGCTCACCGTGCAGCTCCACGTTTAGGCCAATCGTGCCGTGGATGGTTGTTTACTAGTGGTTTGTCCCTCACAATCGTTTATCTGGGATTGCTGGAGGGCATTTTGGGCTGGGGGCGTGGTGGGGGGTTGGTGACGGGGGCTCGGGTGGGTTTTTCTGGGGGGGTGGGGGATCGAGGGTGGGGGCGTCCGGCAGGGCCTTGCGCGGTCTTTGCACTGGCGATGGGAATCCTTGTGGCATAGGGTTGGGGGATGTTTACGGGTCTCGTAGAGGAAGCCGGGGAGATCGTTCGTTTTGCGCGGGAGGAAGAGACGGATCGCTACGTGCTGGAGGTGCACGCGCCCCGCCTCGTGGAGGGAGTGGCGACGGGGGATTCCGTCGCGGTCAACGGTTGTTGCCTGACCGCGACGGCGTCGGCCGCGGAGGGTCGGCTGCGCTTTGACCTGCTCGGCGAGACCGTACGGCTTACCAACTTCGGGCAACTCTCGCCCGGCCGGCTCGTCAATCTCGAGCGCAGCCTCCTCCCGACCACCCGGATGGGCGGTCACATGGTGTCGGGGCACATCGACGAGTGTGCCGCGGTGGACCTCTTCGAGCCCCGCGGGGCGGACCATTATTTGCGCGTGCGGACCAGCCCGGAGGCCCTTCGTTACCTTGTCCCGAAGGGCTGTATCGCCGTGGACGGCATTTCCCTGACCGTGGCCGAGGTGCATGCGGACGGGTTCGCGGTCTGGTTGATCCCGCACACCCTCGAGGTGACGCATTTGCGGGATCGCTCGGCGGGAGAGTGGGTGAACCTCGAGTACGATCTTCTCGCGAAGTACGTGGAACGAATGCTGGAAGCGCGCGCGACCACGAATCCGGCGACCGACTCGGCATGAATTCCCCGCGGTCCCTTCTCCACGGAATGGTCCAGGAGTTGCACCTCCTCCGCTCGGAGGGTGTGGAGCGCTTGAGCGTCTCCGCGGAGACGCTCACGGCGCTGCGGGAACGTTTCGCGGGATCCTCGACGTCCGCGGATGAGACCCCTTCCCCCTCCGCTTCGACCCGGGCGTCCGGCTCGTCCCGGGGAACGGCCAAGCAATCCTCCGGTGTCCGCGGGGGGGACGTGCCTGCCTCCCCCGAGCCCCTCGCGGCACCCGGGCGGGAGCGTCGGGTGGTGGCGACCTCCCGTGCGGAGACCGGGGAAGCGGGAGCGGCGCGAGCGACGATTCCTCCGCCCCCGACCGTAAGCCTGCGGTCGGAGTCCCGCGCGGAGCAGTGGGAGGAACTGCGCACCGAGGTGAGGTCTTGCCCTGTCGGGTCCGGGCAGATTCTCCCCGGCAAGCAGCTCGTCTTCGGGAACGGTCCCCTCGACGCCCCCGTTTTCTTCTGCGGGGAGGCGCCCGGAGCCGAGGAGGAGATGCAGGGGGAACCCTTCGTGGGCCCGGCCGGTCAACTCCTCAACGGGATGATCCGGGCGATGGGCCTGCGGCGCGAGGAGGTCTACATCGGCAACATTCTCCACTGGCGCCCGCCCACTGGCAAAGCCTACGGCAACCGGCCGCCTACGGACGAGGAGATGGCCTACGGGCTACCCTACCTGCGGGCCCAGGTCGACCTCGTGCGCCCCCGGGCCGTGGTCGCTCTCGGTGGTACCGCGGCCCGCGGCCTCCTCGGTTTGGAGACGAAGGGCCGTATGGGGGAGTTGCGGGGCAGCTGGCATTCCCTCGGCGAGATCCCCGTAATGATCACCTACCACCCGTCCTACCTCCTCCACCACGACTCGGTGCGCAGCAAGCGCAAGGTCTGGGAGGATCTCCTCTCCGTGATGGAGACGGTCTCCCTCCCGATCAGCGAGAAGCAGCGAAACTACTTCCTCTCCGCACTCGGGTCGTGATCGAGGGAGAGCCCATAGTGGAGGACGAGGAAGCGGTCGCAGGCCTCCCGGACCGCGCCCTGCCCCCCCGGGTGGTGGCTCGTCCAGTGCACGCGGGCCCGCACCGTGGGAACCGCGTCGACGGGTGCGAGGGCGAGCCCGACCCGCGCGAGCAGGCGGAGGTCCGGGATGTCGTCCCCCATGAAGGCCAGCTCGTCCCAGGCCAGCCCGAGCTCCTGCCGCCAGAAGTCGGCCGTCTCCACCTTGTCCTCTACGCCGAGAAAGACCGAGTGCAACCCGAGCCGTTCCGCCCGCGTGCGGATGGCCGGAAAGGAGGAACGGCTGAGGATGGCGATGGGAAAGCCCGCGGCGGAGAGCCGGGCCAGCCCGAAGCCGTCCTTGATGTCGAAGCGGCGGAACTCCCCCTCTCCCTCGGCCCCGAAGAAGACCCCGCCATCCGTGAGGACGCCGTCACTGTCGAGAAGGAGTGCCCGGGCCGCCCGCCAGCGGTCGGCGAGCGTCGTCGCTTCCTTGCCTGATTCGCTCATGCCGATGGAGAAAAGCTCGAATCGCCGCGTCTTTCGACCGGAAAAACCCTCCCTGCTCGAGGAGGATCCGGAGACCCTCGGGGCCCGGCTCTTCGCCGCTGGCCAGCCCGCCTACCGGGCCGGCCAGGTCCTCGAGTGGATCTACCGGCGGGGGGTCACCGAACCCGCGGCGATGACCAATCTCCCGGCCGGCCTGCGCTCCTGGCTGGCCGAGCAATTCGCGGGGAATCCCGTCGACCGGGTGTTCTGGAAACGCTCCGGGGACGAGACCACCAAGCTGCTCGGGCGCCTCGAGGACGGGGCGCTGATCGAGACCGTCCTCATCGAGGCGCCCCAGACCGGCGTGGGCGTGGAGCGCTCGCGGAGCACGGTGTGCGTGTCGAGCCAGGTGGGCTGTGCCTACGGGTGCAAGTTCTGTGCCAGCGGCCTCGCCGGCTGGAAGCGGAATCTCACCCGGGGGGAAATCCTCGGCCAGTTCCTCCGGGTGGGGGAGCGCCAGAGGGAAGCGGATGCTCCCGGCACGGTCCGGCGGGACCACGTGCCCTTTGACAATATCGTCTTCATGGGGATGGGGGAACCGCTGGCGAACTTCGAGGCGGTCACCGGGGCGATCGAGAGCCTGCACCGCGAGTGGGGCTTTGGCTTCGGGGCCCGCCGGATCACCGTGTCCACCTCTGGCCTCGCCCCGCGCATCCGCGACCTCGCCGACCTCGGCGTGCCCCTCCGGTTGGCCGTCTCCCTGCACGGGGCGACCGACGAGGTGCGCTCGCGCATCATGCCGGTGAACCGGAAGTATCCCATCCCCGAGCTCCTCGATGCGGTCCGCTCCTTCCGCGAGCGGCACAACCGGATGGTCACGCTCGAGTTCATCCTCATCGAGGAGGTCAACGACAGCCTCGCCCAGGCCGAGGCCCTCGCCCGCATTGCCGGGGACCTGCACGCGCACGTGAACTGCATCCCCTACAACCGGGTGGAAGGCCTCCCGTGGACCCGGCCGAACCGGAAACGGCAGGAGCGCTTTGCCGGTGTCCTGCGCAAGGCGGGAATTTCCGTGACATTGCGGCGGGAAAAAGGGCACGACATCGAGGCGGCCTGTGGCCAGCTCCGCCTGCAGGAGGAGCGCCGGAGCGCCTGAGCCCGGGTCCGTGGGGGGAGGGCAGGTGCCGGGGGCCAAGGGCGCCGATCGCCCGCCGCTCAGTCCTCGTCGAACTTCCGCCGGAACAGATCCTCCAGCTCGGCGCGCACCTCGGTGGCATCGCCCCCGCTGGGGAGGAAGCAGAGTTCCGAGCCCGGCCCGGCGGCCAGCATCATCAGGCCCATGATGCTCTTCGCGTTCACCCGCTCCCCGTCCTTCTCCACCCACATATCCCCCTGGAATTCGTTGACCACCCGCACAATCATGGCGGCCGGTCGCGCGTGGATGCCCATGCGGTTCTCGACCTTCAGCCGGAAGGCCGGCTCGGTGGATTCTCCTGCCGGGGGATTCATGGTTCTTGCCAGCGCCGGATTGAAACGACGGGTCGGAAGGGTGGCAAAGGAATTAGCCGGGACTGGGCGAGGAGCCGGGGCCCCCGCCGTTCCCGGCCGGCTCCGGCTCTTCCTCGGGATCCTCGCTGATGGCGCGGAGCTGGCCCTGGAGCGAGGCCCGTCGGGCTTCCTCCTCCTCCCGGGTGTGCGCGGGGGAGCCCGGCACGACGCGGAGGCGTACCCGCACGCGGCTGAAGGGAACCGGGAGGAAGAAACGGTCCCAGGTGTTCAGCCGCCATGCCTTCCCGAAGCTGGCCCCGAGGAGGACCACGGGGGAGCCGGCCCTCCCCGCGAAGAAGGCGGGGCCCCGGCGCAGCCGATAGCGGGGCCCGCGGGAGCCGTCCGGGGTCAGGCAGAGGTCGAGGCCCCCGCGGTGCACGCCGAGCATTTCCCGGGCGGCCCGGGCTCCCCGGTTGTGGGAGGAACCCCGCAGCACCCGCACCCCGAACAGGGTGAAGAGGGTGGCCGGCCAGGCGCCGTCGCGGCTCGGGCTGGCCACCGCGGCCATGGGGTAGGGTCGGCGGAAACGGCGGAAGAGAAAGGCGGCGAGGAGGATATGGTTGTGCCAGAAGCAGATCACCACCGGCTCGGGAACGGCCCGGGCCCTCCGCCACTCCTCGGGGTCCAGGTCCAGCCGGAGGGTTAGCCCCCACAGGCGGAGGAGAAGGACGAGCGGCCAGACGAGGGCCCGCCGCCACCACTCCGGCCGGTAAAAGGGGGGTGGGTCGGGGGAGTCGTGGGTCATTCCGGGGTGGGCGCGCCGGGCGCGCCATCCGCGGGGAGTCGGTTGCCGGGCAGGGGGAAGGTCCGCTTCATTCGTCGTAGAACTCGCTACGCCCGCCGTTGCGGCGAGCCAATCGACGAAAGCCGCTCCGGTCGTCCTCGTCCACCGCAAACCCGATCGTATGGAGGCGAGCTGGCCGTTCCAGCTGGTCCTGCCGCAGCTGCACCCGCTCTTCCAGCTCCCTCCAGGGGATCGTTTCCTGGCCCCCGCCGGGCCGCGTCCGCTGGTAACTGCCGTCGGAAAGGAGAAAGATCACCTGCGGCCGCAGGTCGAAGGCCGCCTCGAGAACCGCGGCTACCCCGTCCTCCCCCTCGTACTTCTGCCCGGAGAGAGATCCCGCGGTCTCGAATTCCGTTCGCATCCAGCGCCGGGCCGCCGCCTTGTTGGCCACCGTTGCCGGGAGGAGGTAGTCGCGGAAGAGCTCGTACTGGCGCGAATGCTGGAGGAGGCCGAACAGGGTGTTCGCGTTCAGCCCTTCGATGAGGGCGAGGGTCTCCTCGCGGATCTGTTCGATGGGCTGGCCCGCCGAGGCCATCGCATTCACCACCGAGCGGGAAACATCGAGGACGATGAGGATTCGCTCCGCCCGGTCTTCCACGCCGAGCAGCGAAACCGAGGAGGCCTCACCGCCGAGGTCGCCCAGCTGGCTGCCAAAACCCGCCGCCCCGAGGAGGGCGGTGGCGGCCGGGCTGGCCGCGGAGGGGGTCGCGGGGGAGAGATTCATGGAGGGCAGGGCGGGGACGTCCGGAAGGGCTTCTGGCGTGACCTCCTCGAGGCGCACTTTCTCCATTGCAAGGGGGGCTTGGGCGACCTGCTCGAAGGCCGCCACCGCCTGCTGGTGCTCGAGCTGCCGCTGGGGCAGGTGGATCGTCTGGCTCGCCCCGAAATCGGGTTGCTCCCGCTCCGGGGGAACCAGGACCACCACAAAGAGAGTGGTCGCTACGAGAGCCGCCTGAACGCCGAGAGCCAGCAGGAAGAGGCTGACAACCCGGGAGGGGCGTCGTCGCCCCGGGGGAACGCGGGATTTGCCTGCGGCCCTCCTACCCATGCGACCCAGAGTTCGATTCGTGCCTAGCCAGAAACTCTTCCCGCAGGCTGGCGGGATAGACGGGACTCGAACCCGCGGCCTCCGGCGTGACAGGCCGGCGCTCTAACCAACTGAGCTACTACCCCGAGACCAAAACCCGGAGAGTGCTCGCGGGGTGAGTGCCAAGTCAATCCCTTTCGGATGGAAAGAGTCGGGGCGACTGGATTCGAACCAGCGACCCTCTGCTCCCAAAGCAGATGCGCTACCAGGCTGCGCTACGCCCCGTCGACCGATGAGCCCATACGGGCGAGGCGGGATTCGCAACGCTAAAGGGCGCCCGATCGCCTGCGGTCCCCCGAAGGCAACGGCTCCAGCCGCCACGCCGCCCCCCTGCGTGTGCGGGCTTCCCACTCCCCCCACCGCACCGAGCCCTTTTCCCGGCGGCCTGCCGCGCCTCGCAGACCCTTGAGACCCTCCCAAAAAAATTTCGATTTGGTCTTGCAAAGGATTGCAGGAGCGGTTTTCTCTTCCAGCGCAAACCCCGCAGCCCCGCCTTACCCCGTACCCCGCTCTCGAATTCGCTTTCGCTCTCATCGTTCCCGCCCGGCTGCAATCGATTGCACCTCGGTCGGTCGGGACCCTGAACAACCCAACGAACCCAAAGGAAGAACAACATGTTATCCCAACCTACCTCCAAGCTGGCGCGGACGGTGGTCCGCGCCGTGGCCGGACTCCTGCCGGCGGCGCTGGTGGCCACGGCCGTGGCGCAAGAAGACGAAGTGATCACCATCGGCATCACCCAGAACAACGTGGGGATCGATAGTTACCAGACGACCTACGAGCAGGCCTTCATCGAGGCGGCCAACAACAACCCCGAGGTGGAGGCGATCGTCCTCGACGCGCAGGGGGACGTGGAGAAGCAGATCAACCAGATGCGGGACCTCATCCAGCAGGATGTGGACGCGATCATCATCTGGCCGACCCAGGGCAAGGCGGTCGTGCCGGTGGTGCGCCAGGCGGAGCGGGCCGGCATCCCGGTGATCGTGACCAACTCGCAGATTGCCGAGGAGGGCCAGCAGTTCATCGCCTCCTTCTCCGGTCCGGACAACATCACCCAGGGGATCTACTCCGCGGAGATCATGTGCGACCGTTTCACGGAGATGGGCATCGAGGACGAAGCCGTGATCGTGCAAATCGCGGGCATGCCCGGGTACACGACTGCCATCGAGCGGGCCCAGGGCTTTGAGGAGCGCCTCCCCGAGGTCTGCCCGAATGTCGAGCTCATTGAGACCCAGCCCGGTGACTGGAACCGCGAAAAGTCGCAGACCGTCATGGAGACTTTCCTGACCAAGTACGACGACATCGACGGGGTCTACTCCGGGGATGACAACATGGGCGTGGGTGCCCTGAACGCCGCGAAGGCGGCGGGCCGGGCCGACGAGATCATCTTCGTGGGCGCGACCAACTTCGCGGTGGGCTACGAGGCCATGGGCCGCGGCGAGTACTGGGGCTCCATCTACCAGAGCCCCGTGGAGGACGCCCGCAACGCGCTCCGCACCGCGGTGGCCGTGGTCAAGGGTGAGGACGTGCCGAAGTCCAACTACTTCGACACCCCGAAGATCACCCAGGAGAACATGGACCAGTACACCAAGCCGGTGTTCTGATCGATCCGGCTCGCCGACAACGACGACTCCGCCACGATCGGTAGCATGCCATCCTCGGACGATTCCTCCGGCGAGCTGACTTCCGGGACCCGGCGCGCGGCGGCGCAACCGCCGCGCGCCTCCGGTCCCCCGGAAGCCGGTCCCGACCCGGTGCACCAGCAATCGCAGGAAGCCCTCCACGAAGCGGAAGAAGCTGTCGTGGCCGGTGGGATCGGGGCCCGCTTTCGTGCCCTCCTCGGGCTCGATTCCCCCGACTTCTCCTGGACGAAGGTGCTCGCCAAGCAGGGGATCCTTCTCGCCTTCGTGATTGCGATGGTGGGCTTCTCCCTCGCCTCGGACCGCTTTCTCAGTTTCGACAACTTTTCCAGTGTCCTCCGGCAGTCCTCGATCATCGGGATCATGGCGCTCGGGGTGACCATTGTCGTGATCAGCGGGAACCTCGACCTCTCCGTGGGGTCGATGCTCTCCTTCGCGACCATTCTCGTCGTGGATCTGCACGACAAAATCGGGCCGGCCCCCGCCATGGCCGTAGCACTCGTGGCCGCCCTCGCCTGCGGGGCGATCAACGGTACTCTCGTGGGAGTCCTCCGGTTGAACTCCCTGATCGTGACCCTCGGGATGCTCTCGGCCATCCAGGGCTTCACCCTCATCTACAGCGGCGGGCAGAACGCCGACATCACCAACCAGTCCGATACTTGGTTTGCCTTTTTCGGGCGGGGCGAGATCGCCGGGATCGCCGTCCCCATCCTCCTTTTCCTCGGCCTGGCCATCATTCTCGAGTGGGTGCTCCACGGGACGACCTTCGGCCGCCGGATCTTCGCGATCGGCAGCAAGGCCTCCGCCGCCGAGTACTCCGGAATCAACCGGGTCAAGACCGTCTTCTTTTCCTACCTGATCTCCGCCTTCTGCGTGTGGTGCGCGGCCGTCGTCATGGGCAGCCGCGTCATGGGCTCGCAGAACACCGTCGGCAAGGGCTACGAATTGCTCGTCCTCGCTGCGATCATCGTGGGCGGGGCCAGCCTCCTCGGCGGTTCCGGCAAGATCAGCAAGACCGTCATCGGGGTGCTCCTCCTCGGTTTCATCCAGAACGGCCTGCTCCTGCTCGGCTTTTCCTACTGGACCCAGTGGCTGGTCACTTGGGTCGTCATCATCGTCGCGGTGTGGCTGGATGTGGGGGCCCGCCGCGGGCGCCTGCTCTCGCCCTACGCCTGAGGAACGGGGAACCTAACCATGGATAAGTTCAAGTCCTTCTTCCTCGAGCAGCCCATCTGGGCCTTCCTCATCGCGATCACGGTCTTCTTCAGCCTCTTCGCGCCCAACTTCTTCGACATCCAGAATTTCGAGAATATCCTCATCCAGGCGTCCACCCTCGGGATCATCGCCCTTGGCATGACCCTCGTGATGATCAACGGGAACATCGACCTCAGCGTGGGCGCGATTCTCGCCTTCTGCGCGGTGGTCATGGTCGACGCCCAGTCCTGGCCGATCTTCGCCCAGTTGGGCGACTGGGCGATTCTCGGCGCCTTCTTCATGGCCATCCTCGCCGGGATGGCCCTCGGCGGCCTGAACGGATTCCTCGTGTGGAAGACCGGGGTGAACGCCTTCATTGTCACCCTCGGGGCGATGATCGGGATCCGCGGCCTCGTCTTCGTCTACACGCAAGAGCAGTCGCTCTTCGCGATGAACTTCCTCTTCTCGGACATCGGGATGAGCTCGGTGCCCCTCGGGCCGCTCGCCGTGCCCACCATCGCCATCCTTTTCCTCGTCCTCGTCGCGCTCGTCCACCTGCTCCTCACCCGGACCGTGCACGGCCGCAACACCTTCGCCGTTGGCGGCAATCCCGAGGCGGCGGTGAACGCCGGCATCCGGGTGGGCCCGCACATGTTCGTGAACTACCTCATCCTCGGGGGTCTCACCGGGCTCGCCGGGGTCACCCTCAGCTCCCAGATGGGGGCGGCCACTCCCAATCTCGGCCGCGATTACGAGCTCTGGGTGATCACCGGGGTGGTCCTCGGGGGCACCAAGCTGGCGGGCGGCTACGGGTCCATCCTCCGCAGCTTTGCCGGCATCCTCTCGATCGCCATCCTCCGCAACGGAATGAACATGATGCAGGTGCAAGCCTTCTACGTGTACGTCATCCTTGGCGGCATCCTCATCGCCGTCCTCATCCTCGACAAGCAACTGAGCAGCCGAAAGGTGCGGCTCTCCGAACAGGTATGATCCAGCCCGCGGAACCCTCGAAAACGCCCGTCCTCTCCGTAGAGGGCGTTTCCAAGTCCTTCCCCGGGGTCAAGGCCCTCGACGGGGTTTCCTTCGAGGTGCGCCCGGGCGAGGTCATGGCCCTCGTCGGGGAAAACGGCGCCGGCAAGTCGACCCTCATGAAGGTGATCGACGGCATCTACCAGCCGGAGGAAGGAAGCGTTTCCATCGGCGGCGAGACCGTGGCCCTGCAGTCCCCGCAGGACGCGAAACGGCGGGGGATCGCCATGATCCACCAGGAACTCTCCCTCGTCGAGGACCTCAGCGTCGCCGAGAACCTCTTCCTCGGCGAGCTCCCCCGCAAGTCCCTCGGACGGGTCGATTGGAAGAAGCTCTACGCGGACTCGCGCCGCCTGCTCGACCGCCTGAACTGCCAGTTCTCCCCGCGCGCCCTCATCCGCAACCTTACCGTGGCCCACAAGCAGCTCGTGGAGATCGCCCGGGCCCTCGTTTACGAGACCCGCGTGGTCATCTTCGACGAGCCGACCACCTCGCTGACCGACCGCGAGCGCCTCCTGCTCTTCGAGATCATCCGGGACCTGCGCTCCCAGGGGGTCGGTATCGTCTACATCTCCCACAAGATGGACGAGATCTTCGAGCTCTCCGACCGGATCACCGTGCTCCGCGACGGCACCCCGCAGGGCGTGCTCGAGACCGCGGAGACCGACGAGGATTCCGTGGTCGAGCGGATGATCGGTCGCAAGGTTTCGCACGCCGCTCGCACCGATTTCCGCTCCGGCGAGGATGTAGTCCTCCAGGTGAGTGACCTGTGGAGCCGGGGTGCCTTCCGCGAGGTCTCCTTCGAGCTGCGCTCCGGCGAGATCCTCGGCTTCTACGGCCTGATCGGGTCCGGACGCACCGAGATCCTCGAAGCCATCTTCGGCCTCCGGAAGTGCTACCGCGGCGAGATCCGGGTGGCCGGCGAGCGCCTCGACAAGCACAACCCGGAGGAGGCGATCGCCCGGGGCATTGCGCTCATCCCCGAGGACCGCAAGGAAAACGGCTTGGCCCTTTCCCTGGCCTGCGACCGCAATCTTGGCATGACCGTGATGAACCAGTGGGGCAACCTCGCGCACCCGAGCCGCGAGAAGCGGCTCTTTGAGGAATACCGGGAAAAGCTGTCCATCAAGGCGCCCGGACCCTCCTACCCGGTCGACAACCTCTCCGGTGGGAACCAGCAGAAGGTGGTCATCGGCAAGTGGCTGGCCACCGAGCCCCGCATCCTCCTCGTGGACGAGCCGACCCGCGGGATCGACGTGGGCTCGAAGGCCCAGATCCACCAGCTCCTCCGCGACCTCGCTGCCGAGGGCTACGCGATCATCGTGGTCTCCTCGGAAATGCCCGAGATCATCCGGGTGTCCGACCGGGTCCTCTCCCTTTACGAGGGCCGCATTGTTTCCGAGCTGGTCGGCGAGGAGATCAGCGAGGAAAGCGTGGGCCGTGCCATTACCGGGGTGGGGGAACTGGCCTCCACCGCGCACGATTCCAACACCTCACCCGAATCATGAATGCTGCTGTCTTTGCCGGGGGCTGGGAGGGCCACGACCCCGCCCGCTTCGTCCAATGGACCCAAGGTCTCCTCGAGCCCGAGGGGGTCACCGTCGATGTCTTCGACACGCTGGCCCCGCTCGCCGAGGTCGACCGGATGCGCGGCTACGATGTCATCCTCCCCATCTGGTCGAGCGCCCGCTCCAGCCACCAGCCGGAGTTCGGCAACATCAACCGCGAGGAGGAGAACGGCCTCATCCAGGTGGTCTCCGAGGGAGTCGGCCTCGCCGGCTGGCACGGACACATGGGGGACGCCTTCCGCGACCACCCCACCTACCACTTCCTCATCGGTGGCCAGTTCGTGGCGCACCCGCCGGGCTGGCCGGACAATCCCGTGCCCTCGGAGGACTTCGTGGACTACGAAGTTCTCGTGAAGAAGCCGAACGACCCAATCATGGAGGGCCTCTCCAGCTTCCGGCTCCACTCCGAGCAGTACTACATGCTGACCGATCCGACCAACGAGGTCCTCGCCACCACCGTCTTCAGCGGGGAACACCTCTGGTGGATCGAGGGCGCGGAAATCCCCATCGCCTGGAAGCGGCGCTGGGACCAGGGCCGGATTTTCTACCACTCGATCGGCCACCGCGTGGAAGACCTCGAGCATCCCACCGTCCGGGAAATGACCCGGCGCGGCATCCTTTGGGCGGCCTCCGGTCGCAAGAACAGCAACCGCTAACCCTACCTCATACCAAGAAAGGAACTACGCATGGACCCCGATCGCCTGAAGGGAAAGAACATCCTCATCACCGGAGCCGCCCAGGGCATGGGTGCCGCCAACGCCGTCCACTTCGCCGAACTGGGCGCCAACGTCTGCCTCGGGGACCTCAACGAGGAAGGGGCCCAGAAGGTTGCCGACCACATCAATGGGAAAGGCAACGGCAGGGCGGTGGCTGTGAAGCTCGACGTGACCAAGCGCGAGGACAATGCAGCCGCGGTCGCCGCGACCGCCGAGGCTTTTGGTAGCATCAACGTCGCACTCTTCAACGCCGGCGTGAACAAGCCTCGCTTCTTCATGGATATCGATGAAGAAAACTGGGACTTCATCATGAACGTGAACACCAAGGCGATGTGGCTGGGCATGCAGGAGACCGCCCGGCGCATGATCGAGCAAGGCCCCATGGAGGATCACCCCTACAAGCTGATCAACGTGGGCTCCATCGCCTCGCGCAAGCCGCTCGTCGATGTCACCGTCTACTGCACCTCCAAGTACGGCTGCCTCGCCCTGACCGAGTGCGGCGCCCTCGGCCTCGCCGAGCATAACATCACCGTGAACGCCTACGCTCCCGGCGTCGTGGTGACCCCCCTCTGGGAACAGCTCGACAAGGACCTCGTCGACATCGGCTTCAAGGAGCGTGAGGGCCAGGCCTACGACGACATCGTCGAGAACAATCTCATCATCAAGCGCCTGTCCTATCCGAAGGACGTCGTCGGCACCGCCGCCTTCCTCGCCAGTGACGACAGCGACTACATGACTGGCCAGATGATCTCCATCGACGGCGGCTGGGTCACGAAGTGACCCTCCGCCCGCGACTCCGCCCGCCACAACCCTCCCGCATCGACTCTCATGGACACTTCATCCTCCCACCCTGCAAACGATAGCATTACGGATCCGCACTGGAATTGGTCCGGCCCGATCGCGAGTCCCGGCAACATGTCGGTCGACTTCGAGAACCGGATCCAGTTCGACCGCTTGCGCGACTACCGTCTTGGCCGGACCCGTCAGTCCCTGCGGGCTTCCGACCTCGGATCGCTCCTCTGCTTCGACAACAACAACATCCGGTACATCACCGGCTCGGTGATCGGGGAGTGGTCGCGGGACAAGATCTGTCGTTTCTGCCTGGTGGCCGGCGAGGAGGACCCCTACCATTGGGACTTCGGCTCGGCGGCGGCCCACCACCGGATCTACAGCCCGTGGCTGCCCCAGGACCACTGGCGGGCGGGCATGCTCGGCCTGCGCGGCTCCGTGCCGGAAGAGGCGGGCCTCTTCGCCCAGTTCGCCAAGGAGATCGCCGGCCTGCTCCGCGAGCACGGACTGGCGGACATGCCGGTCGGGGTCGACTTCATCGAGCCGCCCATGCTGCGGGCGCTCGAGGCCGAAGGCCTCGAGGTTCGCGACGGGCAGCAGGTCATGCTGGCCGCCCGCGAGATCAAGAACATCGATGAGATCATGCTCCTGAACAAGGCGGCTGCCATGGTCGACGGGGCGTACCAGCTCATCGCGGACCATCTCAAGCCGGGCATCCGCGAGAACGACCTCGTCGGCATGGTCAACAAGTTCCTCTACGAACACGGCTCCGACGACGTGGAGGCGATCAACGCGGTCTCCGCGGAGCGCTGCAGTCCGCACCCGCACAACTTCACCGACCGGATGCTCCGCCCGGGCGACCAGGCCTTCTTCGACATCATCCAGTCCTTCATGGGCTACCGCACCTGTTACTACCGCACCCTCAACGTGGGCCGGTACAGCCAGAGCCAGGCGGATGCCTACAAGAAGGCACGGGAGTGGCTGGACCAGGCCATCGAGCTGGTCCGTCCGGGCATGACCACCGACCGGATTGCCTCCGTCTGGCCGACCGCCGAGGAGATCGGCTTCCCCAGCGAGATGGCCGCCTTCGGGCTCCAGTTCGGGCACGGTCTCGGGGTCGCCCTCCACGAGCGCCCGATCATCAGCCGGCTCACCTCCATGGAGAGTCCCTCCGAGATCAAGGAGGGGATGGTCTTCGCGCTGGAGACCTACTGCGCCGCGGCCGACGGGAACGGTGCCGCCCGCATCGAGGAGGAGGTCGTGGTGACCGCGGACGGCTGCCGGGTGATCACGCTCTTCCCGGCCGAGGAACTGTTCGTCGCGAACGCCTACTGAGCCCGGAAACCTTTTGGCACAGCGCGGGCGAGGATCGCGGCGAGGTGAGGGGTTGCCGACGCTGAAGGCCCGCCTGCCGCTGTGCCACCTTTTTTTTGATTCTCCATGACAGCCAGGAAAACCACTCGCAAGACCACGAAGACGGCCCGCAAGGCAGCCAGGAAAACGGTGGACTCCGCCGGGCGCACCCCCGAGCAACTGCTCGAGGCCTACCGCCAGATGGTGCGGATCCGCGCCTTCGAGGACAATGCCAACGAGCTCTACCTGCAGGCCAAGATGCCCGGGCTCACCCACATGAGCAGCGGCCAGGAGGCCTCCGCGGTCGGCGTGTGCGAGGCTCTCGATGAGCGGGACAAGATCACCAGCACCCACCGCGGTCACGGCCATTGCGTGGCCCGGGGGGCCACCTTCCGCCCGATGTTCTGCGAGCTCCTCGGCAAGGAGGAGGGCTACTGTCACGGGAAGGGCGGTTCCATGCACATCGCCGACCAGGAGAACGGCAACCTCGGGGCCAATGCGATCGTCGGGGGCAGCACCGGGATCGCCACGGGGGCGGCCTTCTCCGCCAAGTATCTCGGCACCGGCGGCGTGGCCGTCTGTTTCCTCGGGGACGGGGCCCTCGGCCAGGGCATTCTCTACGAGGTCATGAACATGGCCGCCCTCTGGAAACTGCCGGTCATCTACGCTTGCGAGAACAACCAGTACGGGGAGTACACCCACATCGACGAGATGCTCGCCGGGAACATGCTCGAGCGCGCCCGCGCCTTCGGGATCGAGGCGGAGGAAGTCGATGGGCAGGACCTGCTCGCGGTGATGGCCGCGGCCGACCGGGCCGTGGCCCGGGCGCGGGCCGGGGAGGGGGCCACCTTCCTCGCCCTGAAGACCTACCGCTACTTCGGCCACCACGTCGGCGACATCAACCGCTCCTACTACCGGACCAAGGAGGAGGAGGAACACTGGAAGGCGGAGCGCGACCCGATCCCGCTCTTCGGCGAGGTCCTCCTCGAGAGGGGCATCGCCACCGCGGAGGAGCTCACCGCCATCGGCGAGGCCATCAGCCGGGAGGCGGAAGAGGCGGTTGAGTACGCCCTCGAGGCCCCCTACCCACCGGCCGAGGCCGCCCGCGATCACGTCTACGCCTCCTGACCCGAGAACCATGCGCACCATCACATTTTCCCAGGCCGTCAACGAAGCCATCGCCGAGGAACTGCGGCGCGATCCCACCGTTTTCCTCTGGGGCGAGGATGTCGCCGAGGCCGGCACGCCCTTCAAGGTGCTCTCCGGGTTGGTGGAGGAGTTCGGCCCGGAGCGGATCATCGACACCCCGATCTCGGAGCCGGGCTTTGTCGGCATGGCGGTCGGGGCCGCCCTCACCGGCACCCGCCCGATCGTCGACCTGATGTTCGGGGACTTCCTCTTCCTGGTCATGGACCAACTCTGCAACCAAGCCGCCAAGCAGAGCTACATGAGCGGGGGGAAGCTCAAGGTGCCCATGGTCCTGCGGACCAATCTCGGGGCCACCCGCCGCTCCGCCGCCCAGCACTCCCAGAGCCTGCAGGCTCTCGTCGCCCACATCCCGGGCCTGAAGGTGGCCCTGCCCTCCTCTCCCCGCGAGGCAAAGGGTCTCCTCAAGAGCGCCGTGCGCGACGACAACCCGGTGGTGATCTTCGAGGACAAGCTGATGTACCAGGCAAAGGGTCCCGTCCCCGAGCCGGAGGAAGAGGAGTTGATCCCCTTTGGCCAGGCCAACCGGCTCCAGGAAGGGGAGGACCTCTCGCTGGTGGCCACCAGCTCCATGGTCCAGGTCGCCGAGGAAGCCGCCGAGGGTCTCCGCGCGGAGGGCTACAGTGCCGACGTCATCGATGTGCGCACGCTGGTACCCCTCGACGAGGACACCATTCTCGCGTCGGTCCGGAAGACCGGTCGGGTGATCGTGCTCGACGAGGGCCACCAGAGCTACGGGGCCACCGCGGAGATCGCCAGCCGGATCGCCGACAAGGCCTTTTACCACCTCGACGCCCCGGTCACCCGTTTCGGGGCATGGGATGTGCCGGTGCCCTTCTCGCCGGCCCTCGAGGACCAGACGGTGCCGGACGTGGCCCGCACCGTCGAGCGCGCGCTCCAGCTGATCCGGGGGGAGGTGGCGCGTGCCTAAGGATCTATTCATGCCCGCCCTGGGCATGGCCCAGGACAGTGGAGTGATCGCCGCGTGGCGGGTCGAGGCCGGCGACCGGGTCGCCCCCGGGGATGTGGTCATGGAGGTGGAGACCGACAAGTCGGTGCAGGAGATCGAGGCCCGCGAGGATGGCTACATCGCCCGTCTCCTCTTCGAGGCGGGCGCGGAAGTCCCGGTCGGGGAGGTGGTCGCGGAAGTGGTGGCGACCGCCGAGGAAGCCGCCGCCGCGGCCGCGGGGGCGGGGGAGGGCACGGCCGGCGCCGCGCCCGGCGGGGAGGACGCTTCCTCCGACTCCGGCTCCGAGCCCATCCCGGCCCCGGCTGCGGAGGCCGCACCCGCCACCGAGCCCCGCGAGATCCTGCCGCCCGAACCCGCGTCCCCTCCCGCGGCCCCTCCCTCCACGCCGCCCGCGTCGTTCCCCGGCCGCGTCCTCGCCTCCCCGAAGGCCAAGGCGATCGCCGCCGCGCACGGGCTCGACCTTGCCGGGATTCGCGCCGCCGTGGGCCGGGAACCGCTGCACGCCCGCGATGTGGAAGCGGCCCTCGCCGAGCACTCGACCGCGCCCGCGCCGGCGACCGGCCCCACTCGGCTCTCCCTGCGCGCAGTGACGGAAGCCGGGGGCTGGCAGGAGCTCTGCGCCCGTCTCGGCGGTCTGTCCGCTCGCCGGGCCGCCCTCGCTTCGTTGGTGGGGGGTGCGTGGCGCCGGGAGGGTCCGGACACGACCGGGGCCCTCCGGGTCGAGGTGGTCGGTCTTCATGGGGAACCTCGACTTTTCGCGGACCCCGACCGTTCCCGTTTGGGAGCCGCGGAACCGATCGCCGAGGGGACGCCCGATCTCCGGGTGATCGACGCCACGGGATCAAGCCTGCGCGAGGTGGAGGGCCCGCCGGAGGGCGGGGCGGACCTCTGGCTTTTGCCGGCGGAAGGGGAGGTGCTTTCCCTTGTCCTCCAAGCGCGTTCGGGTATTTTAAACACTGCCGGGGCCGCCGCGATTCTCGACGGGGTGGCCCGCCGCCTTCGCAACCCCCTCTACCAACTTCTCTGATCATGCATCACACCCAGCTCTACATCAACGGGGAGTGGCGGGACGCCTCCGACGGCTCCACCGCCCCGGTTTACAATCCGGCGGACGAGTCCGTCCTCGCCGAGGTCGCCACGGCCACCGAGGAGGATGTGGCCGCCGCGCTCGACGCGGCGGACGGGGCCTTCGCCGACTGGGCGGCCCGCAAGCCCCGGGAACGCGCGGAAATCCTGCGCCGGGCCTTCGACATCATGAGTGGCCAGCGCGAGGAGATCGCCCGGCTGATCACCCTGGAGAATGGGAAGGCCAGCGCCGACGCCATGGGAGAGGCGACCTACGCCACGGAATTCTTCCGCTGGTTCTCCGAGGAGGCCGTCCGCATCGATGGCCACATGGGTCACTCCCCGGCGAGTGGGGCCCGTACCCTCGTCCACCACAAGCCCGCGGGCATCGGCGTGCTGGTCACCCCGTGGAATTTCCCGGCCGCCATGGGCACCCGCAAGATCGCCCCGGCCTTGGCCGCGGGCTGCCCGGTCATCATCAAGCCAGCCCTGGAGACCCCGTTGACCATGCTCGCGCTCATGCCGATCCTCGAGGAAGCCGGCGTGCCGCCGGGCGTGGTCAACGTTCTCATGACCCGGCGCTCCGGCCCGGCGGTCTCCCAGATGCTGCACGACCACCGGGCCCGGGTGGTCTCCTTTACGGGGAGCACCCAGGTCGGGCGGATCCTGCTCAAGGAGGCCGCCGACAACGTGATCACCCCGGCCATGGAACTGGGCGGGAACGCTCCCTTCATCGTCTGCAAGGACGCCGACATCCCGGCCGCGGTCGAGGGCGCGATGGTCGCGAAGATGCGGAACATGGGCGAGGCCTGTACGGCCGCGAACCGGATCTACGTGCACGAGTCGGTCGAGGAAGAGTTCACCGCCGCGCTCACCAAAGCCATGGAGGGCCTCCAAGTGGGCAACGGTCTCGAGCCGGGCGTGGATGTCGGCCCGCTGGTCAACGCGGCCACCCGTGACAAGGTGGCCGAGTTCGTGAAGGACGCGGTCGCCCGCGGGGCGAGGGTTCACTGCGGGGGCGAGGCGCCGGAGGGTCCGGGTTTCTTCTACCCGCCCACGGTTCTCTCGGGGGTTCCCACGGAGGCGGCCTGCATGCACGACGAGATCTTCGGCCCGGTGGCCGCGATCCAGGCCTTTGCCGACGAGGAAGAGGTTGTCCGCCTCGCCAACGCAACGGAGTACGGACTCGTCGCCTACGTCTTTACCCGGGACATGGCCAAGGGTCTCCGCATCAGCGAGCGTCTCGACTACGGAATGGTCGGCTTGAACCGCGGGTTGGTCTCGGATCCGGCGGCTCCCTTTGGCGGTACCAAGCAGTCCGGGCTCGGCCGCGAGGGCGGGCACGCCGGCATCTTCGAGTTCATGGAAACCCAGTACATCTCCACGAACTGGTGATGGCGGACGCGGCAATCCAACCCACCGGCGAGGAGACCTCCTGGTTTCGCGGGCCGGTCCGCGGGGAAGCGGTCGGCAAGCTGGGCCGCGTGGCCGCGGCCAACCTGCTGCGCTCCCACCAAACGATCCCCGCGGTCACCCACCACGACCGGGCCCCGGTCGGGGCTCTCGAGGAATTCCGCCGCTCCCTGCGCGACGAGGCGGAGGAGCGCGGGACCAAGCTGACCGGGCTGGCCTTCCACGTGAAGATCCTCGCCCGGGCCCTGGAGGATTTTCCGCTCTTCAACACGGCCCTCTCCGCCGACGGGACCACTCTCTGGTACCGGGAGTACTGCGACATCGGCCTGGCCGTGGACACCCCGCAGGGCCTGCTCGTCCCGGTGATCCGCGACGCCGATCGCAAGGGGGTCTGGGAGATCGCCTCCGAGATCCTCTCCCTCTCCGCCCAGGCCCGCGAGGGTCGCCTGCCGCTCACCGCGATGGGACAGGCCAGCATGACGATCTCCAACCTCGGCGGGATCGGGGGGCGGGCCTTCAGCCCGATCGTCAACCCGCCGGAGGTGGCCATCCTCGGGATCACCCGCTCGGAGGTGGCACCGGTCTGGGATGGCGAGTGCTTCCAGCCGGTGGAAATGGTCCCGCTCGATCTCACCTACGACCACCGGGTCATCAACGGGGCGGATGCGGCCCGCTTCCTCCGGCACTACTGCGGCCTGGTGGAGGACCCGCTCTCCGCCCTGACAGCCGCCCCGGCTCGTTAGGGCCGGGCGGTTCCCGGCGGATCGCCCCGATTCACCCGCGGGATAATAAACTTGCCGGGCCGGAACGGCCGGGAATACTGGAATGGTTTTGGCGCGTAAGGATCCGGTTCGTATCAAGGACCTGGCCGAGCATTTTGGAGTGAGCCCCTCCACGGTGTCCCGGGCTCTCAGCCCGAAAGGTCGATCCCTGATCAGTGCTGACCTCGCCGCCCGTATCCGGGCAAAGGCGGAGGAGATGGGCTATGTCGGCGATGTCTACGCCACGGGCCTGCGCACGGGGCGCACCCGCACGGTCGGCGTGATCATTCCCGACATCCAGAACCCGATCTTTCCCCCGATTGTCCGGGGCATCCAGAACCGGATGGACGAGGCCGGCCTCGTCACCCTCATCGCTTACTCCGACAACCGGATCGATCTCGCCCGGCGGGAGGTCGAGCGACTCCTCGGGCGCCGGGTGGACGGACTCATCTACGCCTCCGCCTTTCTGGAGGATCCGGTGATCGACTTCTGCCGCGAGCAGGGAGTCTCCCTCGTCCTCCTGAACCGTTCGGTCCGCGGGGCGCGGGGCCTTTATCACGAGGTCCTCAACGACGAGGCCGAGGGCATCCGCCAGACCGTCGCCCACCTCGCGTCCCTCGGCCACCGGCGGATCGTCCATTTCAACGGCCCCGTCGACGTTCTCCAGGGCCTCGAGCGGCGCGAGGCCCTCCGCCGGTACGTCAGGGAGTACGGGCTGGAGGCGGAGGAGTGCGAGTGCACGGCCTTCTCCCGCGAGGAGGGTGCCCGCTGCGCCCGCCAATTCCTCTCGGCGCGTCCCTCCGCGACTGCGATCGTTGCGGGCAACGACCTCATCGCGATCGGGGCCGTCCAGGTCTTCAAGGAGGCGGGCCTGCGGGTGCCGGACCAGGTCTCGGTGGTCGGCTTCAACGGGATGCCCTTCTCCGAGATGTTTGACCCGCCCCTCACCACCGTCGCCATTCCCCACGTCCAGCTGGGCGCGCGGGCTGCCGAAATCCTCCTCGGCGAGATGCAGGGGGAAAGCGAGGGCCCGCTCACCGTGAAGCTGGAGCCGGTCCTCGTCGCCCGGCGCAGCAGTGGACCGGCGCCTGGCGGCGCGGTGGACGATCCTCCCCGCGCCACGGAAACTTCCCTGAAGCCCTCGATCCCCTCCTCATGAAGATTGGCATTCTCGGACTCGGTACCATGGGTGCCGGCATGGCGGACAACCTGGCGGCGGCCGGGCTCGAGCTGGTGGTGTGCAACCGCAGCGAGGACAAGCGGCGGCCCTTTGCCGAGCGCGGGATCCCCGCCACGGGCGACCCGCGGGAGCTGGCCGATTGCGAGGTGGTGGTCACCATGCTCGCCAACGACGCGGCGGTGCGGGCGGCCTTCGTGGAGAGTGGGTTGCTGGCGGCCCTCCGCCCGGAGGCCCTCCACATCTCCTCTTCCACGATCAGCCTGGAGCTCGCCGACGAGTTGACCCGTCTCCACGGGGAGCACGGTTCCCGCTGGGTGGCTTGCCCGGTCTCCGGCCGGGGGGACCTCGCCCGCGCCGGCAAGCTCTTCCTGATTGCCGCGGGCGCCGGGGCCGATCTCGAGCGCTGCGAGCCGGTCTTCGCGGCCGTCGGCCAGCGCACCTTTGTCTTTGGCGAGAACCCACGCCAGGCGGTCGTCGTCAAGCTGGCCGTCAACCAGATGATCGCCTCCTCCCTCGCCATGATGGGGGAGAGCATCGCCCTCGCCGAACGCCACGGGATTTCCGGGGAAACCTTTGTCTCCTTCTTTTCCCAGTCCCTCTTCGCCTGCCCGGTCTTCCAGGCCTACGGACCGCTCATCGCGGAAAAACGCTACCAGCCGGCCAACTTTACCACCGAGCTGGGCCTGAAGGACCTCCGCCTCGCCCAGGCCGCCAGCGAGGAGGTGGGGGCGGAGCCGGCCCTCGGCCCGGTGGTCCGGGAAATGATGACGGCCGCCCTCGAGCAGGGCCACGCCGAGGACGATTGGGCCAGCATTGGGGAAATCGCCCGGCAGCGGGCGGGAGGCGGCCGCTCCTGAACCGCGGCGGGCACTCCGCACGCGGCCTCGGGAAAGAGGGGAAGGCAAAAGAGGCAGGCCGGGCCCGTCAGCGTGGGGAGTCCGGACCTCTCCACGGTTCCTCCACGACCGAGTAGCCAGCTTCCCGGAGGAGGCGTACCACGGTGGCCCCGCCCCGCCGGGCCATGGTCTCCGGGGGACAGGGGCGGGGATCCTGCTCCGCCTCAACGACGAACCATCCCTCGTACCCGTACCCGGCAAGGCGGTCGACAATCGGCGGGAAGGCGAGGTCGCCGTCGCCGGGCACGGTGAAGACCCCCCGCACCACCGCGTCGAGAAAGCTCTCCCGCCGCGGGTTCACCGTCCGCAGGATCCCGGAGCGCACGTCCTTGAGGTGGACCTGGTTGATGCGCGCGTGGTGTCGGTCGAGGACCTCGAGGGGATCGGCCCCGGCCAGAACGAGGTGACCGGTATCGTAGAGGAGGGGCAGGGCGGGCCCGGAATGGCGGAGGAGGGCCTCGATCTCCGGCCCGGTCTGTACGACCGCGCCCATGTGATGATGGTAGGAGAGGGGCATGCCCCGGTCGGCACACCACTCGGCGAACGCGGTCAAGCGGTGGCCGTACGTCCGCATCTCGTCCTCGCTGAGCACCCGCTTCGTGGCGAGGGGACGCTCGCGGCGACCCTGGATGCTCCCGGCGGTCTCCCCGTAGGTGATGCAGGGAGCCCCGGCGGCGCGGAATAGCTCGAGCTGCGGGAGGATACGGTCCTTTTCCTCCTCGAGATCCCCGGTGAGGAGGTGCCCGGAAAACCAGCCTCCACAGACGCGAAGGCCGGCTTCGTTGAGGACCGGGAGAAGCGCCTGCGGAGTCTGGGGAAACCGCCTCCCGTTCTCCACGCCGAGGAAGCCCGCCGCCCGGCACTGGCGCAGGCATTCCCGGAGGCTGACATCCTCGCTGAGCTCTTCGAGGTCGTCGTTCCACCAGGCGATGGGGGAAATCCCGGGGTAGGCGCGCATGGTTCAGAAGCCGACCCGTTGGCGCCGGCGGAGCGCCCGCTGCTCCGCACGGGCGGCGACCACCTCCGGCCGCTCGCTGACCTCGGGCACCCCGACATCCCAGGCCGCGTCTCCCGGCACCCATGCGTGGGGATCGGTGCGGATGGAGAGGACGGTGGTCCGGTCGGTGCCCTGCGCCCAGCGAAAGGCGTCCTCGAGCTCGGCAAGAGTTTCCGCGTGGCGGGCCCGTGCGCCCATCGATTCCGCGTGGCGGGCGAAATCGACGGTGCTCGCGGACGGGTCCACCCGGCAATCGCGCAGGAGGTTGTTGAAGGAGGCCCCGCCCTTCGCCGTCTGCAGGCGGTCGATGACGGCGTAGCCCCCGTTGTCGCAGACCACCACGATCATCTTGTGACCGGTGAGCACGCTCGACCAGAGGTCGGAGTTCATCATGAGGTAGGACCCATCCCCGACCAGGACGATCGGGGTGCTCCCCTCGGGCGCGGCCATCGCGTTGCCCCAGCCCCCGGCGATCTCGTAGCCCATGCAGGAATAGCCGAACTCGCAATCAAAGGTGCCCGGTCGGCGCACCCGCCAGCCCTTGGTGGTCTCTCCGGGCAGTCCCCCGGCGGCAGTCACCATGCGGTCCGTCTCCCCGGCGAGCCGGTTGACCAGGCCGACCACCTGCGCGTAGGTCGGTAGGCCCCCGCCGGGGGGAGGCGCCTGGGCCCGGTCGAGGGTGTCATTCCAGCGCGCGAAGGCTTCCCGCCCCCGGGCTCTCCAGGCGGGGTCGGCCTCCCAGTCCCCGAGGGCCTCGTCCAGTTCCCGGAGCCCCTCGAGGGCGTCCCCGACGACGGGGAGGGAGCGGTGCTTGACGGCGTCCCAGCGGGCGGTGTTCAGGGCGATGATCCGGGCGTCGGGAGAGAAGGCGGTCCACGAGCCGGTCGTGAAGTCCTGCAGGCGCGTGCCCACCGCGAGGAGGACATCCGCCTCGGCGGCGAGGGTGTTGGCCGAGGAGGAACCGATCACCCCGAGGGGGCCGACATGGGCCGGGTGGTCGTGGGTGACGGATCCCTTTCCCGCGATGGTTTCCGCGAGGGGGAGGCCGCGGCGCTCGGCGAACTCTCCCGCCCATTCCGCGGCCTTCGCATAGTGCACCCCGCCCCCGCAGAGCAAGAGGGGCCGCCGCGCCCCGCGGAGGCAGTCCGCCGCGGCGGCGACCTCGGCGCGGTCCGGACGCGGACGCCGGATCCGGTGGAGGGTTTCGGCGAAGAATTCCCCCGGATAGTCGAAGGCCTCCTCCTGGGTGTCCTGGCACAATCCCAGGAAAACCGGGCCGCACTCCGCCGGGTCGAGGAGGGTGGCCACCGCTTGCGGCAGGGAGCCGAGGAGTTGCTCGGGCCGGGTGATCCGGTCCCAGTAACGGGTGACCGGCCGGAAGGCGTCGTTCACGCTCACGGTCGGGTCGCCGAAATCCTCGACTTGTTGGAGGACGGGATCCGGCCGCCGCGAGGCGAACACATCCCCGCCGAGGAGGAGAACGGGCAGCCGGTTGGCGTGGGCGAGGGCGGCCGCGGTCACCATGTTCGTCGAGCCGGGCCCGATCGAGGCGGCCGCCACCATGCATTGTTGCCGCCGCCTCGCCTTCGCGTACGCGATCGCCGCGAGGGCCATGGACTGCTCGTTCTGGCCCCGCCAGGTCGGCAGGCGGTCCCGCTCGCCGTGCAGGGCTTCCCCGAGGCAAGTGACATTGCCATGGCCAAAGATCGCAAAGACACCCGCAAAGTAAGGCACTACCACGCCGTCGACTTCGATGCGCTGCGCACAGAGATACCGCACGAGCGCCTGGGCCATGGTGAGTCGTTGGGGGGAGGTTGTCATGAGCTTGGGGATGCCGGGGTGAGAGGGGTCGCGTCAATGTGGATTGACATCGAATCCTCGGTAAAATCAAAACGAAATCGATTGCACGAGGAGTCCCGGCTCCAGCGCCTTCTTGATCCCCAGTCCCCGTCCCCATGATACGATTTGCCCTGCTCGGCTGCGGCCGCATCGGGAAGATGCACGCCGCGAATCTTTCCACCCACCCGGATGCCTGCCTCGCCCGGGTCTACGATATCCACGAGCCCTCCGCCCGGGAGGTGGGCGATCGGCTCGGGGTGGAGGTAGCGGCCTCGCCGGAGGAGATCTTTGAGTCCGCGGAGGTGGATGCGGTCCTCGTGGCGACGGCCACCGAGACCCACGCGGACTCCATCGAGCGGGCGGTTGCCGCGGGGAAACCGGTGCTCTGCGAGAAGCCGATCGACCTGAGCCTCGCCCGGGTGGAAGAGTGCGCCCGCCGGATCGCGGGCTCGAGAGTCCCCGTCCAGCTCGGCTTCAACCGGCGCTTCGATCCCGGCCATCGTGGCGCGCGCGATTCCCTGCGGGCGGGGGCGATCGGGGAGCTTCACCAGGTGATCGTCACCTCCCGCGATCCGCACATGCCCCCGCGCGCGTACTACGAGCAGGCGGGGGGACTTTTCCGGGACATGACCATCCACGACTTTGACTTGCTCCGCTTCTTTCTCGGGGAGGAGCCGGTGGAGGTCTTCGCCACGGCGGGTCGCCTTATCGACCCGCCGCTCATGGAGGAGCTGGACGACCACGACACGGCCATGATCTTCCTGCGGACAGCCTCGGGCGTGCAGTGCCATATCAACAACTCCCGCACGGCGGTGTACGGCTCGGACCAGCGGGTGGAGCTGCTCGGCACGGAGGGAATGCTGCAGTCCGCCAACCGCCGGCCCCACGAGGTCCGCCTCTCCACGGCGACGCAGACGGAGGCGGCCGCACCCTACGAGTATTTCTTCCTGGAGCGCTACGAGGAGGCCTTCCGCGAGGAGATCTCGGCCTTCGTGCGGGCCATTGCCGAGGGCACCCCGCCCGAAGTGGGCTTTGAGGACGGCCACCGGGCCCTCCTCCTCGCGGAGACGGCCTACCGGTCGCTGCGGGAGGGCCGGAGGGTCCGGGTCGAGGAAGTGGGCACGGTTGGCTGAGCGCTCCCTTGGGGGTCGAGCGGGCGCGGGCGGACAACGGGACATGCGGGACCTCGACGTGATTACCATGGGCCGTTCCTCGGTCGACCTCTACGGCGAACAGGTGGGGGGACGGCTGGAGGACATGGCGAGTTTCCGGAAGTATGTGGGCGGATCCCCCACGAATATGGCGACGGGAGGGGCCCGCCTCGGCCTGCGGACCGGCTTGGTCACCGCAGTCGGGGACGAGCCCCTCGGGCGCTTCCTCCGGGAGGAGCTCGCCCGGGAGGGGGTCGATGCCGGCGGCATCAAGATCGACCGGGAACGGCTGACGGCTCTCGTCGTGCTCGGGATCCGCGACGACCACCACTTCCCCCTCGTGTTCTACCGGGAGAATTGCGCGGACATGGGGTTGCGGCCCGAGGACATCGATCCGGACTTCGTGGCCCGGGCGGGCGCGGTGGTTGCCACGGGCACCCATTGGAGCCAGCCGGGGGTGGCCGCGGCCTCGCAGCGGCTGGTGGACCTCGCGGCGGCCCATGGAGCTCGCCGCATCCTCGACATCGACTACCGCCCGAATCTCTGGGGCGTGGCCGGCCACGGCGACGGCGAGAGCCGCTTCGTGGCGAGCGGGGAGGTCACCGCACGCCTGCAGGCGATCCTCCCGCTCTTCGACCTGATTGTCGGCACCGAGGAGGAGTTTCACATCGCCGGCGGGACGACCTCCACCCTCGAGGCCCTCCGGGAAGTGCGGCGGCACACGGAGGCGACCCTGGTCTGCAAGCGCGGCCCCCTCGGCTCGGTGGCCCTGCCCGGAGACATTCCGGAGTCGCTGGAGGACGGCGTGGTCGGGGAGGGGTTCCCGGTGGAGGTCTTCAATGTCCTCGGGGCGGGGGATGGATTCATGGCCGGCCTGCTCCGCGGTTGGCTGCGGGGCGAGGACTGGCCGACGAGCCTGACCTGGGCGAACGCCTGCGGGGCCCTCGCGGTGAGCCGCCACGGCTGCACGCCCGCCTATCCCAGCTGGGAGGAGTTGCGCTTCTTTCTCGAGCGGGGCGTCCCCGAGCGCGCCCTCCGCAAGGATGCAATCCTCGAGCAAGTCCACTGGTCCACGACCCGCCGCCGTTCCTGGCCGGAGTTGGGGGTGTTTGCCTTCGACCACCGGTCGCAGTTCGAAGCCATGGAGGGAGCGACCCCGGAAAGGATCGGTGCCTTCAAGGAATTGTGTCTGCGGGCGGCCCGCCGGGTGGCGATGGACCAGCCGGGTTGCGGCATCCTCTGCGACGATCGCCTCGGCCGGCGGGCCCTGCGGGAGGCGACGGGGACCGACCTCTGGGTGGGGCGGCCGGTCGAGGTGCCGGGCAGCCGCCCGCTCCGGCTCGAACCGGAGGTCGGGGAAGCCGCCGAGGGCCTCACCGCCTGGCCCGTGACGCAAGTCGTGAAGGTGCTCTGCTTCTGTCACCCGGACGATCCCGACCCCCTCTGGGCCGACCAACTGGCCACCCTCGGCCGGGTCCACCGGGCCGCCCGGAACCGCGGGCTCGAATGGCTTCTCGAGGTGGTGCCCTCGGCGGTGGGGGAGGGGGATCGGGAGACGGTGCCGGCGGTGATCCGGAAAATCTACGGGGCCGGACTCACCCCGGACTGGTGGAAGCTGGAGGCCCTCGGCTCGGCGGAGGCGTGGCGGGCGGTCCGGGAGGCCATCGAGAGCCACGATCCGCGCACGCGGGGCATTCTCGTGCTCGGGAGGGACGCGCCCCTCGAGGAATTGGGGCGGCACCTGCAGCTGGCCGCGCGCGAGCCGCTGGTGCGGGGATTCGCGGTGGGGCGGACGGTCTTCGGGGACGCGGCCCGGGCATGGCTGCAGGGGAAGGCGAGCGAGGAGGAGTGTGTCCGCGGGATGGCCGAAAGGTACCGATCCCTCTGGGCGAGCTGGAGCGACGGACGTGCGTCCGCAGAAAGGGAAAACCATGCATGAATTGCAGCGAAAGCCGGCCGGGGAGCGCGGTCGGATCCACCACCTGACCCCGGAAGAGGCCGACTGGTCCTACGTGGGCTTTGACGTCTACCGGCTCGCTCCCGGGGACCGGGTGGAGGAGGCCACCGGGGACCGGGAGGCCATCCTCGTCCTCGTGGAGGGAAGGGCGTGGATCACTGTGGACGGGGAATCCTACGGCGAACGCGGGGACCGGCTCGATGTCTTCGCGAAGACCCCGCCGCACGCCTTCTACGCGCCGCCGGGGACGGAGTGGTCGGCCGAGGCGACCACGCCGACCGTCCTCGCGGTCGGCAGCGCCCCGCGCGGGGAGGGGCACCCGCCGGCCGGCGCCATCGGCCCGCAGGGAATCGTCGGCGTGGAGCGGGGCGAGGGCACGAACCGTCGCTGGATTCACCCGATCGCCATGGAAGACCGCCCGGTCGCGGCGCGCCTCCTCGTCACCGAGGTGTTCACGCCCGCCGGGCACTGGTCCTCCTACCCGCCCCATCGGCACGACGCCGCCGAGGAGCCGGAGATGACCTATCTTGAGGAAACCTACTACCACCGCCTGCGACCCTCCGGCGGATTCGCGGTGCAGCGCGTCTACACCGAGGACGGTACCCTCGACGCCTGCATGGCGGTGGAGGATCACGACCTCGTCCTCGTGCCGCGGGGTCACCACCCCTGCGGCGCCCCCCATGGATACGAGCTGTACTACCTGAACGTGATGGCCGGCCCGGTTCGGCGGTGGAGGTTCCGCAACGATCCGGCCCACGCATGGATCCTCTCCCCCTCACCGCCGGAGGAGGGCGACTCGAGCGGAGGACAGCACTGATGGCACCCGAGGGAAGTTTTCCGCCGGCCCAGCGCCGGCTGCGGCTGGGGGTGGTCGGCGGGGGCGAGGGCGCCTTCATCGGGGAGGTGCATGCGGGAGGGGCCCGCCTCTCCAATCGCTGGGAGATCGTGGCGGGGGCGCTGTCCTCGGATCCGGCGAGGGCGGCGGCCTCGGGGCGCGCCTGGCACCTCGATCCGGAGCGGTCCTATGCGGACTTCCGGACGATGGCCCGCGCGGAAGGCCGCCGTGAGGATGGCATCGAGGCGGTGGCGATCACCGTGCCCAACCACCTCCATGCGGAAGTTGCCACCGTTTTCATGGAAGAGGGCATCGACGTGATCTCGGACAAGCCGCTCACCTCCACGCTGGCCGAAGCGGAGGAACTGGCCGAGGTCTACCGGCGCACGGCCGTCGTCTATGGGGTCACCTACTGCTACAGCGCCCATGTCATGGCCCGCCAGGCCCGGGAAATGGTGCGGGCGGGTCTCCTCGGGGAGCTTCGCCAGATCCATGTGGAATTCCTGCAGGAGTGGGCGATGGACCTGACGGACGCCACCGACCCGGTTCCCTGGCGGCTCGATCCCGCCCGGAGCGGGCCGAGTTTTACGGTCGGGGACATCGGTACGCACGCCGAGCACCTCGCCCGGTTCATCACTGGACGCGAGGTCGAGGCGGTCCGCGCGGATCTGCACTGTGCCGGGGCCCCGAAGCAGTTGGAGGATACGGCCTTCGTGCAGGTGCGCTGGAGGGGAGGGGTGCCCGGTACGCTCCTGGTGAGCCAGGCCTTCGCCGGTGCCCAGGGAGGGTTGCGGATCCGGCTTTCCGGGAGTGAGGCCGGCCTCGAGTGGTGCCAGGAGGAGCCGGAGTTCCTCCACTTCCGCCCGGTCGGGGAGCCCGCCCGCACGCTCCAGAGGGGCGAGGGTGCCGGAATGCTCCCAGAGGCGGTCCGCCGCCTCCGGGTTCCCCGTGGACACCCGGAAGCCTTCTCCGATGCATGGGCCAATCTCTATCGCGAGATGGCCCTCGCGGTCGAGGCACGGCGTCGGGGGAAAAGGCTCGTGGAGGGCGAGGTCGATTTTCCCACGTTCGAGGACGGCCTTGCCGGGATGCGATTCGTGGACGCGGTGCTGCGCTCGCAGGAGGAAGGCGGGTGGGTCGGGCTCGGTGGCGGCGGGAGTTCTTCGTCGGGGTAGGCGGGTTCCGCGGCTCCGGCAGCGGGATCGGTCGGCCGCGGGACCTTTGGCCCTGGTCCCGGCGGTCTCGGCCTAGATGGTGCCCCCGAGGGAACTGTCGAGGACGGCCAGCTCCTTGCCCCCGGCCATCATGTCCTGCAGCTCTCCCTCGGTGATCTCCCCGCGACGCGCCGTCCCGAGGGTGCGTCCGCGGTTGAGCACGGTGAACCGGTCGCCCACGGCGATGGCGTGGCGGATGTTGTGGGAGATGAAGACGACGCCGATGCCCTGCTTGCGGACCTTGTCGATGGTCGCGAGGACATTGGAGGTCTGCCGGACGCCGAGGGCGGAGGTCGGCTCGTCGAGGATGAGGATCTTCGCGCCGAAATAGACCGCGCGGGCGATGGCCACGGTCTGCCGTTCCCCGCCGGAGAGGGTGCCCACGGCCTGGTCAGCGCTGCGAAGCTGAATCCCCATGCGGTTCATTTCCTCCATGGTGATCCGGTTGGCGGTGGCATGGTCAAAAACGGGGATCCCGAGCCACCGCTTGCGGGGCTCGTTGCCCATGAAGAAGTTCCGGGAGACCGACATGAGCGGGATCATCCCGAGGTCCTGGTAGACGGTGGCAATGCCCCGCTGGATCGCATCGTGTGGATTATGGAAGACCACCGGCTCGCCGGCAAAGCGGATCTGGCCCTCGGTGGGCTGGTGGACGCCGGACATGGTCTTGATGAAGGTCGATTTGCCCGCGCCGTTGTCCCCGAGGAGACAGTGGCACTCGCCGGGACGGAGGTCGAAGGAGACTCCGTCGAGGGCGATCACCGAGCCGAAGTGCTTCTTGATGTTGTCCAGCTCGAGGAGGTGGGCCGGGGACTCCGCCGGGTCGGCGGGCGGAGCGGTCGGTCCCTCCGCTGCGGGGGGCGGTGACACCGGCCCGGCCGGGGAAGCGGGGGGATCGGTGGCCTCGCCGGCCGACTCCTCGGGCGGCGGGGTGTCGCTGGTTGGGTCCGCGGAGGTCATCCCCTCAGTCTCCCGCCCCGATGACGCGGCGCCGGATGTAGGTGTTCGTGATCACGGCGATGAGGAGGAGACCGCCGAGGAAGACGCGGAAAAGGGAGCTCTCCGCCCCGGAAAAGAAGAGGCCTTGCTGGACGACCCCGAACATGATCGCACCGAGGCCCGCCCCGATTACCGACCCGTAGCCCCCGGTGAGGAGAGCTCCCCCGATGACCACGCAGATGATCGCCTCGAATTCCTTGAGGAGTCCGCGGTCGGCCCCGGCGGATCCGAACTCCGTCACCTGGCACATGGCGAAGACGCAGGCACAGAAGGCGGTGAACATGAACATGAGGATCTTCACGCGCTTCACGGGAATCCCGGCGTACGCGGCCGCATGGGCATCGCCCCCGGCCGCGAAGATCCAGTTGCCGAAGGGGGTGCGGGTGAGCAGGAACTGGGCAAAAATCACGAGGCCGACGGCCCAGAAAATCAGGGCGGGCACTCCGCTGACCACGGGCTGGCCCTCGAAAATTCCCCGGGTGTAGGTCTCGATCCAGCCCATGTTGCCCATCCACTGGAAGAATCCCTGGAAGGCCTCCCCCCCGAAAAAGGGTGCGAGCCAGTCCTCCTCGGCAAGGGGCTTCATGCCGCTGAGGATCGTCTTGTTCGTCGTGGTGACGGACATGAAGATCGTCAGGCCCCGCAGGATGTAGAGGAAGGCGAGGGTGACGATGAAGCTCGGCAGCCCGGTCTTGATCACGAGGAAGCCGTTGAAGGCTCCGAGGGCCATGGAGAGCACGAAGGCGAGGAGGATGCCGACCCATACGGGCAGGCCGAAATGGAGGGAGGCGATGGCCAGGACCATCCCGGAGAAGCCGATCATCGACCCCACGGAAAGGTCGAATTCGCCCGCGATCATCAGCAGGCAGGCGCCCACGGCGATGATCGCGAACTGGGCGGAGACCACCGACCAGTTCTGGATCCCGTCCGGATTGAACATGCCGTTGTCGGCGGCGATCAGGAGGAAAAAGATGAGGACGAGGATGACGCCGCAGAACGCACCCATCTCCGGACGCATGAGGAGTTTCTGGGCGAATCCGAGTTCCTTGACCCGTTCGTCAGTCATGGCGGGAAAAGAGGGAGGGGAGGGGCAGCGAGAAAGGGACGGGTCGGGGGGGTCTCCAGCCCGACCCCCCCGACCCGAGAACCGAAGGGACTCAGCGGAAGGTCCCGACGAGCTCGGAGACCTGGTCGATGTTTTCCTTGGTGGTGAATCCCGGACCGGAGTTGATGTGGTGCGGGATCTGCACGCCGTAGCGGAGGTAATTGGTCATCAGGTTGGCCGCGAGGTAGCCCTGGAAGAACTGCTGCTGGTCAATGCTCCAGCGGAGCACGCCGTCCCGCAGGGCCTGGGACATGTCGTCGGACAACTCGAAGGAGTACCAGGGAATCTCCCCGGCCAGGCCGAGCTCCTCGAGAGCCTGCAGGGTGGGATCCCCGCCGTTGGGCCCGAGGGTGAGGACCGCCTCCACATCGGGGTTCGCCTTCATGTAGGCAAAGACGCGGTTCTTCGCCTGGACGGGATCCCCCCCGATGTCGACCATCCGGTCGCCGAGCTCCTCGAGGCCGAGGCCCGCAGCAAATCCGGCACAACGATCGGTCAGCGGGATGTTCCCCATCTGGTGGTTGAAGCACACGAAGTCGGTGATGCCGTCCTCCTCGCGGGCTTTTTCCCCGCCGATCCGGCCGGCCTCGAATTCCGGCTGGCCGATGTGCATCATCGCCCCCATCTCCTCGGATTGCTCCTGCGTGCCGGAATTCACCGTGATCACGGGCATGCCCATGTTCACCGCGCTGGTGATCGGGTCCCGCAGGGCGTCGTAGTCACCGATGGTCACGATCATCCCGTCGTAGTCCGCGGCGGCGGCCTGCTCCACGATCCGGGCCATCTGTGCGGAGTCCCCGTTCGGGGGATTGCGCACGTCCACGGTGATGTCCATCTCGTCCTCGGCTTGGTTGAGGGTATTCTTGATGGTGTTCCACCAGAAGTCCTCATCTCCGGAGTGGTAGATGAAGACGAGCTTCTCGTCCTCGGCCGTGGCGAAGGCGCCGAGGGCAAGGGTGGCCGCCGTGGTTACGGCCGCCAATTTCTTGATCTTCTTCATGGGGGGTACTGGGTTAGGGTTGGTGAACAAAGCTTCCGCGGGGCGGGCGGAACGCCGACAGGAGGGGTGCGTCGACATCCGGAAAATTTTTGGCTCTCCGGGGGAAGTCAAGACCGAATGGAATCGATTGCACAAAAATCGGGGGGAGAGGCGGGAGGGGCGTAGGGGGAACCGTCGGCGGGCGGCGGGCGGGTTTCCCTTTGAGCCAGCAATGCCGGCTCAGGAGTTGGACCCGGCGAATCTCTCGATCCCGCGGTCGAGGGAGACGGCGAGGACGAGGAGGAGGCCGGTGACCACCAGGCGTGCCTCATTGGCCACTCCCATGAGGTTGAGCCCGTTGGAGACGGTGGCGATGATGAGGGCTCCGAAGAGGGCCCCCACCACCCGCCCGCGCCCGCCGAAGAGGCTGACGCCCCCGATGACCGCAGCGGCGATGCTCTCGAGGAGGAGGGCACCCCCGCCGACCCCGCCGCCGGAGGAGACGGAGACTCCGAGGATACGGGAGGCGGCGAGGATCCCGCCGACCGCGGCCATGCCCCCGGCGATGGCGAAAGCGCTGATGCGGATGCGGTCGACCTTGATCCCGGCCCGGCGGGCGGCTTCCTCGTTGTTGCCGATCGCGTACAGGGCGAGCCCGAAGCGGGTCTCCCCAGCCAGATAGGAAAGGGCGAAGAGGAGGGCCCCGAAAAGGATCACCGGCATGGGGAGGCCCTTCATCCCCTGCAGGTAGAGGAGGATGGCGATGACGACGGCGGCCATGATCGCCACCGGGAGGAGGACCTGCCCGCCGAGAGGGGCGGCCAGCCCCTCGCGGATCCGGCCCCGCCAGTGGGAGATCCGTAGGAGGGCGAAGAGGGCGATCGCCACGAGGACCACCGTCCAGGCGGCCCCGCCGGTCAGGTAGGTGCCGGCGATGTCCTCGACCCCGGTGTTGAGGAGGTTGTAGCGTCCGGTGCGGGGCAGGAGCATGAGCTGGACGCCGTTGAGGATGAGGCCGACCCCGAGGGTCACCACGAAGGAGGGCACCCCGACGAAGGTGATCCACCGGCCGGAGGCGGACCCGATGAGCACCCCCGCGAGGATGCCGAGGGCGATGGCCACGGGAATGGGCAAGCCGAAGTCGACCACGCATTTCGACATGAAGACCGCGGCCACCCCCGAGGTGGCCGCCACGGACAGGTCGATCGATCCGGTGAGGAGGACGAAGACGAGGCCGAGGGCGATGATCCCGGTCACCGTGCTCTGGATGAGCAGGTTGTTCAGGTTGCGGCTGGTCAGGAAGACATCGCTCTGCGTGGCAAAGAAGAGGAAGAGGGCGAGCAGCCCGAGGGCCACGGGGAGGAAGCGGAGCTCGCTGGACATGCGCTCGGCGAGGCCTCTCCGGGAGCGGGGCGGCGCGCCGCCTCCGGCAGGTTCGGGGGGGGGCGGGTTCTGGGCGGGATGGGCGACACTCATGGCTGTCGGGGGAAGGGAGGGAGTCGGGGGGCGGTGGTCAGGCGGCGGAGTTGACCCCCTCTTTCCCGCCGACCATGGCATTGACCACTTGTTCGCCGGTCACTTCGCCGGAGCGGAAGTGGGCGGCGTTCTTGCCGAGGCGGAGCACCTCGATGCGGTCGGAATTCTCGAGGACGAAATTGTGGATGTCGTGGGAGATCACGAGGACGGCGAGACCGTGGCTGGCGAGCCCGTTGATGAGGGCGCCGACCTGTTCGGCCGCCGAGTGGGAGAGCGCGGCGGTCGGCTCGTCGAGGAGGACGACCTTCGGTTCCCAGAGGATGGACCGGGCGATGGCGATGTTCTGCCGCTGGCCGCCCGACATGGCCCCGACGGGACGGTCGAGGGCGATGGAGTCGAGCCGCATCCGGCGGAGGACATCGCGGGCGCGCCGCTCGCACTCCGCCCGGCGCACGCGGAATCCGGTCCACCAGGGCCCCGTGCGCTCCCGGCCGAGGAAGAGGTTCTGGACGGCGTCGAGATTGTTGCAGAGGGCGAGGTCCTGGTAGACGGTCTGTACGCCGAGGCGGGCGACATCGCGGGGTCCGTTGACCGGCACTTCCCGGCCCTCGAAGAGGTACTGCCCCTCGTCCGGCCGGAGGACCCCGGACATGACCTTGACGAGGGTCGACTTGCCCGCGCCGTTGTCGCCGACGAGCGCGGTGGTCTCCCCGGGGCGCAGTTCGATGGAAACATCCTGGAGCGCTTTCACGCCGCCGAAGGACTTGGAAATATGGCGGAGGCTGAGGATGGGGTCGGGAAGGGGAGGCGGCTGCATGGTTCGGGTGAGCGGGGGGAGAGGAAGGGCGGCCCGCCCCGGGGGGACGGGCCGCCGCAGGAACCAACGATCAGAGGTTCTCCTGGCAGACCTCCGAATCCTCGGAGCCCTGGCAGATTTCCTCCCAGGTGTAGATGCCGGCATCGACCACCATCCCGATGTTCTCGGCGGTGACATTCTCGACCGGCAGGAAAGCCGCCGGCACGTTCATGTACCCGTTGTTGACCGCGCCGTTGATGTGCTGGCGCATTCCGCCCTCGTGCAGGACGACGACGGAGAGGTCGGCGGCCGCGTCCGCCATCGTCCGGAGGTCCTTGAAGACGGTGTTGTCCTGCCAGCCCTGGGCGATGAACTGGAGGGCCTCGATGGTCGCGTCCTGGCCGCCGGTCACGATCACCTCACCGGGCGCATAGCCCTGCGAGATGAGGGCCGCCACGGAACCGCCGGTCGTCCCGTCGTTCATGCCGAGGAACAGGTCGACATCACCGCCGTTCCGGGTGAGGCAGTCCTCGGCAAAGGACTGCGCCTCCACGGGATTCCAGTTCGGCGTGAAGTCCTCGCAGACGACCTCCACCTTGCCGGAGTCGATGAGCGGTTGCAGGTATTCGTTCTGGCCCCGCTCGTACATCATGGTCCCGTACTCGCCCTGATTGCCCTTCACCCGGGCCACCTTGACGACGTCCTTGTCCATGGCGTTGATGTGCTCGGCGGCCCGCGCCCCCTGGGCCTGGCCGACGGCCAGTGCGTCGAAGAGCACATGGGCCTCCGCCTTCCCGCCGATGGCGTCGTGTTCGTAGAGGACCACGGGGACTCCGGCCTCCTCCGCCGCGCTGAGCGCGCCGGCGGCGAGGTTGGCGTCCGAGGAGGTGTAGACGATGAGGTCGGCCCCCCGGGCGATCGCATCCTCGACAAGGCGCTGCTGGCGGGTGGGGTCGCCCTGGCCATTCTGCACGGTCACGTTCGCCTCCGGCATGCGCTCGGCCATCGCCTGCTCGAAGAGCGGGGCATCCCGCCGCTCGAAGCGGATGGTCGTGCTGTTGGGGAGCATGAAGTACACCTCCGCCTCCTCGGCGGCGTCGGTCTCGGCGGCGGGTAGCAGGCTGGCTGCCGCCACCGTACAAAGGCCCGCGGCAAGAATCCGCGAGCGATGGGGTCGTTGGGTTGTTTTCATTGGGTTGGGTCGTGGGTTGGGGTAGGCGGACCGGCTTTCACGGGGAAAGGGTCCGGGTGAGTCGGCGGCGGAAAGAGGGCTCCGGGGGCGGCGGGGGGCCCAAGCAGTGGGTCCCGTATAAGGGATTTAGGTCGAGGGGAGGGGGGTTAGTTTAAATGCAGATAGGAAATATGATGTAATTTTTTGCGGCGCGCGAAGTGCCCGGGCAGGAATGAGGGGGAGAGGAGGGGGCGGAACTCCGCACGGGTCCCCGCCGGGACTCGTTTAGGAGAGGGGAGCTGGGAGGGGGGTGGTTTCGTAGACGCCGACCACACCGTGGTCGAAGTCGATGACGGATCCGGTCATGATCCCGGATTCGGGACCGGCGAGGTGGGCGATCCAGCGGGCGACTTCGGGAGTCTTGAGGAGACGCCCGGCGGGTAGCTCTCGCCCGGCGGCCTCCTGCCAACCCTCGGGCCGGTCGTGGTAGACCTGCTGGGTGCGGTTTTCGGCCGGGGTGTCCATCCAGCCGACAGTGAGCGTGTTCACCCGGATCCCGTGGCGGGCGAGGGAGAAGGCGGCGTTCTTGCCGGTGGTGATGAGGGCGGACTTGGCGGAGGCGTAGACGGTGAGGACGGGAATGCCCCCGTGGGCCATGATGGAGGCGACGTTGACCACGGAGCCGGGCTTGCCGGCGGCGATGAGGCGCTTCGCGAAGTCCTGGAGGAGGAAGAAGGGGGCCCGCGCGTTGATCGCGAAGGTGCGTTCCCAGAGATCACGGTCGGCGTCGAGGATACCCCCGCGGTCGGTGATCCCGGCGGAGTTCACGAGGATGTCCACGGTCCCGAACGCGCTGGCGGCCCGCTCGAGGAGAGCGGCACAATCATCGAGGTCGGCGAGGTCGGTCCGTTGGAAGATCACCTTGGCCGCCGGGGAGGAGAGGCGCTCGGCCGCCGCCTGCCCGGCCTCCTCGTTGCGCCCGCAGAGGACGGCCCCGGAGAGGCCGCGGGCGAGCATCTTCTCCACGGCGGCGAGGCCGAGCCCCTGGGTGGATCCGGTCACCACGGCCACCCGGCCGGCGAACTGTTCGGTGACGGGGCAGTCGGCGGTGCCGGCGGCGTACTCGGCGATGGACCCAAAGGGGCCGGTGGGATGGGAATCGGAACTCATGCGGGGGATGCGGGGGAGGGGTACAGGGGGGAGATCTCGGAGGGGCGGACGGGTCGGTTCTCGCGGTGGGAGAGGAGGGCCGCTTCCGCGAGGACGAGGGCGCGGTGGCCGTCGGCATAACCGACGGAGGGGGAACGGCCCTCCCGGAGCATGGCGAGGAAGTCGCGGATCTCGGCCTCGTAGGCTTCCGCGTAGCGCTCGATGAAGAAGTGCCGGAGCAGGTCGCGCCGGTTGGTGCCGGTGGCGGAGTGGTGGGAAACCTCGGAGGGACGGTGGTTGTTCGAGCGGACCATGCCCTCGGCCCCGAAGGCTTCCACGCGCTGGTCGTAGCCGTAGTTCGTCCGGCGGGAATTGTTGATGTGGCAGAGGGCGCCGGAGGCCGTCTTCAGGACGAGCATGGCGGTGTCCACATCGCCGAGCTCGGCAAAGAGGGGATCCACGCGGTTGGCGGCGGTGGCGTAGACCTCGGTGGGTTCCTCCCCGAGGACGAAGCGGGCCATGTCGAGGTCGTGGATGGTGGTGTCCCGGAAGAGGCCCCCACAGGCCTCAAGGATCGCCCGCGGGGGCGGGGGGCCGGGATCACGGCTGGTAATGACGAGCAGCTCGAGCGCGCCGATCTCCCCGCGGGCCACGGCCGCCTGCACGCCCCCGTGGCTGGGGTCGAAGCGGCGGTTGAAGCCGACCTGCAGGGGCACGGTGCTGCCCTCGAGCCGGCGGCCGAGCTCTTCCACGCGGGCGAGATCCACATCGAGGGGTTTCTCGCAGAAGATGGGCTTGCCGGCGGCGACCGCGGCGAGGATGAGATCGACGTGGGTGTTCGTGGCCGAGGCGATGAGGACGGCGTCCGTGTCGGGGTCCCCGAGGGCTTCTTCCAGCCGGGTGGTGGCCCGGGCCCCGTGCGCGGCGGCGACGGTCTCCGCCCGGGCGGGGTCGACATCGTAGCACCAGCGGACGGACGCTCCGGGATGGCGGGCGAGGATCCCGGCGTGCATCGCGCCGATGCGGCCGGTCCCGAGGACGGCGAATTGGTAGGTGGGTTCCGGGCTCATCGGGGTCGCGTCTCAGGGGGATCGGTTGAAAGCCCCCTGGGCGACCGCGAGATCACGCCGGATGAGTGCCTCGGGATCCCTGTTTTCCGCGCGGAGCGGTTCCCGGTCGTAGTAGTTTTCGAGGATGATCCAGCCGTCGTAGCCGACTTCGTGGAGGGCCGCTACGGAGGCGGCGAATCCACTGTCCCCCTCCCCGAGGATGGCTCCGCTGAGGTCCTTGTTGCGCCCGTCCTTCACGTGCAGCTGCTCCCCGAAGAGGCCGTGCAACTCGCGGATGAGGGCGGCCGAGTCGGCGTCCCAGTGGAGGAAGTAGTTCTGGGTGTCGAAGTAGAGGGTGAGGTTCGCCCGGTCCACCTCCCGGAAGAGCCGGAGGGTGTCCTCCGCGGAGAGGGGATTCTCCGTGGCCATGGTGAGGCCGTGGTCGGCGCAACGGTCGCAGGCGTACTGCAGGAAGGTGACGAGTTGCCGGAACTCCTCCTCGCTGCGGACCGCGCTCTTCTCGAAGGTGGGCGTCATCACCGTGCCCACGCCCATGTGGACGGCCGCTTCGACGGCCTTGTCGAAGGCGTACTGCACAATGGTGCGGTCCTCGCTTCCTTCGGGTGCGGTCAGGTCGAAGTAGTCGGCGAGGGTGGTCGCGATGGAGGGGAAGGCGATGCCGGTGCGCTCGGCCATTTCCAGCCAGGCCTCGCGGACGGCCGGCCGGGAGAGGGGAAGGCCGCGCTCCCAGGTGCCCATGTCGAGCTGGATGCCCTCGAGTCCGAGGCGCTGGGCGACCGTGCACGCATAGGGCCCGTCAAGGGGCAGGCTCCACTGGCAGATTCCGAATTTCATGGGGGGGATTGGGTTGAGGGGTAGGGTGAAGGATGGGGAGGGGCCGGGGACTGGGGCGCGGGGTCAGCGGCCCTTGAGTTTGTCGAGCCAGACGGCGAGGATGATGATCACGCCGACGAACACCTGCTGCCAGAAGGACGAGACCCCGAGGATGTTCAGGCCGTTCGTGATCATCGTCATGATCATGGCACCGATCAGGGTGCTCTCCACGGTCCCGATCCCACCGGAAAAGCTGGTACCCCCGATGATGACAGCGGCGATCGCCTGCAGCTCGGCGGCTTGCGCAACGTTGGGCGGGGCCGAGGAGAGGCGGCTGATGAGGACCACCGCGGCGATGCCGGCGCAGACGCCGCTGATGGTGTAGAGGAGAATCTTGTGACGGTCGACGTTGATCCCGGCAAGGAGGCTGGCCTCCTCGTTGTCCCCGATCGCGTAGACATTGCGGCCGAAAGAGTTGTGGTTGAGGAGGAGGTAGAGGACCGCGTAGACGAGGAGGACGATGTAGATGGGGATGGGCAGGCCGAGGAAGGTGCCCTCGCCGATCCAGATGAGGGTGGGCGAGGACAACTGGAAGGAAACGCCCTGCGTGTAGACGAGGGCGAGTCCCCGGGCGATTCCCATCATCCCGAGGGTGGCGATGAAGGGCGGGATCCCGGTCTTCACGATGACGAGGCCATTGATCGCCCCGACGAGTCCGCCGAGGGCGATGCCGACGGGCAGGGCGACCCCGGGCGGGAGACCCATCTGTGACATGAGGCCCCCCATGACGACCGCGCAGAGGGCGAGGATGGAGGCAACAGACAAGTCGATGCCGCGGGAAATGATCACGAGCGTCTGGCCGGCGGCGAGCAGCCCGAGGATGGAGACTTGCTTGAGGAGGTTCGTCAGGTTCGGAACCGTCAGGAAGAAGGGGGAGAGAAAGCTGAGGATCGCCCCGAGGATGAGCATCACCGCGAGGATCCAGAGGACGGGCCTCTCCCGGGTCCACTTAAGCATGTCCCCCTTCCTCGAGTAGGTCCGCAAGGACCTTTTCCTTGTCGGCTTCGGCGCGGTCCATGGTGCCGGTGATCCTTCCCTCGTGGACGAGGAGGATCCGGTCGCAGACGTCGACGACCTCGGAGATTTCCGAGGAGATGAAGAGTACGGCGATGCCGTCGTCGGCGAGGGTGCGGACGAGCTGGTAGATCTCCTGCTTCGCCCCGATGTCGACCCCCTTGGTGGGCTCGTCGAGGATGATGAGGCGCAGGTTGCAGGCGAGCGCCCGGGCGATCATCACCTTTTGCTGGTTGCCCCCGCTGAGGAAGCGGACCTGCTTGCGCAAGCCGGAGGTCGCCACGTTGTACTTCTCCACGGCTCCCTCGGCGAGCTGGCGCTCCTCGGACGGGGAAAACCAGCCGTGCCGGGCGATCTCCCGGAGGACGGAGAGGGAAAGGTTGTGGCGGACGGATTGCTGGAGGAGCAGGCCGTCGTTCTTGCGGTCCTCCGTGGAGTAGGCGACTCCCTCGCGGAGGGCCTCCCGGGGACTGCGGGGATGGAAGGGAACCCCGTTCAGGGAGAGGCTGCCGCCGCCTCTCCGCGCCCCGACGAGGCGGCGGCCGATCTCGGTGCGGCCCGAGCCCATGAGGCCGGCAAGGCCGACGATTTCGCCCCGCCGCAGGTCGAAGCTGACCCCGGAGAGCTTCTCGTCGGAAAGCTCCTGCGCCTCGAGCAGGACCCCGCCGATGTGGGCATCGGCCCGGAAGGTTGCCCGGTCGACGAGGCTGACCTCGCGGCCGGTCATCATCCGGGCGACTTCGCCCTCGTCGAGCTCCGCGGTGGGCACGGTGCCCACTCTTTCGCCGTCCCGGAACACGGTGACTCGCTGGGTGATCCGGAAGATCTCCTCGAGCCGGTGGGAAACATAGAGGAGGCTGATGCCCTCCCGGCGCAGGCCCTCGATCACCGCGAAGAGTTGGTCGATTTCCACGGCGGTCAGCGCGGAGGTGGGCTCGTCGAGGATGAGGATGCGGGGGCGGAGGGCGAGGCCCTTGGCGATTTCCACGAGCTGCTGCTCGCCGGCATTGAGGTCACGCACGCGGCGGCGGGGGTCGTGGGAAAGTCCGAGGCGTCCGAGGATCGCGGCGGCCTGCTCATACATCTCCTTCCAGCGGATCCAGCCGCCCCGGCGCTGCGGCTTGCCCACGCCGAGGAAGACATTCTCCGCGATGGAGAGATGCCGGGCGAGGCTGAGTTCCTGGTGGATGGTCACGATCCCGCGGGCCATCGCCTCGGACGGTGAGGCGAGCCGGATCTCCTCCCCCGCGAGGCGCAGGGATCCCTCGGTGGGAGCGTAGACCCCGCTGAGGATCTTGATGAGGGTGGACTTGCCAGCGCCATTCTCCCCGAGCAGGGCATGCGACTCCCCGGCCGCGAGGTCGAGGTCCACGCCCTTGAGGGCGCGCACGCCGGGGAAGGCCTTCACGATGCCGCGCGCCTCGAGGAGGGGGTCCGCGGGGGAGGGACCGAGGGGGGCAACCATCGGTGACGGGTCGGGTCGGGGGAAGGGGAGGGGGCGTGAGAAAGCCGGACAGCTCCAGAATCAGGGCTCGATTCCGCGGCTCTGCAGGTACTCCTCGGTCACGTCCTCCTGCAGGAGGATCCGGGAGGGCACTTTCGTCCAGGCAGGGAGGTCGTCCGCGCCCTCGGCGGCCACGGCGTAGGCGGCCATCACCGACTCGTAGCCGACGCGGTCGGTGTTCCCGTCCACGGTGGCGAGGAGTTCGCCGTTGCGGAGGGCGTCGAGGGCAGCGGGGATGGCGTCCACGCCGACGACCTCGATCTGGTCGGCCTTGCCGGCGGATTTCACCGCTTGGATGGCCCCGAGCGCCATCTGGTCATTGGAGGCGACGATCACGTCGAGATCGGGATGGGCCTGCAGGAAGTCCTCGGTGACCTTGAGCCCTTTCTCGCGGTCCCACTCGGCAGTGCTCGAGGCCACCACGTTCATGCCGTCGTACTGGTCAAAGACTTCCACGAAGCCCTCGAGACGGTCCTCGGCGGTGGAGCTGCCCCGGAAGCCCTCGAGGATCGCGACGTTCGCCTCGCCCCCGGTCTCCTCGACCACGAATTCGGCGAGCTGGACGGCGAGAGCCTTCTCGTCGAGGCCCACGAAGGTAGCGGAATCGCCGCAGTTCTCCGCGGCGAGGCGGGTGTCGGGATTGATCACGGGGACGCCCTGCCGGTTGGCTTGGCGAACCTTGGGGCAGAGGGCGGTCGCGTTCATCGGGACGAGGACGAGGGCGTCGGGCTGGCGGACGAGCTGGGACTCGACGATCCCGATCTGGCCCTGGATGTCCCCGTTGAACTGGGCGGCGGTCCAGAGGAGGTTGATGTCCTTCTCGGCGGCGGCTTCTTCGGCACCGGCCCGCATGCGCCAGTAGTAGGGGTTGGTCATGTCCTTCACCACGAAGGCGATGTTGGTCGTCTCGGCTTGGGCCGGAGCGACACCGAGCAGGGTCGCCGAGGCCACGAGGAGGGTGGAGAGGAGGGCAGTCAGGGTTTTCATGGGGTACTGGGGTGGTTGGTTGGGGTGGGTTGTTCGGTTCGGGGCGTCGGGGACGCTGCAAGGGCTCAGGGAATCACGGGGGTTTCCGCGGATCCGTTCCGCGCGGAGGTGTGCAGGGCCTCCACGGTGGCTTGTACGGCGCAGGCCTCCGCAAAATCGGCCGCGGCCGGGCGGCCCTCGTGCCAGGCCTGGACGAGGTCGGCGGCCTCGATGACCTTGAGGTCGTTGAAGCCGAGGTGGTGGCCGGGAGCGGGACAAAAGGCGCCGTAGGGGGGATGCTGTGGGCCGGCCTCGATGCGGCGGTAACCGCGCTGGTCCTGGGGCTCGTCCCGGCGGTAGAGGAGGAGCTCGTTCATCCGCTCCTGCGTGAAGGCGATCGCCCCCTCGGTGCCGCTGATTTCGAAGGAAAGGTCCATGGTCCGGGCGGTCGCCGCCCAGTTTGCCTCCACGCTGCCGAGCACGCCCCCCGCGAAGTGCAGGATCCCCTGGGTGGTGTCATCCACCTCCACGGGCCGAAGCTCCTCCGAACCGGGGGCCACGGGACGCTCCTTGAAGAAGGTGGAGCTGGCCCCGACGACCCGTTCCACAGGGCCGACGAGCTTGCGGGCAAGGGCGAGGATGTGGCTGCCGATGTCGGCGAGGGCCCCGCCCCCCACGGGATCCGTCCGGAAGGAGTGGGGGGCCTGCGGGTCCGCCATGTAGTTCTCCGCATGGCGGCCCCGGAATCCGGTGACCCGGCCAATGGCCCCCTCGGCGATGAGCTGGCGGGCGTGGTCGATGAGGGGGTTCGACACGAAGCCAAAGGCTACCTTGTTCGCCACGCCGGCGCTCTCCACGGCCTCCCGCATGCGCCGGGCCGCCGCGAGGTCGGGGGCGAGGGGCTTCTCGCAGTAGATCGCCTTCCCCGCCGCCGCCGCGGCCAGCGCGATGGGCTCGTGCAGGGCATTTGGGGCGGTGATTGCCACGAGGTCCACCTCGGGCGATTCCACGAGCTCCCGCCAGTCCGCGGTCGACCGCTCGAACCCGAGCTCCCGCGCCGCCCGCTCCGCGGTGGGCTCATCCACATCCGCCAACCAGCGCAACGCGGGCTCCGCCGGAAGCGGGAAAAGGCCGCCCACCGACCGAAACGCATTCGCATGGCAACGGCCCATGAAGCCGGAACCGATCAGGCCGATGCCGCAGCGGATCGCAGGGGGAGGGGTAGGGGAGCGGGGAGGGGAGGCGGTCATGGGGGAAACGGCAACTCACCGGCGCGAATACCGAAGCAAGGGCGGGTGCAAACGATTGCGGAGAGGGGTAGAAGCTGTCTTGGGAAGAATGCGAGAGAGCGAAACGATCGAAGGAATCTCAACAGCGTCAATCTTTTTCCTGATCGAGGGTGACGGCCCCGGGCCCGGGAAGGGCGGCGGCGGGGACCTTCCCGGAGATGATCATGCCGAGGAGGTCATCCTCGCTGGCGCGGGCGGCCTCGACGGTGCCGACCACGCGCCCGCCGCGCATGGCGACGATGCGGTCGGAGAGCCGGAGGATGTCCTGGAGGTCGTGCCCGATGAGAAAGATCCCGAGGGCGCGTTTCTTCAGGCGGAGGACGAGCTGGCGGACCATTTCGGTCTCCTCCGGCCCGAGGGCGGCGGTGGGCTCGTCCATGATGAGCACCCGGGTGTCGAGGTGGACGGCCCGGGCAATGGCGACGGATTGGCGTTGGCCGCCGGAGAGGAGGCCGACTTCGGTGCGGAAGCGGTGGAAGTGGGGGTTGATGTTGTGGATGGCCTCCTTGGCGATGGTCTGCATGCGCTGGGCGTCATTCCAGCGGAAACCGAGGAAGGAGCGGGTGAGCTCACGGCCGAGGAAGAAGTTTTCGGTGGCGTTGAGATTGTCGAGGAGGGCGAGGTCCTGGAAGATCATCTCGATCCCGAGCTGGTGGGCACGGATCGGGGAATCGAGGGTGACGGTTTCCCCATCAATCCGGATCCGGCCGTGATCGGGGCGGAGGGCCCCGGAGACAATCTTCATGAGGGTGGACTTGCCGGCGCCGTTGTGGCCGATCACGCCGACGACCTCACCGGAATGCAGGTCGAGGGAGACCTCTTCGAGGGCGTGGACCCCCCCGAATAGCTTGGTCATGGATTCGATCTGGAGGAGGGGTTTCATGGCGATCTCAGGACCTGCGGACGGCGATACGGTCGACCCACACCGCGCCGATGAGGACGAATCCGATGAGGATCTGGCGGAGGGAGCTGCTCACCCCGATGAGGACCATGCCGGTGTCGAGGCTCTGGATGACAAAGGCACCGAGGATGCCCCCGAGGATCGAGCCCCGGCCTCCGTCGAGGGAAGCGCCCCCGATGACGGCAGCTGCGATCACATTGAGTTCAAGTAAGGTACCAAGATTGGTGGTGCCGGCGTTCAGGCGGGAGGTAGTGATCACTGCCCCGACGGCGCAGAGGAGGCCCATGAGCGCGAATACCTTGAGCACGACCCGGCGCACGGGAACACCGACGAGCCGGGCGGCTTCGAGGTTCTGGCCCACGGCGTAGACATGGCGGCCCACGGGAGCCCGATTCACGAAGAGTCCGATCCATGTGGCGGCCAGCGTGAGCAGGAGGAGGGGGGAGGGAATCCCGTACCCGAGGTCCGTCCGTGGCCGGTCGTAAGCATTGAACTGGTAGATCATGAAGAGGGTGAGAGCGCTGGCAAAGAGCCCACCCAGCAGGGTGAAGGGGAGGGATGCCTCACCGCTTCGCAACCGTCGGGCCAGGGCGCCGAGGAGGACGACGAGGGCGACTCCGCCGACGATCCAGGAAGCGGCCTCGCCGAGCGATCCCTGTTGGCCGCCCCCAAAGATCCGGTAGCCGGCCTGGAAGGGGGAGAAGGTTTGGCCCTGGCTGATCTCGAAGGTGAGGCCGCGGAAAATCAGCAGCCCGGCGAGGGTGACCACGAAGGAGGGAATCCCGACATAGGCCACGAGAAAGCCTTGCCAGAGGCCGATAAGGGTCCCTGCGATCAGTCCGATCGCCAGGGTGAGGGGCCAGTTCCAGCCGGCCGCGGCCGGGAACACCTCGATCTGCAGGATCGCGATGACCATGCCGGTGAGCCCGAGCACGGACCCGACGGAGAGGTCGATGTTCCGGGTGATGATCACGAGAACCATGCCCACGGTGAGGAGGGCGACGGTGCTCGACTGGACGGCGAGGTTGTAGAAGTTCCGCGGGGAAAAGAAAAGGCCGCCGCTCAGGAGGTCGAAGACGACCCAGATCACGACGAGGGAAGCCCCGAGCGCGAGGAGGCGCTTGTGCCGTGGATCGAGGGTCCGCAGGACGTCGTGCCAGCTCATGGGGCCATCGGAGGAGGGAAGGGGCAAGGGGCCGGACGGGGAACCCTCCCGGATCGGGGGGCTCCCCACCCGCCAGAGGGGTTCAGGACTCGCAGATTTCCGCGGTCCCGGGCGGCACTCCGCGGCAGACCTGTTCCCGCGTCACCCAACCGGCCTCGATCATCAGCTCGAGGTTGTTCGCGGTGATGGTCGTGGGATCGAGGGGAAACGCGAGCTGCTCGATGCCCAGCTCCTCGTCGGTGAAGGTGGTCGCGCCGGGCAGGCTGGCGAGATCCTTCCCCTTGGCGATCGCGTCGGCAAGGTCGGCGGCACGGCGCCCGAGCACCCGGACGTCCTTCCAGGCGGTCATCGTCTGGCTGCCACGGGCGATCCGGTTGACGGCCGCCACATCCCCATCCTGCCCGGAGAGGGGCAGTCCGACGAGACCAGCCTGCTCCATGGCGGCGACCACGCCGCTGGCCATCCCGTCATTCGAGCAAAGAACCGCGTCGATCCGGTCCCCCTGCGCAGTGATGATGTTCTCCATGTTGGCCTGGGCGACCTCCGGCTTCCAGTCGGTGGTCCACTGCTCCGCGATGATGTCGATGGTCCCGTCTTCCACAAGGGGCCCGATCTCGTCCATCTGGCCTTGGTAGGTCCCGTGCGCGTACTGGTCCTGCTGCCCGCCCTTGATCAGGACATAGTTCCCGTCGGGCTGCACCTCGAGAAGCGCCCGCGCCTGCGCCCGGCCCACGAGCACGGGATCGAAGCCCACATAGGTCACGTCCGGGTGCTTGATCTGGCGCTCGTAGGCGATCACGGGGACGCCGTCGTCGAGAGCCCGCTGCACCGCCGGAATCACCGCCTGGGTGTCGTGACCGACGACGAGGAGCACATCGACGCCGCGCGCGAGCAGGCCCTCGATGTCCGCAGCCTGGCGGGTGGAGGACCCGCGGGCGTCCGCGGTGAGGAGCCGGTGGCCGAGTTCCTCGAGCCGCTCCTCGAGGGCCTTCTCATCGGTGACCCAGCGCTCCTCCTGGAAACGGGCCCACGAGACGCCCACGGTTGCCGCGAGGAGGGCCTGTGCTCCAGTGGCCACGGCCAGCGCGCTGAGGATAAGGGTCTTTGCTTTCTTTTTCATAGGGGGGGTAGGGGATGTTTGCAGAAAGAGAACCGGTCGAACAGCGGGTCTCCGAGAATCACAAGAAAGGGGGAGCGCGGAGGCGGGGTGATGGATCGGGGAGGGGCGAGGGCGAGCGCAATCGATTGCAGCAGGAATGGAATCGATTGCAGCGGGGGTGCTGGTTGGTGGGCCGGGGGAATGGGGTCAATCGCTGGGGTCAGCGAACCGCAAGGGATCGGAGCCGCGCCGAACAGTCAATCTTTTTTGTATACGCAACTATCCTCTTTTTGCATACACCCCTGCCCTCGGAAGGAAGATCCGCCCCGCCCCCAGACTCCGCCGCGGGCTACCGAGGGGGCGGAAGGACCGCCTCCGTTGGTATTACCGTGCCCAAACCCCGAGACAGCACGCCCGCGGCGGAGAAAGGAAAGGGCGGAGCCCGTCGGGGTTCGGGATCCGTCGGATGACAGGAAGGAAAAAGGCTCGTGGGTCGGGGGAACGGGGTGGAGGGCAGCAGGGCGAGCGTGCGTCGTTCTAATCACGACGAAAAGGAGAGCGAATCATGCGGGGGCGGGAAGGGTCAATGCCATTCTGGCCAAGGGTCTTCCCGCGGGCCCGGGAAAGGTGAACCCAAGGCGCTGTTTTCAGCTTTTCGCCGAATGCGCTTTCCCGCTCTGTGGCCCGGCACCAGGCTCAGGCGTGGTCCCAGGGGAAGCGGTAGCTCTCCTTCGGCTTGTCCCACACCTCGAAGGGCTCGAAGATCTTGCCGGGATTGAGGATGCCGCAGGGGTCGAGGGCCTGCTTCACTGCCCGCATCGCCTCGCTTTCCGCGGACCGGAGCTGGAGGGAGAGGAAGGGGGACTTGGCCAGCCCGATCCCGTGCTCGCCGCTGATGGCCCCGCCCAGGTCGACAACGGTCCGCATAAGCTCCCCGAGGGCCTCGCGGGCCCGCTGGCACTCGGCGGGATCCGCGGCGTGGTGCATGAAGTTCACGTGCAGGTTGCCGTCGCCGGCGTGCCCGAACACGGCGATATTCACGCGGTGGCGCTGGCGCAGGTCCTCCACGTGGTGGAGGAGGTCGACCTGCCGGTCGAGGGGTACGACGACGTCTTCGTTGAGCTTGCTGTCCCCGAGCTCGAACATCGCCGAGGAGCAGGCCCGGCGGAGGTTCCAGAGCTCCTCGGCCTCGGCAGGGCTGGCGGCCTCCCGGTAGGCGGAGGCGCCCCGCTCGGCCCAGGCGAGGGCGAGCGCGCGTTGTTCCTCTACCTCCCTCGCCGAGCCATCGAGCTGGAGGAGCAGGAGGCTGTGGCCGGGGCAGTCCGCAAAGATGGGCCGCCCGGCCGCCCGCTCGGCCCCGGTCACGCTGGGGATGTCGAGGAACTCGAGAATGGCCGGCCGGAGTCCGCCCTCAAGCCCGTCGAGCACGGCGGCGAGGGCGGCCGCTTCGGTGGGGTAGGCGAGGAGGAGGTTCCACTGCCGCTCGGGCCGGGGGAGGAGGCGGAGGGTGGCTCCGGTGATCACGCCGAGGGTGCCCTCGCTGCCCACCCAGAGGCTGCGCAGGTCGTAGCCGACGACGTACTTGCGGAGGGGACGGCCCCACTCGACATATTCGCCGGTGGGCAGGTAGCCGCGCAGGGAGAGCACGTAGTCGCCGGTCACCCCGTACTTCACGCAGCGCATGCCCCCGGCGTTGCAGGCGAGGTTGCCTCCGAGGGTGCAGTACTTCCGGGAGGAGGGGTCGGGGGGATAAAACAACCCGGCCGCCTCCACCTGTTCCTGGAGGGTGGCGAGAACTACGCCGGGCCCGACGGTGGCGGTGCGGTTGATGGGGTCGAGGGCGATGCCTCCGAGCTTTTCCGTGGAGAGCACCCAGCCGCCGCGCGCCGGGGCCGCCGCCCCGGTCAGGGTGCTGCCGGCCCCGCGGGTGGTCACGGGGATGTCGTACTGGTTCGCGAGGCGGAGCACGGTGCCGACTTCTTCCTCCCGCTCCACGGCGATGTCCGCCTCGTAGGGGAAGGCGAGGCGCATGCCGTCGAAGGAGTGCGGATAGAGCTGCTCGGGATCGGTGCGGACGCGGCCGCCGAGCTCGGACTGTAGCGTCTCCAGAGCCTGCGCATTCAACATGGCGTTAGCCTAACGGAAAACGGGTCCCGCCGCCACGAGAAAGAGGGGACTCCGCGGGTGCAGGAGGGCCTCGCCGGCACCCGCAACAGGTTTCCTGTCCGGGGAATCTCCGTTGCCCGCCGCCACCGGGATTGCATGGGACGGAATCCGCGTCGAGGGTCACGGCACCCATGACGGACGAATCCGCACTCCCCCTGGTCATCGATGGCCTGCGCAAGAGCTATCGCACGCGCGGCAGCCAACGATTGGTCGCGGTCGACGGCATCGACCTGCAGGTGCAGCGGGGGGAGTGCCTGGGCTTGCTCGGGCCGAACGGATCGGGCAAGTCGACGACCATCCAGTGCGTGAGTGGGTTCTACCCGGCCGACGACGGACGGGTCGTCCTCTTCGGCCACGATGTCGCCCGCGAGCCGAAGCAAGCGCGGCGCTGGTTGGGGGTCTGCCAGCAGGAGGACTCGCTCGATACCGATTTCTCCGCCCGCAACCAGCTGATCCGCCACGCCCGCTACTTCGGAATCTCCCACCGGGACGCGGCCACGAAAGCCGATGAACTGCTCCGGCGGCTCGACCTCGCCGGGAAGGCCGGCAAGTTGGTCGAGCACCTCTCGGGGGGCATGCGACGCCGCCTCCAGGTGGCCCGCGCCCTGGTCTCTTCCCCCCGCCTGTTGATCCTCGACGAGCCGACCACGGGACTCGACCCGGACATCCGGCGGGGGCTCTGGCGGATTCTCGCCGAGGAACGCGCCAAGGGTACCGCGGTCCTCCTCAGCACGCACTACATGGACGAGGCGGAGCGGCTCTGCGACCGGATCGCCCTGATGCACGAGGGCCGCATCCTCGACTTGGCTCCGCCCCGGGAACTGGTGGCCCGGCACGCGGGTACCGAGGAAATCGAGGAAGAGGTGCGGCCGGGCCTGCTCTGGAAAAGACCGCCCAACCTCGAGGATGTCTTCCTTCGCCTCACCGGTCGCCAGCTGGATTGAAACAAGCTTCCCCATGCCTCCCTCCTCCCGCCCTCTCGCCCTCAATCCCCGCGACATCTTCCGGGTCTGGCTGCGCTACTTCGCGGTCTTCCGGAAGAGCCTGCTCTACGGGGTCACCGTCACGGTCACCCAGCCTCTCCTCTTCCTGCTGGCCTTCGGTTTTGGGCTGGCCAGCCTGATCCCAGGGGTCGACTACCGGGGCGTCGAGCTGGGCTACCGCGAGTTCGTCTTCGCCGGGATCATTGCCCAGGCCCTCCTCCTCCAAGGGTACTTCGAGGGCGCCTTCGGTTCCTTTGTCCGGATGTACTACCAGCGGGTCTTCCAGTCGGTCGCGGTCACCCCGGTCACCCTCCGCGAGGTGCTCTGGGCGGAGCTGCTCTGGGACGCCTCCCGCGCCTCCTTCTCCGCCCTGGTCATCGCGGGGATTGGGTCCGCACTCGGCATTCTCGACCCGTGGAGTTGGTTGCGCCTGGTCCCGGTCGTGGTGGTCGGGGGGCTGACTTTTTCCGCGCTGGGTGTGCTCTCCGCTGCCTTCGCCCGCACGATCGAGGAACTCAACTACCCGCAGTACTTCCTGGTCTTCCCAATGTTCGTCTTCTGCGGGATCTTCTACCCGATCGCCAACCTGCCGGTATGGATCCAGCCGGTGGTCCAGCTGCTCCCGCTGGCCGGGCTCGCCGACCTGGTCCGCTCCATTACCCTCGGCCTGCCGTTTCAGTGGGGCTCGCTGACGGTCCTGCTGGTCTGGTTCGTCGTGCTGGTGCCGGCCGCCCACCGCGCCATGACGCGGCGCCTGGTGAAGTGAGCCCGCGCCCAGGGAAACGGGGCGGGAGAATGCGCGGGGCTGGAGGGAGGGCGGGCGCCTAGCCCCGGGTGGGGCGGAGCAGGGCTGGCCCCGGCACAGGCTGGACACGCGGCTGGCCGCGGCTTTGACTGCCCCTATGAAGCGTGCCCTTTCCCTCCTGCCCCTCTTTGTCGTCCTCAGTGCCTGCAACGTGGTCAATCTGGGGCCGCCCCTGGCGGGTGATTGGTACCGCACGGCCCCGAACGGGAGTGAGGTGCACCTTCTGCTTCGTCCGGACAATACCTTCCATGTCGACATCCAGGGTCGCCCGGGAATCGAGGCGGAGGGAGTCTATGAGTTGGGCCCGGATCGGGAGATCACCTTCATCAATGAGATAGGAACCGACGCCGTCGCCAGCGATCCCACCCCGGGAACCTACCAGTACTACCGCTCGGGCAACGGGATCGGCTTCCGCCTCATCGCCGACGATTTGACGCGGCGGGCCGGGATCCTCAACGGAATCTGGTCCCGTGATCCCCACGGCGGTAGCCGACAGTCCTAAGGACCGCCAGGCCAGCGGGGCCCCGCGCCCCTTGACGCTCGGGACACGGTGCGGACAAGGCCGGGGTTCCCTCCCCGGTTGGCGGGAGCCCGTCGACGTCTAGCCCGCTGACGGGAGCTCGTCGGCACCCAGCCCGCCGGCGGGAGTCCGGCGGCGCATAGCCCGCTGGCCGGAGCCCGTCCGCACCCAACTCGCCGGCGGGAGTCCGTCGTCGCCCGGCCCGCTTGACGGGAGCTTGTCGGCTCCCAGCCCGTGGGCACTCAGCCCGCTGGCGGAAGCTCGTCGTCGCCCAGCTCTTTGGCGCCTAGCCTGCTGGCGGGATCCCGTTGGCAGGAGCCTGTTGGAACACAGCCCGCTGGCGGAAGCCAGTCGTCGCCCACTCTTTGGTATGAGCTCGTCGGCTCCCAGCCCGTGGGCACTCAGCTCATTGGCGGGAGCTCGTCGTCGCCCAGCTCTTTGGCGCCTAGCCTGCTGGCGGCATCCCGTTGGCAGGAGCCCGTTGGAACACAGCCCGCTGGCGGAAGCCAGTCGTCGCCCAGCCCGTTGGCGGGAGCTTGTCGGCTCCCAGCCCGTGGGCACTCCGCTCGTTGGCGGGAGCTCGTCATCGCCCAGCTCTTTGGCGCCCAGCCTGCTGGCGGCATCCCGTTGGCAGGAGCCCGTTGGAACAAAGCCCGTTGGCGGAAGCCAGTCGTCGCCCAGCTCTTTGGTATGAGCTCGTCGGCTCCCAGCCCGTGGGCACTCAGCTCGTTGGCGGGAGCTCGTCATCGCCCAGCTCTTTGGTGCCCAGCCTGCTGGCGGCATCCCGTTGGCAGGAGCTCTTTGAAGCACAGCCCGTTAGCGCAAAGCCTGTCGGCGCACAGCCCGGGACCACCCGGGCCCGGAAACCGACCCGGCGCCCGGGAAAGCCTTTGCCTCTCCTCCTTCCTTTAGGCCAGAGCCCGAAATCCTCGTCACCCGCCCCCGTCCCACCTCGAAAATCCGCCCCCGCAACAACGCCCATCGAGGATCCCCCAACGCATCCCCCGCCAACCCCCGTCCCCCCCAAGCTTCCCCCCTCAGCCAATGGTTTGCTGACGGTCTGTCCCCCACATTGGGCTTGCAAAGCGAGAAAATCTGTTTTGGGGTGGGGTTACGATGCGGATGGCGCGTTACAAGGTGGAGGGGAGTGGGGTGTACTACGTTCGGAGTGAGCTGGTG
>CAJXLM010000016.1 GCA_913056175.1 uncultured Opitutia bacterium | reverse complement strand
CGGAAACCAAGGGGAAAGCGACCGGCGCTGGCTTCCTCCCCCCTTCCCTCCGTGCTCTCTGTGTCCCCTGTGGTGAACCAACAACGGGGGCCGAGGGAATGAGAGCGGTCCCGAAAATCAGCACGGGAAACTCCTTGCCCTTCCTCAGGGGGCGGAATACCACCCAGCTTCTATGAATCGAACGCGCCGTCGAAGCTGGAAGAAATGGATCATCCCCGCCGTCCTGCTGGCATTGGGTCTCGCCCAACTGGTCCCCGTCTCCCGGACCAACCCGCCCGTGAAAGCCTCGTTTGAGGGACCGATCGCCGTTCGCGAAATTTTTCAGCGCAGCTGCTACGATTGCCATTCCAACCAGACCCAATGGCCCTGGTACAGTTATGTCGCACCCGCCTCGTGGCTTGTGGCCGATCACGTTGAAGAGGGCCGGGAAGAGCTCAACTTCTCGAACTGGCCAGCTTACGATGACTCATCGATGCGCGAGGAGATCGTGGAAGAAACCACGGAGGGAGAAATGCCCATGCCCTCCTACCTCTTGATTCACCGGAAGGCGCGATTGTCGTCGGAGGATTTGGCCGTCCTGCGCCAATGGGCCGACGCACCGACCGAAGGGCTCTAACACTCCAGACTGTCCGCGGATCCACGTGCGGACCCTCTCCCGCGGGGTCACGCCTTGGTCCACGGATAGTTCGGGCTCCACTCGCCGGGAATGGAGAGAGGGGTGGCTGGCGGTGTTCCGCTGGTTCCATGGGCAGACCGGAACCGGCGGGCTACGGCGGGGTCGGTTCCGGGGTACCACAGAGGGCACAGAGGACACGGAGGGGGTGGGAAATGGAAAAACAGAGGGAAGCGACCGGCCAAAGATTTCCACCCTCCTCTTCTCTCTGTGTTCTCTGTGGTGAAGCAGCAACGGGGGCTGGCGGGTGCACCGCGGGGTCAATTGCCCGCTGGCCCGGGGCTACGCCCGGAGGAAGTCGCGGATGGCGTGAATGATCGTGTCTGGTTCATCCGTGAGCGGGGAATGCGAGCCGTGGTCGAGAATGAGCCGTTCCGCCTCCGGGAAGGCCTCCCCATTTTGCTGGAACATGAATTCCGGGAGGACCAAGTCCTTGCGCCCCCAAGTGATCAGGATGGGGGCTTGAACGGCGCGGGCCGTGCCATCGCCGGGGACGACGCCGTTGTGGGAATCACTCATGTTGAAAGTCATCAACGCCCAGTCAATGTCCACCAAGTTGCGTTGCTTGAGACTTTCCTCCACGAACGCATCGACCGCCTTGGGCACATGCACGTTGTACACGGTGGCCAGCCAGATCCTTTTCAGCGCTTCATGATCCTTGGTTTCCATCGCCCTGACCACAGGGGCGACTTGGACGGGGTCGGCGGCCATGGAGGCTTTATCCTGGTAAAGCTCCGTCGGAATCGGCTGGAGACGGGCATCCTTGCGATAGACCGGATAGCCCCGCACGGACGCACTTTCCATAAGGACGATAGCATCCGTGGCCTCGGGGTAGCGCGCCGCAAAACTCAGAACCACGCCGCCCCCTGTCGACCATCCCACGAAGGAGGCTTTGGCAAGGCCCAGCGCGTCCAGAAAACGTTTCAAATCCCCGGCGAGATCGTGGAGCGAGTCGATCGGGGTGTGGTAGGTGGAATCGCCCAACCCCCTCAGATCGGGGGCGACCACGTAAAAGTCGCGCGCGAGCTCGCTCATGATGGGCTGAAAATGGAACGAACTCGACATGTTGCCGTGGACGAGGCACAGGACCGGGTTCCCGGGACGGCCTTCCGTCCGGTACGCATAGGTTTCCTGGTTGGGGAGCCGAATGGTTTGTTTCATCGAAGGACGACTTTCGGTGGTTCTGGGTGGTGGGAGACAGGAAGGGGGCCCCGTCGAGCTTCCTCGCGGGTTGGCGTCTGGAACTTTCCGGGGTCGCTCGCACGCGCTGGAAGTGCGCATCCCGCCCGCGAGCGAACCCCCGCCGTCACCGGATTCAAGCGCAATCCGCCGAACCCACCCGCGTGCAGAGGGCCCGCGCGTTCGCTGGGCGGTGCGCAGGCACACCGCGCCGGTGACCTCGGAGTAGGTGGGTCCCTGCCGGTCGGTGGGAAAGCGAGCCTTGTTGACCCCCACGACGGCGGGCGGTACCATTATCCATGAACCACAAGGGCCCCCGTTCCCGGATTTTCCCTCCCCTTTTCCTCCTCGTCCCGCTCCTCACCCTGCAATCCGTGTCCGCCGCTGAACAGGCTTATCCGAAGACGCCGGCGGGGGAGCAGGAGATCAAGACCCTCCCAGCCGCCACCCTGATCATGGCCGGGTCGGACGAGGCCTATTTCAGCGAGAACAGCCAGCTGTTCGGTCCCCTCTTTCGCTACATCCAGGAGAACGGCATTCCGATGACCACCCCGGTGGAGGCGGAAATGGATCCGGGTCGAATGTTCTTCTACATCGGCGAGGACGAGGCGAAGGAGGAGCTGGCCGGCACCGAGGAGGTGACGGTGCGGGAGCTTCCCGCGAGAACCGTCGCCAGCCGGGGGGTCCGCGGCGGCTACAGCGCCTCGAACTTCGAGGAGGCCCGGGCGCGGCTGGAGCAATGGCTGGCGAAGCAGGAGGGTTGGCAGGCGGACGGCGAGGCCCGGGCCGCCTTCTGGGATGGCCCCTTCACTCCCTGGTTCCTGAAGCGGTTCGAGGTGCACATTCCCGTCCGGCCGCAGACCGATTGATCCTCTCGGCCAAGTCGGCACGGTGGGTCCACCGGGGGCATCGAAGGAACACCACAGGGGGCATCGGGAGCACAGCGAGAAAGGCGGGTGGTAAGTAGGGCACTCGGTCCCGGGAATCCCGGGAGGCGACCGCGGGTGCAGGACCCAAGGGGTGGGCACCATGGGGAATCGGGGGGACAGGAAAGGAAAACGAGGTTTCTTGTTTTCCGGGAGCTCCGGGGCTCGGCCGCGCGACCCGGGGCCATGGGGTAGGCACCACGGGGGACCTTGGCGAAGGGAGACAGGGAGAAAAAAGAGTGGCGGACGGTCATCACCCTCACCCCTCCCCTCTGTGCTCTCGGTGCCCTCTGTGGTGGACCAAGCCTCCGACTCACCACAAGGGACTCCGGGGATATAGGGGGACAGGAAAAAAACCGGTTTCGTGTTTGCAAGGAGCTCTGGGGTTCGGGCACACGACCCCGGGCCCATCGAGCGGGCAACGCGGGGGACCTCGGGAGAGGGAAACAAGGAGGAAGGCAAACTGCGGACGGTCTCCTCTCCCCTCGCCTCCGTGCCCTCGGTGTCCTCTGTGGTGAAGCAAGAACGCGAGGGAGGGGGGCGGGTTGGCGATCGGGAAGCGGCAGGCTACCACGGGGTTTTCCCGGATCACCACAGAGGGCACAGGGGACACAGAGGGGGGAAAGGAGACTGGGTTTTGGGTTTGCCGGGCGGTCTCGGGCTCGATCGAGGAAGCAGGGTCCACGGGGTGGATACCACGGAGAGCCTCGGGGAACGGGAACAGCGAGAAAAGCGAACCGCGGACGGTCTCCTCTCCCACCCCTCTGTGCCCTCTGTGTCCTCTGTGGTGAAGCAAGGACGCGCGGGAGGGGGGCGGGTTGGCGGGCCGGGGCCGGCGGATTTCCGCGGCGATCGGGAAGCGGCGGGCTGCCACGGGGTTTTCCCGGATCACCACAGAGGGCACAGGGGACACAGAGGGGGGAAAGGCGGGCTAAGTTTTGTGTTTGCTGGGGGTCCTGGAGGGTTGATCGAGGGAGCGGGCTTCACCGGGATGGGCACCATGGAGGATTGGGGAGAAGGGAAAGGAGGGGTAAAACGATCGGCGAAATTTTCCTCCTTCCCCGCCCCCGGTACTCGTCGTGCCCTCTGTGGGGAACAGGAAGCTCCCCGAACCCGGGGGCCAATCCAGGCAGGATCGATGAGGAAAACCGGATCCCCGGCAAATTCAGATCGCCAAAGGGCGCGAACCGGAGAGGACGCATAAAGGGAATTGTAGGGGCCACCGGGAATTGCAGGATACCCTACCCCAACCGTCGCTTTCCTTCGGTTTGGCCCGCCTTTTTCCCTCCGGGGAGCCCGAAAAGCGGACTGGAAGATTTGAAGGATTGCGGGTGGCAAGCGGGTCGGTCACTTCCTCCTTATGAAAATTCTCACCGCTCTTTTTGGAGTATTTCTCGCCAGCTCCCTTTTCTCCGCCGCCACCGAGGCTGAAGAAGAAACGCTTGTCCTTTATTCAGAGCTCGGAGAACCCACGCGACTCGACGTCGAGCCCAAGGGTCTCTCCGTCGGCGATATCATCTCGCGCCGTGGGACGAAGCAGTCCTCTCCCGGCGGCGAGGTTATCGCCGATTATTTTTCCCAAGCCATCATCACCCTCTACGACCCCGAGTCGCAACGGAGTGTCCGCTCCTACTTCATCGAGACCATCTTCGAGGAGGGCTCCATCTACATGATGGACCTCGTCGAGATGGACCACAACGAGGGTCCCCTCGACTCCCACGTGCACGAAGGAGCGATCGTGGGAGGTACCGGGAAATACTCCGGAATCCGGGGCTCCTACCAGTTGACCATTGAGGAGGGCCAGACGGTCAAGACTCTGACCTACCGCCTGCCGTAAGATTGAGAAGGAGGGAATGGAATCACCCCAGAGGACACCGACAGGGGGAGGAAAAAAGTTGGTCTTTCCAAGGGGCCTTGAGGTCCAACGCGCGGCCTGGTTCGTGGGTTCAACACCAAGGAGAATCGCGGAGAACGAAAAACCGGGAGAAAAACGATCGGAGGGCGGTCTCCTTTTCTCTCCCCTCTGTGCTCTCTGTGCCCTCTGTGGTGAAGCAAGAACGCGAGGGAGGGGGGCGGGTTGGCGATCGGGAAGCGGCGGGCTACCGCCAGATTTTTCCGGATCACCACAGAGGACACAGGGGACACAGAGGGGGGAAGGGGGGCGAGGTTTTGTGTTTGCCGGGCGTCCCCCGGCCCCACTTTCCCTTTCTCTTCTGAGAGATGGCCTTGGCGTCCTTCCGCTCCTTGGCAGCAATCGAGATCCCTGCAGCGTTGGCAACGGCCCTCACGGCGTCAGCGTCTGCTGAGGACCTCGGCTTCTCCCGCAAAGAGGAGGTTTCGCGGACGGCACCGAAAAAGCGATGGAGACCAATGCCGGATCAGTCGCATCCAAGTTCGTTTCGTTGAGAAAGAGTTGGCTTGCAACTGGTGGGCAGAAAATTCACTGGTCCACCGATCAGCACTCCACGAGCGAAACGTTGAGGCCGATACCGGCCCCAAGGATCACCGCCGCACCCACCAGACTCCCTCCACTGACACTTTCCAGTTCTTCGTCACTGAGATTCTGGATATGGTTGGCGTGGACACGCATGAGCTCGGCTTGCGTGACGGAAAATCCTGCCTCCTTGGCAATGGCCAAGGGGTCGGACTTCTCCGCGCAAAGCTTCTCCTGGAGGGAGGAGTCCTAGCGGACGGCTTCGAGAAACTTGGTGAGATCTTCCTGGGACATGGGTCGTTGGATGGGGGGATGGTTGGGATTGTGAGGAAAACTGGCTTGGCTGGGCGGGGAATCCGACGGTCAAGGAAAGGGGCCTGATTCCCAAGGATTGACACCCCTTTCCCCGGATTCGACACGGAAACCGAAGAGGGACCGGAAACGACCCGAGGATGGGTCAGCAGGCTCGCGGCGAGGAGGAGCGACCGCGGCCGGGGCGTATCGGAAGCCTATCCCGCGCAACGCCTTACGACTCGTCGCACTGACCGTGGTAGAGCCTCTTCAAGTAGTACCCCTTGCTGCTGTTCACGACCACTTCCGGAGCCGGGGAGTGATGGCAATGATTGTGGGAAGCGATCCGGTGGGCCCGCGAGCCCCCGGCAACCTCTTCCAGGTCCCTTTCGGAGAGTTCGGCCCGATCCTTTTCCAGATCGTCCAGCGAAATCATGAAGCCCGCCGCCCGGGCGATGGTGACAATCGCATCGTTGTCGCTGGCGGCCTTGAGTTTCTCCTGGAGGGCCGGGTTCGCCTTCACGGCTTCCAAAAATCGTTCGTACTCTTGCTGGGACATCGGGTTTCTGGATGCTATAGGTTCTATTGTTGGGGGCAAAGGCCGAATGCCTTCGCTCGTAAGGTAAGAGCCGCCTCACGCGGATAAATTCTCAAAACCCGGGCTTGGAGAGAAGAAAATGAGAGTCGGCTCAGTTGGAGGGTCGAATGAGCCGAGGCAGGAGGTCGGAGGAGATTGGCAGCGGCACCCCGACCGGATTGTTGATGGGGAAGTGCAGTGATCGCGGGTCGCGGGATCCTGGGAGGGGCGGGAGAGACTCGTGTGGATCGAGTCGAGAGTGGAGCAAAATGAGGTCGAATCACCGCATGATTCCGGGGGTCGGGGAGCGAGTCGTAGCTACGGATGGGTCCGCGGAAGAAGAAACCCACGCGAGGACCGACCGATCCGCCCCCTGATCGATCGCTTCGCTCCCATGCCCCCCTCTCCGGGTAAGGGCATTCCGTGTCCGAGACAAAGGAAGCTGATCCCGAGGCCAATTCCCCGGGCCCCCAGCCTTGAACCACGCCCCTCGCCCCTCGCGCTCAAGGAGCCTGCTTGTCTTCCGTGGCGATCGTCGGAATATCGGTGCGCTCCTCCGCGGCCGCCCCGCAGAGCAGCTCGACAGCGCGGTCGGCCGCATCGTGGAACGGCTCCAGCACGAGGTCGGCGCCCGCCCCGCGGAGTTCCTCCGTCTCTGGGGGTTGGTGAGAGGCGATCGCGATCCGGCCACGGAAGCCCGCGGCCCGCGCTAGCTGGATCAGCGTGGTCCGCGTATCCTCATGGCTGAGCCCGGTGGGGAGGGAAGGCACGGTGGCGACCATCCACTCGGCTTGGTCAAGGGGCAGCTCCTCAATGAATTCCGCGTCGGTCGCGTCGCCGAAGCGGGCGTTGAGTCCGGCCTCCCGCCAGCGGCGAATGGCCAGAGGGTTGAAGTCCACCCCCAGAACCCGGAAGCCGCGCTTTTGCAGGCGCAAGCCAATCGCGGTACCGAAGCGGCCCAAACCAAAAATGATCACCTTGTAGCCACCCTTCCCCCGGACCTCCGGGTCGGGGGGCTCACGCCGATCGCGCCAGCGCTCGAAAAGACGGAGCGCCGGTTCAAAGAGGGCGTAGAGCTGGTGGGAGTAGGTAATCATGTAGGTCGAGGCGGCAATCGTCACCAGCCCGACCATGGTGACCAACCCGAGAGTTTCCTCTCCGAGGTGGCCCAGGGATACGCCCATGGCGACAAAGATCAGCGAAAACTCACTGATCTGCGCGACGGTTAGCCCCGCGAGAAAACCGGTGCGCTTGCGGTAGCCCATCGCCCCCATAATCGCGAGGACAATCAGCGGATTGCCAACCAGGACGAAAACCGAGAACACAACGGCGCCACCGATGTGCGCGCCGAGCAGCGAGAGGTCGAGCGTCGACCCCAAGGAAATGAAAAAGAACAGTAACAGGAAATCGCGCAGGGGTGCCAGGCGGGCCGCGATGGTCTCGCGGTAGGGGCTCGAGGCCAGGGATACGCCCGCCAGCAGCCCGCCTACCTCCTTCCCGAGGCCGACGAGTTCTCCGGCCGCCGCAAACATGGCTGCCATGGCGATGGCGAAGAGGACAAGGAGCTCGGGCGCGCGGGCCAGCCGAGCCGTCAGCGGGTTGGCGAGGTAGCGAACGAACAGGACGACGAACGCCACCATCGCGAGGCCGGAAAAAAGCACCAGCGGAAGCCTTCCGCTGCCGTGACCGCCCTCCTCCGCCGCACCGATGCCGATGGCCGAGAGCACGATCATCGCCAGCACGACGACGAGGTCCTGCACGATCAGAAATCCCAACGCGATCTGGCCGTGCAGGCTGTCGATCTCCCGTTTGTCCGACAGCAACTTCACGATGATGATCGTCGACGAAAATGTCAGCGCAACCGCGACATAGAGGCTGGTGACCTGCCCCAGCCCGAGGGCCAGCCCAATGAGGTAGCCGAACACCGAAGTGAACAGCACCTGACCCAGCCCAGTCAGGAGGGCAATCCGGCCCAACGAGCGGATGAGCTTCACATCGAGCTTGATGCCAACCAGGAACAGAAGGACGGCGATCCCGAGATTTGAAAGCAGTTCGATCTCCGCATCGGACCGGACCACATCGAGGACGGAGGGCCCGGCGAGAAGCCCGACGGCGATGAAACTGACAATCAGCGGTTGGCGCAGGAGGAGGCCGAGCAAGCCAATCCCGGCCGCCATCACTAGCAGGACGGCGACCTCGGCGAACGGGGAATGGAGCAGGGTGTCGATCCTACCCTTTCCTTACAGATCGTGCGGGAGCTCAACAGAAAAGGACCACCCGACCGACCAGCCCTTCCCTTCCGGCGCTGCCAACCGAGGTCCGCCGCACCGAACCGCGGAGGCCAGGCGACGGGTTAGGCAACGGGCAGGCGGACGGGCCGGGGCCGGTTGATTTCTGCGGCGATCGGGAAGCGGCGGGCTACCGCGGGTTTTCCCGGATCACCACAGAGGGCACAGGGGACACAGAGGGGGGAAGGCGGGCGAGGTTTTGTGTTTGCTGGGGGTCCTGGAGAGTCGATCGAGGGAGCGGGGTTCACCGGGAGGAGAACCATGGAGGATCGTGGGGAACGGGAAGGAGGGGAAGTGGCCGGCGAAAATTTCCTCTCCCCTCCCCTCTATGCTCTCGGTGCCCTCTGTGGTGGACCAAGCTTCCGACTCACCACAGAGGGCTCCGGGGATACACGGGGACAGGAAAGAAAAACACGGTTTCGTACTTCCGGGAACTCTGGTGTTCGGGCACGGGACCTCGGGAGAGGGAAACAAGGAGGAAGGCGAACGGCGGACGGTATCCTCTCCCATCCCTCTGTGCTCTCTGTGCCCTCTGTGGTGAAGATCAAACGGGAGGGAAAGGGGCGGATTGGCGATCGGGAAGCGGCGGGCTCCCACGGGGTTTTTCCGGATCACCACAGAGGGCACAGGGGGCACAGAGGGGGGAAACGGGGACTGGGTTTTGGGTTTGCCGGGCGGTCTCGGGCTCGATCGAGAGAGCGGGGTCCGCGGAGGGCCTCGGGGAAGGGATAGCAAGGAGGAAGGCGATCGGCAGACGGTCTCCTCTCCCAACCCTCTGTGCTCTCTGTGCCCTCTGTGGTGAAGATCAAACGGGAAGGGGGATGCCCATGGCTTCTTCGCCCACCCGGACGCGGATCGCCCCGGGGCGCGGAGGCTTCTCCGATCGGCTCGCGGCAGACGGGTCGGTTTTTATCGAGATCTGCGAATAAAGTTGGCGGCCGGTTCTCTTACCTTGCGGCTACCTTTTCCGCCCCTCGTGAATCGTTCTCCAAAACCAACCCGATCCTCCTCCCCCATGAGCCAGGAAGACCTCACCCGATTCGTTGAAGCCGTCCGTCAGGACTCCTCCCTCCAGGAAAAGCTCCGCGCCGAGGGCGCGGACCCCGTGGCCATCGCCGGGGAGGCGGGATTTGCGATCACCCAAGCCGAATTCCTCCGCGCGCAGGCCAGCCGCGCCGAAGACTTGAGCGATGAGGAGCTGGAGAGTGCCGCGGGCGGATGTCAATGGGGTAGCATTCTCCCCAGTGGGGATGATAATTGCTACCAGGGGAATGTTTGAGGAAAAACGCTGCACCCGTGTTCTCGCGCCCCGCTGACCACGGTGGTGCGGACCGCGAAAGTAGGGAGTAAGGGAGCGAAAAGACGGGCCCCTCGGTCCGCGCCGAACCGCCACTCCCCTCTTAGCGCCCTTCCCGCCCGTACCCCCCCCCGCCCGGGGTACGGAGGGTGAGGCGGGTACCGGCGGGAAGGGCTCGCTGGGCGGTGGACGGCAGAATCTCCCGGGAGCCATCCGGGTAATCGAGAATCGTCTCCCCCCGCCCGCCCGGGCCCCCGCCGGCGAGGCCGAAGGGGGGGATCCGGCGCCGGTTGGCGAGCAGGCCGAGGGTGAGGGACTCGAGGAAGCGCAGACGCCGGACGACACCCTCCCCTCCCCTCCAGCGGCCCTCGCCCCCCGAGCCCCCGCGCAGGGAAAACTCCTCCACGAGGACCGGGTAGCGCAGCTCGAGCACCTCCGGATCGGTGAGGCGCGAATTCGTCATGTGGGTATGGACCCCGCCAGCCCCGTGGTAGCCCGACCCGGCCCCGGCACCCCCGCAAACCGTCTCGTAGTACTGGTACTCCCCGTTCCCGAAGGTGAGGTTGTTCATGGTCCCCTGGGCGGCCGCCTGCACCCCGAGCGCCCCGTAGAGCGCGTCCGTGACCACTTGGGAGGTCTCCACATTCCCCGCGACCACCGCATGGGGGAAGGAGGGCCGGAGCAGGCAGCCCTCGGGGAGGACGATCTCCAGCGGCCGCAGGCAACCCTCGTTCAGCGGGATCGGCTCGCGGACCAGGGTGCGAAACACATAGAGGACCGCGGCCCGGGTCACCGCCGGCGGGGCGTTGAAGTTGTCCTCCCGCTGGGGGGAAGTCCCCGAGAAATCGATGCGGGCCCGCCCCTCCGCGCGGTCCACGGTCACCGCCACCCGTACCTCCGCGCCGTTGTCCATCGCGTAGGCAAACGATCCCTCTTCGAGATGGGCGATGACCTCCCCGACCGCCCGGGCGGCGTGGTCCTGCACATGGCCCATGTAGGCGTGGACCACCCGGAGCCCGAAGTGGTCGATCATCCGGCGGATCTCGCGGATCCCGCGCTCGTTGGCGGCGACCTGGGCGCGGAGGTCGCCGAGGTTCTGTTCCGGGTTGCGGGCCGGCCAGCGTCCCCCCGCGAGGTGGGCGCGCACCTCCTCCTCGCGGAAGTGCCCGTCGCGGACGAGGAGGAAGTCGCGGAAGAGAATGCCCTCTTCCGCGAGGGAGCGGGAATCCGGGGGCATGGAGCCCGGCGTGGCCCCTCCCACATCCGCGTGGTGGCCCCGGCTGGCGACGAGAAAGAGCAGGTCCTCCCCCCGCCCGTCGAAGACCGGCGAGACCACGGTGACATCGGGCAGGTGGGTTCCCCCGTGGTAGGGATCGTTGAGCACGAGCACGTCCCCCGGCCGAAGGTCCCCCTCCCGGGCGGCGAGCACCGCGCGGACACTCTCCCCCATCGAGCCGAGGTGCACCGGGATGTGGGGAGCGTTGGCGACCAGTCCTCCCCGCGGGTCGAAGAGCGCGCAGGAAAAGTCCAGCCGCTCCTTCATGTTGACCGAGTGCGCCGTATTCTCGAGAGCCGATCCCATCTGCTCGGCCACCGCCCGGAAGAGGTTGTGGAAGACCTCGAGGAGGACCGGATCGACCGCGGTGGCCGCGGCCCGCTCGGCCCGGCGCGGGGCCGTGCGCACGAGGAGGAGGTGCCCGTCCGGCTCCCGGGCGGCCGTCCAGCCCGGATCGACCACCGTCGTCGACTGCGGCTCGATGACCAGGGCCGGTCCGGGCACCCGCTGGCCCGGGCACAGGTCGTCCCGCGCGAAGACCGGCACCTCCCACCAGCGGCCCTCCGTGTAGAGGGGAACCCGGGCGCGGGGGGACGACTCGCCCACTTCTTCCGGCGCCTCCCCCGCCGCGTCCCCCGCGTTCCCCGCGAGCGCCTCCCCACCGCCGGACGGGCCCGGCCCGGCCGCCGCGCCGACCGCCTCCACCACGACCGCCTCGAGGACGCGGGGTTTCTCCGGGCTGACGAAGCCGAAGCGGCGACGGTGTTCCTCCTCGAAGGCCCCGATGACCTCCGGCAGGGGACCGGCCGGGATTTCCAGGGGAGTGTTCGTGCCCGCGTAGCGCAGGTGCAGCCGCGAGTGGCAAGCGATGGTTTCCGGCGGCTGGCCCTGCGCGCGGAGCTCCGTGGCGGCGGCCGCCGCCAGCTCCCCGGCGAGGGACTCCGCCCGGACGAGAGACTCCGCGTCGAGGGTTTCCTCGACCGCCCGCTCGCGGAGCACCCGCAGGTCGGCCCGCCCCATCCCGTAGGCGGAGAGCACCCCGGCGAGTGGATGCAGGAGGATGCGGTCCATGCCGAGCACATCGGCGATCGCGCAGGCGTGCTGTCCGCCGGCCCCCCCGAAGCACTGCAGGGTGTAGCCGGCGAGCTCGCGGCCCTCCTCGATGGAGATCTTCTTGATCGCATGGGCCATGTTTTCCGTGGCGATCCGGCGAAAGCCCTCGGCGATCTCCTCCGGGGCCCGCCGCTCCCCCGTGGCGGCCTCCACCTCCGCGGCGAGCTCCTCGAAACGGGCGCGGACCCCCGCAGCGTCGAGCGGTTCCGTGCCCTCCGGCCCGAAGACCGCCGGGAAGAAGTCCGGCTGGATCCGCCCCACCCGCAGGTTGGCGTCGGTGACCGCGAGGGGGCCGCCCCGGCGGTAGCAGGCCGGGCCGGGCACCGCCCCGGCGCTGTCCGGTCCCACCCGGAAGCGCTCCCCGTCGAAGTGGAGAAGGGAACCGCCCCCGGCGGCCACCGTGTGGATGCGCAGGAGCGGCGAGCGCAGGAGGACCCCGGCCACCTCGCTCTCGAAGGAACGCTCCAGCTCGCCCGCGTAGTGGGCGACATCCGTGGAGGTCCCCCCCATGTCGAAGGTGACCAGGCGGTCCACCCCGGCCGCCTCCGCGCTGCGGACCGCCCCGACCAGTCCACCCGCCGGCCCGGAGAGGATGGCATCCTTGCCCTGGAAGAAGTCCGCCTCCACCAGCCCCCCGTTCGACTGCATGAAGAGCAGGCGGACCCCGCCCAGCTCCGCGCGGACCTGCTCGACATAGCGGCGGAGGATCGGGGAGAGGTAGGCGTCCACCACCGTCGTCTGGCCGCGGCTGACCAGCCGGAGGAGCGGGCTGACCTCGTGGGAGAGGGAGACCTGGGGGAAGCCCGCCCCGCGGGCGAGCTCCCCGATGCGGCGCTCGTGGTCCGGGAAGCGGTAGCCGTGCAGCAGGACCACCGCGATCGCCCGGAAGCCCTCCGCGCGCAGCCCGGCGAGGGCGGCCCGCACCTCGTCCTCGTCGAGCGGCTCGCGCTCCTCCCCGCCCGCGGTGAGTCGTCCGCCCACCTCGACCACCCGCTCGTAGAGTTGCTCCGGCCGCCGGATGGCGCGGGCAAAGATGTCCGGGCGGTTCTGGTACCCGAGGCGGAGCTGGTCGCGGAAGCCGCGGTTCGTGAGGAGTGCCGTGGGCTCTCCCCGGCGCTCGAGGAGGGCGTTCGTGGCCACTGTGGTCCCCATGCGGACCGAGTCGATCCGGTCCGCGGGGACCGGCTCCCCCGCGGCGAGCCCGAGGAAGGCCCGGATGCCGGCGACGGCGGCGTCCCGGTAGCGCTCCGGATCCTCCGAGAGGAGCTTGCGGCTCGCCAGGGAGCCGTCCGGGCGACGCGCCACGATATCGGTGAAGGTACCCCCGCGGTCGACCCAGAACTGCCAGCGGCCGTTGCCGGTCCGCCCGTCCTCCCCGTTGCCGGTGCCTGCCCGCGGCATGCCGGCTCCCTTTTTCAGGCTCCCGCGAGGAAGCCCTCGAGGGCCTCCCGCATCGGCGCGAGCGGGGCCGGGCGGTCCGTCCAGATCTCGAGGGCGCGGGCCCCCTGGTGGAGGAGCATGCCCAGGCCGTTCGCCACCGGGTAGCCGCGGGCCCGCCCAGCCGCCAGCCACGGGGTCTCCGGGGGGTTGTAGACCATGTCGTAGAGGAGGCAGCGCTCCGGCAGTTCGGCGGCCGGAAAGGGCTGGGGATCCCCCGGGCGGAGCCCGAGCGAGGTGGCGTTGACCACCAGCGTGCCGGGCTCCGCCCGGTGCCCCGCATCGGCGAGGGGCACGGCGGCAACCTCGGTGACCCCGCCCGCGAAGCGCCGGGCCAACTCCACCGCGCGATCCTCCGTGCGGTTGGCCACGAACGCGCGGGCGGCACCCTGGTGCACCGCCTCCGCGACCGCCGCCCGGGCGGCCCCGCCGGCCCCGAGGACCAGCACCGACTGCCCGGCCATGCCGAGCCCGAAGGCCTCGCGGAGACCCTCCTCGAGGCCGTAGCCGTCCGTGTTCAGCCCGTGCAGGCCATCCTCCTCCCAGAGGAGGGTGTTCACCGCCCCGATCCGCTCGGCGCTGGGGGCCAGCCGGTCGACCAGCGGGAGGACCTCCACCTTGTGGGGGACCGTGAGGTTGAGCCCGCGGAAACCCCGCTCCGCGGCGAGGGGGAGGGCCTCGGCGAGCTCCTCCGGGCGGAGGGCGTAGGCGCGGTACTCCCAGGCGGCGAAGGACGGCTCGGCAGCGGCGAGGGTGGCAAGGGCCGCCCCGTGCAGGGCTGGACTGGCGGAGTGGTCGATCGGCCAGCCGACCACGCCCAGCCGCGTGGTTCCGTCCGCCCGCAGGGCCCGGAGGGCGGCGAGGTCGCGGGGAGGCTCAGGAACTTTCCCGCTCATAGGCATTCTCGAAGGCACAGATGAAGCCCCGGAAGAGGTCGGCGCGGTCCCGCTGGCCCTGCATGGTGTACTGGTGGACGAGGTTGCGGCAAAAGCGGCAGAGCACCTCCCCGACCGGGGCCGGCAGCAGGTAGCAGGAACCGTCCTCCACATCCCGGCTCAGGAGCATCTGCCGTACCTCCTCCTCGGTGCGGAAGCGGCCGCGGTCGAAGGGATCGAGGTAGAAGGGGTCGCGGTCGTCGAGGTGGGCGAGGAGGAAGCGCCCGGGGGCCCCGATCGGCTCGAGGCGGAAGTGGCAGCGCTCCGCCACGAGGAGGTAGAGCACGCTCAGGGAGATGGGGATCCCCCGGCGGCGCTGGATGACCGAGCCGAGGAAGTTGTTCTCCGGGTCGTGGAAGTGCTCGAGATCCCCGCGGAAACCGTACTCGTGGAAGAGGACGAGGTTGAGGTGCTTGCACTTCTCGAAGAGGGGCGCCTCCGGATCGAGAAACTCGCAGCAGCGGGCGGCCACCCCGTCGAGAAAGCGGGCCACGGTCGCCCACTCGAGGTGGGGATGGACGGTCCGCTCGAGGAGGTAGCAGCCGGTCTCCAGCTCGTAGTGAAAGGAGTCGATGAAGCGGAGGAAGTCCCCACGGGGATCGTCCAGGCCGAGGGCGGCGAGGAGCTGCCGGGCGTGGGTGGCGGCGGCATCCCCGCGGCGGCCCGTGACCTCGCGGAGAAAGGCGATGGCCTCCTCGTTCTCCCGGCACTCGGCGAGGAGGGCCTCGCGCACGCACGGGCTCTCGTCGTCGAGGAGGCGGAGGAGCGCCTCCCTGCGGGTTTCATTCCACATGGATCCTACCGTAGCGGCGGCGACGGGCCCGTGCCACGAAAAAGCCCCTTTTCCCGGCGCCTCCCGGCCACCTTCCCCGCCGCCGTCGTTCCTCCCGGGGCACTGATCCCGCTTTGCGGTTGAGGAGAGGGCCCGGCGCGGCTTGAGTGGGAGGACCCATGTTCGACAGCCTCACCGACCGTCTCGGCTCCGCCCTGCGCAACCTCCGCGGGCAGGGCAAGCTCACCCGCGAGAATACCGAGGAAGCCCTCCAGGAAGTGCGCTCGGCGCTCCTCGAGGCGGATGTGCACTTCCGGGTGGCCCGCCAGTTCGTGGAGAGCGTCCGCGAGAAGAGCGAGGGCCTCGAGGTGACCCCGAAGGTCACTCCCGGGCAGCAGATGGTGAAGATCATCCAGGACGAGCTCGTCGAGCTCCTCGGCAGTGGCACGGCGGAGCTCTCGGGGGAGCGTCCCCTCCGCGTGCTCCTCGTCGGCCTGCAGGGCTCGGGGAAGACGACCACCGCGGCCAAGCTGGCCCTCCACCTCCGCAAGAAGGGCTACCGGCCCGGGATGATCGCCTGCGACCTGCAGCGCCCCGCGGCCATCGACCAACTGGAAACCCTCGGGCGCGAGCACGGGATCCCCGTGTACGCCGACAAGGGCACCAAGGACGTGCGCGGGGTGGCCGCAGCCGGGCAGCGGGCCCTCCGCGGGGAGGGTTGCGACGCCCTCCTCTTCGACACGGCCGGCCGGCTGCAGATCGACGAGGATCTCATCGAGGAGGTCCGCCAGCTCCGCCGGGACCTCGACCCGCAGGAGGTCCTCCTCGTGGCGGACAGCGCCCTCGGCCAGGAGGCGGTGGAGGTCTCCCGCACCTTCCACGAGGCCACCGACCTCAGCGGGATCGTCCTGACCAAGCTGGACGGCGACGCCCGGGGCGGGGCCGCCCTCTCCATGAAGAGCCGCACCGGCGTGCCCATCAAGTTTGCCGGAACCGGGGAGAAGGCGGAGGCCCTCGAGGTCTTCCACCCGGACCGGATGGCCTCCCGCATCCTCGGGATGGGCGACGTGGTCTCCCTGGTGGAGCGGGCCCAGGAGACCATGGACGAGAAGGAGGCCGAGCGGATGGCGGAGAAGGTCCGCTCCGCCGAGTTCACCCTCGACGACATGCTCCAGCAGATGCGCCAGGTGAAGAAGATGGGCTCGCTCGGCTCGCTCATGAAGATGCTGCCCGGCATGGGCAACAAGGAGCTCGGCGAGGAGGAAAACCGCAGGATGGCCCAGACCGAGGCCATCCTCCTGTCGATGACCCCGCAGGAACGACAGTCGCCCAACCTCCTGAACGGGCGCCGCCGCATGCGGATCGCGGCCGGTTCCGGGACGAAGGTCGTCCAGGTGAACCAGCTCCTCAAGCAGTACGGGCAGATGCGGAAGATGATGCGGAAGATGAAGGGCCGCGATCCCTCCGAGCTCCTCGGGTCGATGGGCGGAGGCGACGGGGCCGGCGGGGATCCCCGGGAGGCGCTCGCCGGCGGCGCGGGCGGCGGCGGGATGCCCTCGCTCGGGGGGCTCGGGGGGCTCGGCGGCGGCGGGGGCCTCCCCGGCCGGAGCGGGAGCAAGGGCACCAAGCGCAAGCCGAAGGCCCGGCGGAAGAAGAGGTAGTCGGCCGGGGGGCGGGCGAGACTCCCCATCCGCCCCGACCCTGACCCTCAATTCCCGGCCGCCGGCCCGGCCCCGCCCGGGCGCAGCCCCGTGGCGAGCAGGGTGACGAAGCCCGGCTCCTCCTCCTCGCGGGCCACCGCGGTCACCTCCACCGAGCGAAAGCCCGCCTCGCGGAGGAAGCGGTAGAGCTCGTTCTCGGAAAAGCCCAGCCAGGTGTCCGCGTAGAGCTCGCGGGCCTTCTCGAAGCGGTGCTCGGCGAGGTCGAGGATGGCGAGACGCCCGCCCGGGGCGAGGATGCGGTAGGCCTCCCGAACGGCCCGGCCGGGATGCTCGGCGTGGTGGAGGGCCTGGCTGAGGAAGGCGAGGTCGACGGACTCGTCCGGGAGGGGCACCGCCTCGATGTCCCCCTCGAGGTACTCGAGGTTCTCGATCTCGTTTCGGGCGGCCAGCTCCCGGCCCACCTCGACCATGCGCGGGGAGCGGTCCACGCAGATCACCCGCTCGGCGTTGCGGGCGAGCAACTGCCCGAGCATGCCCTCCCCCGCCCCGAGATCGGCCACCCGCACCCGCGGGGCGAGCAGGAGGAGGAAGTGGCCGATGGCCTCCCAGGAGCGGCCCGGGCAATAACTGCGGCCGAGGCGGCCGGCCACGAGGTTGAAATAGCGCTCGGCGACCTGCTTGCGGCTCGCGAGGACCCGCTCGAGGTTGGCCCGGTCCTCGGCGAAGCCGGCGTCCCGGTCGACGAGGTCGAGGGCCTCGCGGAGGAGGGAGTCGACCGCGGGGGAGAGGTCGGCGCGCAGCCCGTAGAAGGCGCGCTTGCCCTCCCGGCGGTCGGCGACGAGTCCCCCCTGGCGGAGGAGGGCGAGGTGGGAGGAGATGCGGGACTGCCCCATGCCGAGGATGTCCTGCAGCTCGGCCACGCTGAGCTCCTCCCGGCGGACGAGATTGAGGATGCGGGCGCGCGTGGGGTCGGAGAGGAGGCGGAGGATCTCCCAGCCTTCGCCCCGCTCGGTCATGGTGTGGGGACGGCCCCGCGGCGGGCGCTCAGTTCGTCTCGTCGACCCAGCGGCCGATCGACTCGATGGTCCAGGTCTCGCGGGTCCCGTCGATCTCCGTCTCCACCTGATCGCCCCGCCGCCGGCCGAGGACGGCCTGTCCGACCGGGGTGAGGTAGGAGAGGATGTTACGTTCGGGTTTCCCGTCCCAGGCGCCGAGGATCGCGTAGCGGTGCAGCTGGCCGGTGGAGCCCTCGCGGAGCTCGACCACGTTGCCGATGCCCACCGTGTCGACGGTGGCCTCGGAGAAATCGGTGACCCGGGCGCGGCTCAGGTCCCTGTCGAGTTCGGCCTTGCGGGCGAGGAGCGTGTCCTGGTCCTGCCGGGCCATCTTGTACTCGGCGTTCTCACGGAGGTCGCCGTGCTCCTTGGCGGTCTCGATGGCCTGCTTGTTCTCGGGGATCTTCCGCTGGACGAGGTCCTCGTACTCCTCGCGGGCCTCGGCTAAACTCTCCGCGGAAACGGTGAGGGTTTTTTCGGTCTCGGTTTCCTCGGCGGCCTCCCGCTCGAGGAGGCTCTGGATGCTCTTGTCCTGCTTGATGAAGCGGGCGAGCAGGGACTTCTTGGTGAGATCCTCGAAGCCCTGGTTGAGCAGGAGCATCTGGGCGAGGTCCCGGGCGTTCTCCGGCGTGCCGCGCTTGAGGAGCATGGGGATCAGCTCGGAGTCCTCACTGAGGGCGTCGGCAAGGGGGATCCGCCGGGAGGAGGCGTTCTGGAGGGACTCCTGGTCGATCGCGTAGAAGACGGCGTTGAGGAAGCGGGGGGTGAGCAGCCCGTCGATGAGTTCGCTGTACTTCGGCTTCTCGCGATTGCGGATGATCCACAGGAGGATCGGGCCGCGCATGGTCTGCTCGTTCAGCCAGCGCTCGAAGCACTCCTGGACCCGGTCCGCCTTGCCGCGGTCGTAAAGGAAGGCGATGCATTCCCCGGTGAAGCGTCCCTCACTGTGCCGGAGGAGCCGCACTACCATCTCCTCCCAGCGGTCCGGATAGGTCCGGCTGAGCAAGTCGAGAAAGCGCTCCTGATAGCTGGCGGGCAGCTCCGCGGCCAGCTTGTCGAGATTCTCCACCGATTCCTCGACGATCGAGCCGGAGGTCGGCTCGAGGGCGTCCACGTCGACATCCGAGTCCTTTTCCTGGGCGAGGTAGCGGGCGAGGTTGTTGCGCACCCAGACCCCGTGGAGACGGTCCGCCTGGCCGAGCAGCTTGGTGTCCTGGATCCGCTGGGTGAGCTCGTCGAGGATGTCGGGCAACTTCTCCTGAAGGCTCTGCTGGCGTTCCTTCGCGTCGGTCCCGCTGTCCCCGGTGAGGCCCTTGCCGTCCTTGGCGACCGCGTAGAGCTTCTCGGCGAGGATCACCTTCTGCTTGGCCTTCTTCGTCTCGTAGAACTCCTCGAGGATTTCCTCTTCCGGATGGCGCTTCTCCTCCTCCTCCCGGAGCACATAGGGCTCGGTCTTCTTGGCCGGGACGGCTACGCGGGGCTCGCGGACCAGCTCCTTCTTCGCCTCCGTCCACCAGCGCTTGCGCTTCTTCTCCTCCGGGAGGAGGAAAGCCAGCTGGCGCTCGATCTCGGCGGCGGTGGCCGCCCCCTCCGGCCGGGTGGTGAGGATCCCAATGATCACGGCGACCCGGTCCGACTCGAGGAGCCCGCGGACCGCCTCCGGCTCCTCCCGGCTGCGGACGAGGAGGCTCTCGGCGGGCAGGATTTCCAGCTTGTCCACGCAGAAGGCCGGATCCATGCCGTGCCCGTCCTTGCCCCCCTCAAAATCGATGAGCAACTTCCCGGAGCCTTCGTCATAGCCCTGAATCCTGCCGAATCCCCAGCTGCGATGGATGCAATACGTCCCCAGTTGCATGGCCTCCAGCTTTTCCCGAAAGGGTTCCAGGCGATTGTTTCCGGCGATCAGCTGGTCGATGGTTTCCGAATCCATAAAGGTTTGAGAAGACAAGAGCGTTCCCGAGAAGGTAAACCTCGAGTCGAAAAGAAATGACGGCCGAGGACAATCCTTTTCCGGCGGGTAGCCAGCAACGGGCCGTCCGCTGGATGACCCGCTACCTGCGCGCGCCCGCCAAGCTCGGGGACATCCGGGAGGCCGAGGGACCGGGGAAGGGCGCGGACCGCCGGCGGGCGATCCGCCTGCAGACCGGGGCCATCCGCAACCTCCGCCTCTACCGGCACGTCCTCGACCAGCACCTGCGCCGGCGGCCGGCGCCGGCCGCCGAGGCCATCCTCCTCCTCGCCCTCGCCGAGAGCGACCACGCCGGGGAGTCGGCGGCCGTCCGTCCCCGGCTCGTCCACTCCTGGGTGGACCAGGCGCGGGAGGCCGGGCTCCGCGCGGGAACGGTCCGGCTCGTCAACGCTGTCCTCCGCCGGGCCACCGCCACCCTCGAAGGCATCCGCGGGGATCCGGCGAGCGTCCCCGAGGCCGTCTTCACCTCCCACCCGGACTGGCTCGTGGAGCGATGGCGGGAGCGCTGGGGACCGGCGGAGACCTCCCGCCTCCTCCATTGGAACCAGCGCACCCCCGAGCTGTACGCGCACGGCCCGGCCGCCTCCCCGCCCGGGGAGGTGGCCAACCCGGAGAGTCCCCTCCAGCCCACCCGCTGGCCGCACTTCCATCGGCTTCCCCGCGGCATCCCGCCGGAAGTACAGGAAGGCCTCCGGGCGGGCACCTGGACGATCCGGGACCCGGCCACCCGCATCGCCGTGGAGGCAACCCTGGCCCGGCCCTCCGGACGCGTTCTCGACCTTTGTGCCAGCCCCGGCGGGAAGAGCCGGGGCCTGCTCGCCGATCCCCGCGGTCCCCGGGAACTGGTGGCCGCCGACCTTCCCCCCCGCCTCGGCCTCCTCCGGGCCAACCTCGCCCCCTGGCCGGTGCGGGCGGTGGCGCGGCCCGTGGACCTCGGGGAGGACGACCCCCTCCCGGCGGACCACGGGTCCTTCGACGCCGTCCTCCTCGACGCGCCCTGCAGCAATACCGGGGTCCTCCGGCGCCGTCCGGACGCCCGGTGGCGCCTGCGCCCGGAGGACCTCCGCGCCCTCCCGCCCCGCCAGCTCGCCTACCTCCGCCGGGCCGCCCGGCTGGTGGTCCCGGGCGGCATCCTCGTCTACAGCACCTGCAGCCTCGAGGTGGAGGAGAACCGGGAGGTGGTCGATGCCTTCCTCGCGGGGGCGGAGGGCCGCGCCTTCCGCCTCGAAACCGCCGTGCTCGCCCGGCCGACCCGTACCGGGCACGACGGTGCCGGGGTCTACCGACTGCTGCGGGACGACTCCCCGGTCCGCTAGGGCGAGCGCGCACCCGGGCCGTGGCGCCCGCTCCCGCTACTGCCACCGATTAGCCCCGCTGGGCGCAAACGGGGATTCGGGAGCGGTCTCCGTTGACACCCCCGTGCGGGGGAAACAAATTTCTGCTTCCGTTCCCTTTTCCGTTATGGCTCTTTCCGTAGGCAGCGAAGCACCCGATTTCACCCTCCGCCAGAAGACCTCCGACGGCTTTGCCTCCCACACGCTCTCGGACTCCTTCGGCCACCGCCCAACGGTGCTGCTCTTCTTCCCCTTCGCCTTCACCAGCGTTTGCATGTCGGAGATGTGCTCGGTGCGGGACAGCTTCCATGACTTCGAGGCCCTCGACGCGCAGGTTCTTGGGATCAGCGTGGACAGCCCGTTCACCCTCGAGGAAATGGCGCGCAAGGAGCAAATCCCCTTTCCGCTGCTGAGCGACTTCAACCGGGAGGTGGCCCCCCGCTACGGCGTCCTCTACGACGAACTCCTCGGCCTGAAGGGCGTGGCCAAACGCTCCGCCTTCGTCGTCGGCACGGACGGTCGCATCGCCTACGCCTGGTCGAGCGACGACCCCAAGAACATCCCCGACTTCCAGGAGCTGCGGCGAGCCCTCTCCGGCGGCTCCCCCACCCCGTAAACCCCGACCCCGAACCCCAGCGCCCACCATGAACAACCCCTTTGGTACCCTTCAGCCCTTCGCAAGCGGTTCCCACCGCGGGCACCTCTACTCCCTCCCCGCCCTCGAGGAGCAGGGCATCGGCCCCATCCGGCGCCTCCCCGTGAGCATCCGGATCGTCCTCGAGTCCGTCCTTCGCAACTGCGACGGCCGCAAGATCACCGAGGAGGACGTCCGCCGGCTGGCGAACTGGGCGGCGAAGAGCCCCGTGCAGGAGGAGATCCCCTTCACCGTCTCCCGGATCGTCCTGCAGGACTTCACCGGGGTGCCCCTCCTCGTCGACCTCGCGGCCATGCGGGACGCCGCCGCGGCCCTCGGGAGCGACCCCTCGGTCATTGAGCCGCTCGTGCCGGTGGATCTCGTCGTGGACCACTCCGTGCAGGTCGACCGCTCCGGCACCGGCGAGTCCTTCCTGCAGAACCTGCGTTTCGAGTTCGAGCGGAACCGGGAGCGCTACGAGTTCCTCAAGTGGGGCCAGCAAGCCTTTGACACCCTCCGCGTGGTGCCGCCGGCCATCGGGATCGTGCACCAGGTGAATCTCGAGTACCTCGCCAAGGTCGTCTTCTCCAAGCAGGTCGAGGGCGAGAATGTGTTCTTCCCGGACACCCTCGTGGGCACCGACTCGCACACCACCATGATCAACGGCCTCGGCGTGGTCGGCTGGGGCGTGGGCGGGATCGAGGCGGAGGCCGGCATGCTCGGCCAGCCCGTCTACTTCCTCACCCCGGAAGTCATCGGGGTACACCTCACCGGCCGCCTCCGCGAGGGGGTGACCGCCACCGACCTGACCCTCCGGATCACGGAGATGCTCCGCGCCCACAAGGTCGTCGGCAAGTTCATCGAATTCTTTGGCGACGGCGTCAGCCAGCTCTCCGTGGCCGACCGCGCGACCATCGCGAACATGGCCCCCGAGTACGGGGCGACCATGGGCTTCTTCCCCGCCGACGAGAAGACCCTCGACTACCTGCGGATCACCGGGCGCGACCCCGGGCACATCCAGATGGTGGGCGACTACCTGCAGGCCCAGGGGCTCTTCGGCATCCCCGAGAAGGGCGAGCTCACCTTCACCGAGGAGCTCGATCTCGACCTCGGCTCGATCGTGCCCTGCACGGCCGGGCCGAAGCGCCCCCAGGACCGCATCGACCTGCCCGAGGTGAAGGAAACCTTCGGCAACCTCCTCCGCTCCCCCGGCGAGGAAGGCGGCTACGGCAAGGGCGACGACCTCGACCGGACCGTCCCCCTCCAGCCGGCCGCCGTTGGCGCCGGCGAAGCGATCAGTGGAGGCCGGACCGAAGACGGGTCCGGCCTGGAGCGCGGCGAGTGGGAAATGATCGCCAACCGACCGGCCACCCCCGGCCGCGACCACCACGACCACCAGGCGGGCGAGCATCTCCAACACGGCTCGGTGGTCATCGCCGCCATCACCAGCTGCACGAACACCAGCAACCCTTCCGTGATGCTGGCCGCCGGCCTCGTCGCCCGCAACGCCGTGCAGCGCGGCCTGAAGGTGCCCGACTACGTGAAGAGCAGCCTCGCCCCCGGCTCCCGCGTTGTCACCGACTACCTCTCCCGGACCGGGCTCGACCAGTACCTCGACGCCCTCGGCTTCAACCTGGTCGGCTACGGGTGCACCACCTGCATCGGCAACAGCGGACCGCTCGACGACGAGATCGAGGGAGCCGTCAAGGAGGGCGACCTCGTCGTGGCCAGTGTCCTCTCCGGGAACCGCAACTTCGAGGCCCGCGTGCACAGCGCGGTGAAGGCCAACTTCCTCATGTCCCCTCCCCTCGTGGTCGCCTTCGCCCTCGCCGGCCGGATCGACATCGACCCCGCCAAGGATTCCCTCGGGACCGACGCGGAGGGCAAGGAGGTCTACCTGAAGGACCTCTGGCCCGAACAGGAGGAGATCGAGGCCCTCGTCCAGTCCGGCATCACCCCCGAGATGTTCCAGTCGAAGTACGGCGAGATCGAGAGTGCCAACGAGGAGTGGACGAAGATCAACGCGCCGACCGGCAACCTTTACGAGTGGGACGAGGCGAGTACCTACATCCAGAACCCCCCCTTCTTCGAGGAATTTCCCGCCGAGCCGGGCCACATCCAACCCGTGGAGGGCATGCGGCTGCTCGCCCTCTTCGGTGACTCGGTGACCACCGACCACATCTCCCCGGCCGGCGCCATCCCCCCGGACGGACCCGCCGGGCAGTACCTGCAGGAGCGGGGGGTCACCCAACGCTTCTTCAACTCCTTCGGCTCCCGCCGGGGCAACGACCGCATCATGACGCGGGGCACCTTCGCGAACGTGCGGATCAAGAACCGCCTCGCCGGCGGCAAGGAGGGGGGCTACACCCGCCTTCTCCCCGACGGCGCGGAGACCACCATTTTCGAGGCCTGCCAGACCTACCGGGAACGCGGTGTCCCCCTCTTCGTGATCGCCGGCAACGACTACGGCATGGGCAGCTCCCGGGACTGGGCGGCCAAGGGCACGGCCCTCCTCGGGGTGCGCGCGGTCCTCGCGGAGAGCTTCGAGCGCATCCACCGGAGCAACCTCATCGGCATGGGCGTCCTCCCCCTCCAGTTCCGGGACGGGGAGAGCGCCGAGACCCACGGATTCGACGGCTCGGAGACCTTCTCCCTGCCGGACCTCAGCGACGACCTCGAGCCCCGCTCGGAGACCAAGCTGCGCGTGGAACGGGCCGACGGCCGTGTGGAGGAGATCCCGGTGCGGGTCCGGATCGACACACCCATCGAGAAGGACTACTACCGCCACGGGGGCATCCTCGCCTACGTGCTCCGCGATCTCGTCCGCTGAAGCGAGCCGCCCACCTTCCATGCCCGCCGCGGAGGATTCTTCGGGATTCGCGGTCGATCCCTCCGGGGACCCAGTGGTCCTGCGCATCCAGGGCCGGGCGGGCTACCTGAACAGCGCACCCGTCGACGAATTCTTCCGGCGGATGGCCGCGGAGGAGCGTCCGCGCATCGTCGTGGACTGCGGGGAGTGCACCGGCATGGACAGCACCTTCCTCGGCATCCTCGCCGGCGCGGCCCTCCGCCTGCGGCGGCAGGACCCGCCGGGGGAGATCGGGCTCTCCCGGCTCTCCGCCCGCAACCGGGAACTCGTGGAGAATCTCGGCCTGCACCGGCTCGTCTCGGTCGAGGGACAATCCCCGCCCCCTCGCGGAGGTGCGGGGGACCGGCCCCTCCCCGGGAGAGAGGCCGACCGCTCCCTCATGCTGGAGGCCCACCGTCGGCTCCTCGAGGCCGACGAGCGCAACGCCTCCCGCTTCGAGGACGTCATCCGCTTCCTCGAGAAGAAGCGCAACGGCGACGGCCGCGACGAGGGGCCGGAGCCCGGCGAGGGGAGCCCTACCCGCCGAGGGTCTCGATGATCCGGACGATCGGGAGGAAGAGGGCGAGGACGACCCCGCCGACCACCACCGCGAGGAAGACGATGAGGACCGGCTCGAGCAGCGAGGTGACCGTATTCACCTCCCGGTCCACTTCCTCCTCATAGGCGTCCGCCACCCGGCCGAGCATCTCCTCGAGCTGGCCGGTCTCCTCGCCGACCTCGACCATGCTCGTCACCATTGGCGGGAAGAGGCGCTCCCCCGCCATGGGCCCGGCGAGCGTTTCCCCGTCCCTCACCCGGTCGTGGATCCGCCGCAGGGCCTCCGCAAAGCGGTGGGGGCCGACGACCCCCCGGGTAATGGTGAGCGCCTCGAGGATGGGCACGCCGTTGGCGAGAAGGGTGCCCAGGGAGCGGGCACAGCGAGCGACGGTCGCCTTGGTAACCAGTCCGCGGATCCGCGGCAGCCGCAGGAGCAGCCCCTCCGCCCAGCGCCGTCCCGGCCCGGACCGGAGGAACCAGCCCGCGAGCACCGTCCCGGGGAGAACGGCTCCGACGAGGAGGGGGAAGTGGTCCCGGAGGAGCCGGCCGATCCCGACGACCCCGCGGGTGAGAGCGGGCAGTTCGGCCCCGCCGAGCAGGTCCGCGAAGATCCGCTCGAACTGGGGGACGACCTGGACGAGGAGGAGGACGACGACCACCAGCGCGACCGCGACCACGACGGCCGGATAGGCCGTGGCCGAGCGGAGGCGTCCGCGCAGCCTCTCGGAATTCTCCCGGTAGGTGGCGAGGCGGGCGAGTCCCCCCTCGAGCACCCCGCCCGCCTCCCCGGCCCGCACCATGGGCACGAAGGGGGAGTCGAAGACCCGCGGGTGCTCGGCGAGGCCCGCGGAGAGAGGGTGGCCCGCCCGCACGGTGTCGGCGAGGTGGCCGATGACCCGGGCGAGGGCGCGGTTGCCCTCCTGCGCCTGCAGCACCTCCAGAGAGCGCAGGAGGGGCACCCCGGAGCGCAGGAGAGTGGCCAGTTGCCTCGTGAAGAGGGTGACCTCGCGCGGGCGGATGCGGGCGGACCCGGGCCATCGGCGGGCCCGGCGGCGCGCCTCCCCTCCCTCCCTTCCGGGGACCCGCGCCGCCCGCGACCGGCCGCGCCGCCCTTCGACCGCGCTGAGCTCGCGGGGGATCCACCCGCGGGAACGCAGGACCGCCTCCGCCTCCGCCCGGTCCCGCGCGCGGAGCCGACCCCGGCGTTCCCCGCCGGTCCCATCGAGGGCCCGGTAGCGGTAGCGGCTCATGGTTGCCCGGAAGGGGAGGCCGGCGCGGCCATGCCCCTGGACCGGAGGACTTCCTCCGCGGTGGTGGTGCCCGCCAGCAGGGCGCGGATTCCGGCCTCCCGGAGAGTATGCAGGCCCCCCTCGCGGGCCCGCTCGCGGAGCTCCCGGCGCCCCGCCCCCCGGCTGATCGCCTCCCGAAGACGGTCGGTCATCCTCATCCATTCGAAGAGTCCGGTCCGTCCCCGATAGCCGGTATGGCCGCATTCCTCGCAGCCACCCCCTTCGGCAAAGGGGCCGCCCCCGGTGTCCGCGGCGGTCAGGCCGAGCTGGGCGAGGAGTTCGGGGCCCGGCCGGTAGAGACGGCGGCAAGAGGGACACACGCACCGGACGAGCCGCTGGGCGAGGACCCCCTCGAGCGAGGCGGCGATGAGATAGGGCTCCACGCCCATGTCGACGAGCCGGAGGACCGTGTCCGGGGCGTCGTTGGTGTGCAGGGTGCTCAGGACGAGATGCCCGGTGAGGGCAGCCTGCACGGCGATCCGGGCGGTCTCCGGATCCCGGATCTCCCCCACCATGATCGTGTCCGGGTCCTGGCGGAGAAAGGTGCGCAGGACGCGGGCGAAATCGAGACCGATGGCGTGGTTCACGGCCGTCTGCAGGATCCCGTCGATCCCGTACTCGACCGGATCCTCCGCAGTGAGAAGTTTCCGGCCGACCGCGTTCTCCTCGCGAAGCACGCTGTAGAGGGTGGTCGTCTTTCCGCTGCCGGTCGGTCCGGTGGTGAGAAGGATCCCGTGCGGCTGGCGGACGACCTCGCGCAGTTCCGCGAGCACCGCCGGGGAGAGGCCGAGCCCCTCGAGTTCGAGGGGAATCGCCGAGCGGTCGAGCACGCGGAGCACGCAACTCTCCCCCTGCCGGGTGGGCAGGGTGGAAACCCGCAGGTCGACGCGGCGGCCGGCCACCGTCCTCCGGATCCGTCCGTCCTGGGGCACGCGCCTTTCCGCGATGTCCAGGTGGGCGAGAACCTTGAGACGGGCGACCACCGGTTCGGCCAGCCGCGGGGACGGGGCGGCCCGCTCCTCGAGGTGGCCGTCGATCCGGTAGCGGATCCGGAGCGCGTCCCCGCTGGGTTCGAAATGGAGGTCGGAGGCCCGCTGGTGGATCGCCTGCTCGAGGACCGCGTCGACAAGGCGGATGACCGGCGCCGAGTGGGCGGCTTCCCCGGGGTCCTCCCCTTCCCGGACCACCGGGGGGCTGGCAGGACCGCCCTTCTGGTGGAGGGAGCCGCGGGGCCGCTCCTCCGGCCTGTAGGTGGCCCGGAGGAGCCGCTCCACCTCCCGCGGGTCGGCCATGAGCAGCTCCACCTCGCGCCCGAGGGCAAAGGCCAGCTGGTCGGCCAGCTCCCCGTGGAGGGGATCCACCGCGAGGACGCGCAAGAGTGGGCCACGGGACTCCCAGGGAAGCACTCCGTGGCGGTGGGCCAGCTCCGCGGGGATCTCGGCGGCCCGCTCCGGGGGAATCACCGCGGGCACCCGGGCAATCCACTCCTGCCCCAGCCAGGCGGCGAGCTCCGCGAACGCCTCCTCGCGGGAAAGGAATCCCGCCTCCCCGAGCCGCTCGAGAAGGCTCCCCCCCGCCTCCGCACAGGCCACCGCCGCTTCCCGGAGAGTCTCCGCCGGCACCAGGCCCCGCTCCCCGAGGAAGGTGCGCAGGGTTTCGTTGTGCTCGGCCCACACGATCGTCGCCTCCCGGCCCGCCTACGCGCCGGCGGGGACCTCGGCCCCGGCCGCCCGGTCCCCCTCCCCGGGCGGGGTGGCGTGGAGCACTTCGGCAGCGGTGGTGGAGCCCGCCAGCACCTTGCGGATCCCGTCCTCGCGGAGGGTGCGCAGGCCGAGGGCGCGGGCGCGCTGGCGCAGTTCCCCGAGGGTGACCGCCCCGTCGATCCGGGTGGAGAGCTCCTCGCCGAAGGGGAGGAGCTCGAAGAGGCCGATCCGGCCATGGTACCCGGTGCCCGCACAGCGGGCGCAGCCCGCCCCGCGGCGGCAATCGGCCCCGGCGAGCGTCCCGGGGGGCAGCGCGAGGGCCCGCCGCTCCCACTCCTCCGGGAGCGCGGGTTCCGCGCAGTGAGGACAGACCCGGCGGACCAGCCGCTGGGCGACCACCCCGCGGAGCGAGGCGGCCACGAGGAAGGGCGGGATCCCCAGATCGAGGAGCCGGGTAATGGCACTCGGCGCGTCGTTGGTATGGAGGGTACTGAAGACGAGGTGACCGGTGAGCGAGGCCTGCACGACGATGGCGGCGGTCTCCCGGTCGCGGATCTCCCCGACCATGATCACGTTCGGTGCCTGGCGGAGCAGGGCCCGCAGGGCCGAGGCAAAGGTCATGCCCACCTCCGGGCGCACTTGCACCTGGTTGATCCCGGCCAGCTCGTATTCGACGGGATCCTCGACGGTGATGAGCTTGCGGTCGGGCCGGTTCAGGGCGTGCAGCACGGAATAGAGCGTGGTCGACTTGCCCGAACCGGTCGGTCCGGTGACCAGGACCACCCCGTCCGGCCGGGCGAGGAGTTCCCCGAAGCGGGCCCGGTCGTCGGCGAGGAGGCCCAGCTCCCCCAGCCCGCGCCGGAGTCCCTCCCGGTCGAGGATGCGGAGGACGAGGCTCTCGCCATGGGCGGTGGGCAGCGAGGAGACCCGCAGGTCCACGGGACGGCCCCCGAGGCGGGCGGTGATCCTCCCGTCCTGGGGGAGCCGGCGTTCGGCGAGGGAAAGGCCCGCCAGCAGCTTGACCCGCGAGAGGAGGGAGGCCTGCAGCCGCTTCGGGGGATTCTCGCCCTCCTGGAGCACGCCGTCTACCCGGTAGCGCACCCGGAAGCGGTGCTCGAGGGGCTCGAGGTGCAGGTCGGACGCGCGCCGGCGAAAGGCCTCCTCGAGCAAGTGCTGCACATAGCGGACCACCGGGGCCTCTCCGGGCGTCGCGTCGGGCGCGAGGCCCTCGACCTCGACGGCGGGAGGACCGGGTACCCCCGTGGGGGAGTCTTCCCCGGGAGGAGGGCCCGGCGCCTCGGCGGACCCCGCGGGCTCCCCCGGGAGTGGGTACGCCCGCGCGATCGCCTCGCGAAGAGCTGAGCGGGGAGCCACACGGGGGGTCACCGGCCGCCGCAGCCGCTCGGCGACGAGGTCGGTGCCGGCCGTGTCGAGGGGATTGGCGGTGGCCAGCCGGAGCTCCCGCCCGGTGGACGCGAGGGGCAGGAGCTGGTGGGACCGGGCGAGGTCCGCGGGAAGGAGGGAGAGGACCTCCGGATCGGGCACCCCTCCGGCGAGGTCCACGGTCTCCAGCCCGAAGTGGGCGGCGATCTGCGCGGCGAGGTCCGCCTCCGGGAGGGCGCCCTCCTCGAGGAGGAGGGTGAGGGCCCGCTCCTCCACCGCCCCGCGCCGGTCTCCCTCCGCCTCCGCCCGGTCGAGGCAGGCACGGAGGAGCTCTTCCGGAACGAGTGCTTTTTCCCGGAGCCATGCCAGCAACTGGCTGTCCGCGATTGCCACAATCCCGAATTGGAACAAAGGATCGGAACAACGGAAAGAGGAAAAACAACCGGGAACCGCTCGCCCGGGATTCGTTCCCGGGCTCCCGGAGGAGAGCCGGCCCCGGGCACCGCGGGCGGGGACGGTCGGTCGAATCGGGCAGCGCGGTGCCCGGGTCCCGCCTCGGCGGGGGCTAGCGGTTCAGGGTCATGAGGAACTCGGCGTTCGACCGGGTCTTCTTCACGCGCTGGATGAGCATCTCCATGGCCTCCAGCGGGGGAACCCCCTTGGTGGCCCGGCGGAGGGAATAGACCTTCTGCATCTCGTCGGGATGGTAGAGCAGCTCCTCCTTCCGAGTGCCACTGCGGTCCATGGCGATCGCCGGGAAGATGCGCTTGTCGACGAGTCCGCGGTCGAGGTGGAGCTCCATGTTACCGGTCCCCTTGAACTCCTCGAAGATCACCTCGTCCATCTTGCTGCCGGTTTCCACGAGGGCCGTCCCCATGATGGTGAGGCTGCCGCCCTCCTCGATGTTGCGGGCGGACCCGAAGAAGCGCTTCGGCTTCTGCAGGGCGTTCGCCTCGACCCCGCCGGAGAGGATCTTGCCGCTGTTCGGCATGAGGGTGTTGTAGGCCCGGGCGAGCCGGGTGATCGAGTCGAGGAGGATGACCACGTCCCGCCCCATCTCCACCATGCGCCGGGCCTTCTCGATGACCATCTCAGCGGCGTGGACATGGCTGCCGGCCGATTCGTCGAAGGTGGAGCTGATCACCTCGCCGTGGATCCGGCGCCGGAAATCGGTGACCTCCTCCGGACGCTCGTCGATGAGGAGGACGATGAGGTGGGCCTCGGGATAGTTCAGCTGCACGCTGGCCGCGAAGCCCTGCAGGAGGACGGTCTTCCCAGTGCGCGGGGGCGCCACGACCAGGCCGCGCTGCCCGAAGCCGACCGGGGTGATCAGGTCGACCACCCGCATGGAGAGATTGTTCTCCGGCTCCTCCTCGCTGTTCTCGAGGAGCAGGCGCTCCAGGGGGTAGTAGGGAACCAGTTCCGTAAAGGGGGTCACCTCGCTGACCGCGGCCGGATCCGCCCCCATCACGGATTCGATGCGCAGGGCGACCGGGCAGCTCTCGTTCTCGCGGGGCGCCTGGAGGTAGGCCCGCACCGTATGACCCCGCTGGAGCCCGTACTTCTCGAGGAGGCCGCCACTCACGAAGACGGAGAGCGGGCGGACGCGGTAGCTGTCCGCCGGGAAGACGAGCAGGCCGTAGCCGTCGTCCATGCGCTCAAGGCAGCCCTCCACCACCACCGGCCGGCGCTCCTCCTCGCACTGTCGGAGGAGAGCCTCGAGCACCTGCAGGCGGGGCGGGGCGGAGTCGGCGAAAAAGCCGGCCGCCCGGGCGCGCTCGCGGAGCTCGTGGAGCGGCAGCTCGTACAACTCGTTAAAGTCGACGGGCTCCCCGGACTCGTCGTAGAGCCGCTGGAAGGATTCCTCGAGGAGGGCGGGATCGCGGAGCAGCTCATCGGAGGGGAGGCTCCCGAGGCGCACCTGCGGGTCCATCTCCACGGGCGTGCCTCCCGCAGTGGGCAGGGGCCCGCGGCGCGCGGGAGCCGGCGACGCGCCGCCCGGCCGGGATTCGCCCCCGCGACCGCCCGGCTTCTTCTTCCGCTTCTTGCTGCGGTCGGAGCGGGCCGGGCCGCCGGGCTTGCCCCCGTTGCCGGGATTGCCGGAAGCGCTCCCCCCGGATTCCCCACGCGGGGTGGGGCTGCCGGAGTTCCCGGAGGGGCCCCCGCCCTCGGCGGGGTTGCCGGTGGGCTCCTCCGAGTCCCGGCGGAGGTCGGAGGGGCCCGGCTCGGCGGAGTAAACCTTGGTGGGATCAGTCATGGAATCTGGAAATCAGTCGGGGTCGGGACACAGCCGTTCGCAGAGCAGGGAGACTTGGCGGTGGATGAACTCGGGTGTGCCGGAATTGGAGAGGACAAAGTCGGCGCGGGCCTCCTTCTCCCCGGTGGAAAGCTGGAAGGACTGCCGTCTCTTCGCCTCCGCCTTCTCGATGCCTTTTCGTGCCAGGCGGGCGAAGCGTACCGCTTCCGGACAAGTGATAGTGACCACGAAATCAAAATCGCTGGCAAGACTTTTCTCGAAGAGCAGGGGTACCTCGACGACGGAGGGCCGATCCCGCTCCGCCGCCATGGCGGCGCGCCAGGCGCGGGCCACCCGGGGGTGGAGCCGTTCCTCGAGCCAGGCGAGCTCGCCCTCGTCGGCGAAAACGCGCCGGGCCACCGCCGCCCGGTCCACCTCGCCCCCCGGGCGAAGCACGGCCTCCCCCCACCGGTCCCGGAGGGCCGCGCGCACTTCCGGCTCGGCGAGTTCCCGGCGGACGAGCTCGTCCGAGGAGAGGGTCTGCCATCCCCGCCGCGCAAAGGCGGCCAGCGCGGTCGACTTGCCCGAGCCGATCGTGCCGGTGAGGCCGAGCCGGAGCGGACGGGAGGTGGGGTTGGCGGTATTGGCGGGGGAGGAAGGCGGCATGGCGGGCGAGGGCTGCCCCACCCTTTCCGGGGATCCCTTCCCACCCAAGGAGAAAACGGGCTCCGTCATTGCCTCCCGGCAGGCCCTGTGGTTGATCGCCCCCATGAGCGAAGCCCCCATTCTCGTGGCACTCTCCGGCGGGGTGGACTCCTCGGTGAGCGCCTACCTCCTCCGGGAGGAGGGCTATCCCGTGGAGACCGCCTACATCCGCACCTGGCAGAATGAGGAGGAGCTCGGGGACTGCCCGGCGGCCGAGGACATCGAGGATGCGCGGGCCGCAGCCGCCCACCTCGGACTGCCCTTCCGGATCGTCAACCTTGTGGAGGAATACCACCGCGCGGTCGTCACCTATCTCGTGGAGGGCTACCGGCGCGGGATCACCCCGAACCCGGACATCTTCTGCAACCGGGAAATCAAGTTCGGCACCTTTCTCACCCACGCCCGGGCGGAGGGCTTCGGCGGCATCGCCACCGGCCACTACTGCCGCGGCGGGAGGGAGGCGGACGGCCGCTACCATTTGCGGGCCGGGGTCGACCCGGAGAAGGACCAGTCCTACTTCCTCGCGCTGACCCGGCGGGAGGATCTCGAGTGGGCCCGGTTCCCGGTCGGCCATCTCCGGAAGCCCGAGGTCCGCGCGCTGGCCCGCCGGATCGGCCTGCCCAACGCGGCGAAGAGGGACAGCCAAGGCATCTGTTTCCTCGGCAAGGTGAAGATCGACGAGTTTCTCGCCCACTACCTCCCGGACCGGCCCGGACCGATCGTGGACACCGACCGGAGGGTCCTCGGCGAGCACCGGGGGCTGCACACCTTCACCCTCGGCCAGCGGCGGGGCATCGGGATCCCCTCGAACACGGACCACCGGGCCTACGTGGTGGTGGCCAAGGACCTCGACCGGAACGAACTCGTCGTCGGCTTTGACCAGCCGGAGACCCCCGGCCTCTTCCAGACCGGGGCCCGGGTGGCCCGGGCGAACTGGATCGGGGACCCTCCCCCGCACGAGGGCGAAACCCTCCTCGCGCGCGTCCGCTACCGCGACCCGCCCACCCCGGTGGTGGTCGAGGGGATCGGCGAGGAGGGGATAGAGGTTTCCTTCGCGGAGCCGCAGCGGGCCCTCGCCCGCGGCCAGATCCTCGCTCTCTACCGGGGAGACGAGCTTCTCGGGGGCGCCGTCTACGAGGAACTGCACAGCGAGATTCCCCTGCCCGCATGAACCCGCGCGAGCCCGACCACTGGGTGCACGACTGGTCGCCCTTCCTCGTCCGCTTCCCGGAGGGCTTTCCCTTGGAGGGCATCCGCTTCTACGGCCTCGCCTACCTGCTCGGTTTCCTCGCGGCCTTCCTCCTCCTCCGCCTCTACCGGGCGCGCGGGCGCTCACCCCTCGGTCCCGGCGGGGAGCTCGACCTCTTTACCTACCTGCTCATCGGGGTGATCGCCGGGGGGAGGCTCGGCTACGTCCTCTTCTACGACACGGCGGCCTTCCTCCGGAACCCCCTCCTCCTCTTCGAGATCTGGAAGGGAGGCATGGCCAGCCACGGGGGCATGATCGGCGTGGTGGTGGCCACCGCCCTCTTCGCCCGCCGCCACCGGATCTCCTTCCTCGCGCTCGCCGACCGGCTGGCCACCGTGGCCCCGGTCGGCCTGTTCCTCGGGCGGATTGCGAACTTCATCAACGGGGAACTCTGGGGGCGTCCCAGCACCGTGCCGTGGGCGGTGATCTTTCCGGGCAGCCCGCCCGATCCGACCACCGGGTTGCCCGAACCCCGGCATCCCTCCCAGCTCTACCAGGCGGCCACCGAGGGCCTCCTCCTCTTCGCCTGGCTGCAGTGGCGCTTCTGGCGGAACCCGCGGCTGCCGGCCGGCCAGCTCGGGGCGGAGTTCCTTCTCGGCTACGGGATCCTCCGAATCCTCACCGAGGTCTTCCGGGCCCCGGACGCCCCCCTCATCCTCGGGCTCTCCCGGGGCCAGTTCTTCTCCCTGCCCCTGGTCTTCGCCGGGATTGCCCTCCTCCTCTGGCTGCGACGGCGGGCCCGAGGGACTTCTTGAACGGTTCGCCCGGGGCGGGCACTTGCCCGCCGGTGCCAACCGGGGTGGCACCCACCTGCTACGGGTGGCGGCCCTCAGAAACGGCTGCCGCCCCTCAGGAGGCGGATCGCGCCTCGCGGAGAGCGGCGAGGGCTTCCGCGGCCTGCTTGCGGGGAGAGGCCGATAGGTCCCGCCAGACGACCTTCCCATCGACGATCAGGAAGCTCTGGCGGGAGGCAAAGCCGAGCACGGAGGGCACTCCAAAGGCCTCCACGACCCGCCCGTCCTTGTCCGCGAGAAGCGGGAACGGCAACCGGTTGCGCTCCCGGAAGCGCGCCTGCGCCTCCACGGAGTCCCGGCTCACCCCGACGACCTGCAGCCCGGCCTCAGTGAGATCCTCGAAGGCGTCGCGGAGGTTGCAGGCCTGGGTGGTGCAGCCGGGAGTGCCCGCCTTGGGGTAAAAGTAGACGAGGGTCGGACCCGCTTCGTAGAGGGTGGCCAGGTCGACGGTGCGGCCCTCGCTGTCGGGAGCGGTGGCCACGGGGGCTTCGGTCCCGGTTTCCACGGGCCCGCCATGGGAGGAGGAAAGGAAGGAGAACATGGCAAGGAGAAAAAGGAGCCAACGCTTCATCAACCCCCAGCAAGGCCCGGAACACTCCCGCTTGCAAGCGGTCGCGCCAATTGGCGACTCGCCCCTATCCCCGCAGGGGGGGAGGAGCGAAGGCGTTGCGGATCGTCTTCAGGTCGGTGTGTCCGGCCACGAGCTCCTGGATGATGGGGATCTTGTCGGCGTCCGCCGGCTGCGTCTTCACCATCATGGAGTGAATGCGGGAGGCCACCGTGGAGCTCTCCTCGCTGCAGATGATGGTGGGGATCTCCGTCTTCTGGAGGAACTCCATCACCTTCGGGTGGGGCAGGAGGTTCCGGGTCAGGAGGATCCCGGAAATGTTCGGGCGCTGGTAGATGCCGGCACTGGCAATCGCCGCGAAGAGGATGTCCTCGCGGTCGCCGGCCACGATGAGGAGGACCCCCGGCTGCAGGTAGTCGACCACTCCCTTCGCGGTCATCGTCCCGATGACCACCCGGAGCACCCGTTCCCGCTGGCCGGTTTTTTCCCCGTTCAACCAGCGCCCCTTGATCTCGCTGACAATCTGGCCGAGGGAGGGGGCCTCGAGGCGCTTGTGCAGGGGCAGCACCCCGAGCAGGGGAATCCCCATCCGCGCGAGGGCCCGGCCGGCGTACTCGCGGACGAGCTCGATCTTCTCCGGGAGGACCTTGTTGAGGACGGCCCCGATCACCTCCACCCCGTACTGGTCGAAGAAGGCCTTGTTCATGGCGATCTCGTCCACCGGCGACCCGATCCCGCCCCCGGACACGATGACTGCCTTCGCCCCGAAGATGCGGGCGATGGCGGCGTTGGAGAGGTCGAAGACCGCCCCCACCCCGGCGTGCCCGCTGCCCTCGATGATGATGTAGTCCTTCTCGAAGGCGGCCCGGTCGAAGGCCCGGGAAATGAGGTCGACGAGGTGCCGGAGCTTGCGGCCGGGATTCTCGAGGTACCAGCGGGTCATGTTCGGGTGGATCGCCACCGGACTGATCGCCCCGATGGGCACGTCGAGGTTGTAGACGGCGTCGAGGAGGACCGAGTCCTCGTCGATGCTCTGCCCCTCCACATCGACGAAACGCTGCCCGATCGGCTTGATGTAGCCGACCCGCGAGGAGAAGGCCTGCATGGCGCCGAACAGGCCGAGGGAGGTGGTCGTCTTCCCCTGGTTCTGCCGGGTCGCCGCCACGAAGATCCGCCGGGTACTGACGTTCCGCGGGCCCTCGATGAGGGGATCGCGGGGCCCGGCGAAACTCGAGGTCGAGTAGGGTGAGTCGAGGTGGTTGCCGTCCGCCCCGGCGATGGTTTCCGGAGCGCCGCTCATCCCGCCTTCTCGAGGAGACCCGGGTAGAGCAGGGAGCGCTCGAGGGCCGCCGCGGCCACGAGGACGGCCGTGCCAAAGATTTCCAGCGCGCTCAACCCCCGGCTGATTTCCGCGGCCGGCCGGGTAAGTCCGCAGAGGAGGTGACCGTAGCAATGAGCCCCGCCGAGGACCTGGATCATCTTCGAGGCGATGTTGCCACTGTGCAGGTCGGGAAAGACGAGGACGTTGGCGGCCCCCCCGACCGGCCCGCTGACCTCCTTGGCCCGGGCGATGGCGGGGTCGAGGGCCGCATCGACCTGCAGGTCCCCGTCCACCTCCATGCCCACCCCCTGCCGGAGGATCCACTCCCGGGCGAGCGCGGTGGCCTCCCGCACCCGGAGGACCGAGGGCTGCCGGGAGGACGCGTCGTGGGTGGTGTAACTGAGAAGGGCCACCCGCGGGCGCTCGTCGACGAGGTGCCAGCGGAGCGAACCCGCGGTGAGGGCGATCTCCGCGAGCTGCCGGGCGGTCGGCTCGGGAACAACCGCGCAGTCCGCGAGGAAGAGATCGGGCCGGTGGTCCTCCTCGTCGAAGGAGAGGATCTGCATGGAGGAGACAGTGGAGACGCCTTCCTGCCGGGGAATGATCCGCAGGAGGGGGCGCAGGGCGCTCGAGGCCGAGGAGGTCGCCCCCGCGAGCACCGCGTCCACATCCGCCCCCGCCAGCATCAGGGTGGCGAAGACATTGCGGTCGGCCACCTGCGCCCGGATCTCCGCGGGTGTGGACGCCGCGAAGCGCGGGAGCGCCTGCAGCTGCTCCTCCTTGCGCGCGAAATCCTCGGTGCGCTCGGGCTCGACGAGCCGGATGCCGTCCAGGGAAATCCCCAGTCCCTGCGCGAGCTTCTTCATGCGGGTGCGCTCGCCGAGAAGCACGGGCACGCCCAGCTCGCGCGAGGCAAAGAGCCGGGCCGCCTGCATGATCCGCGGGTCCTCCCCCTCCGGAAACACGATGCGCTTCGGGTGGCGGCGCAGCTTTTCACTGAGTGCGGGGATCAGGGTCATGACAGGGGAGAGAGTGGGGATCGACAGCGGGACAAAGGGGGAAGCTCTCTTGCCCGCAAGCAGGGAACATGCCGCAATGCCGCCCCCCTCGTCATGCGAAAAAATCTCCGGTCGGTATCCACGGTGGCAGTTTCCACGCTGGGGTCGCGGTTTCTCGGACTGTTCCGGGACATCCTTCTCTACGCGACCCTCGGGCTCAGCGCAACCACCTCGGCCTTCCTCCTCGCCTTCACCCTGCCCAACCTCTTTCGCCGCCTCTTCGGGGAGGGCGCCCTCACCACGGCCCTCGTGCCACTCCTCGCCAGCGAGGAGGAGGCCCGGCCGGGGCGGGGGGCCTTCGCCCTCCTCAACCGGATCCTCCGGCGGGCCGTACCCCTGCTCGCCCTGCTCGGGCTCGCCGGGCTCCTCGTCGCCGGACTGCCCCTCCTCCTCGACCTGTGGCCGGCCGGGCGCTTCCGGGAGGCGGCCGCCCTCAGCCTGGTCCTGTTTCCCTACGTGCTCCCCATCTGCCTGGCCGCTGTCCTCGCGGCCACCCTGCAGGTCCTCGGCCGCTTCTTCCTGCCGGCACTCAACCCGGTCCTCCTCAACCTCGCCATGATCGCGGTCCTCCTGGGGCCGGCTACCTGGTGGACGGACACGCCCCGGCAGCAGGCCTTCCTCCTCTCCGGGGCCGTCCTCGCCGGCGGGCTCCTCCAGCTGGCCCTGCCCGCCCTCCAGTTGCGCTCCCTCGGTTGGCGCCCCCGGCTGGACCCCTCGCCCGACCCGGCGGTCGACGAGGTCCGCCGGCTCTTCCTCCCCGCCCTGTCCGGTGCCGCCATCCTCCAGCTGAACATCCTCGTCTCCCGTGCCCTTGCCTTCGGGATCGGGGAGGACGCGGTCGCCCTCCTCTACCTTGCCGCCCGGCTCGTGGAACTGCCCCTCGGGCTCTTCGCCATCGCCACCGCCACCGTCCTCTTTCCCCAGCTCGCCCGGCACGCCGGATCCGGGGAGGAGACGGAGTTCCGGGAGGCCTTCCGGCAGGGATCGGCCCTCGTCGCCGCGGTCACCGTGCCCGCTTTCCTCGGACTCGCCCTGCTCGGCGACCCCGTCCTGCGGGTGCTCTTCGCGTGGGGGCTTTTCGACGCCGCGGACGCGGCCCGGGCGGCCCCCGTGCTCGCCTTCTTCGCGGCCGGCCTGCCCTTCTTCGCGCAGGCCACCCTCCTCTCCAGGGCCCTGCAGGCCCGCCGCGACGCCCGCGGACCGATGCGCGTGGCCGGGTGGACCCTTCTCATCAACCTCGCCCTCAGCCTCGCCCTGATGATCCCTTTCGGCGCGACCGGGCTCGCCGCCGCCAATTCCCTTGCCGCCGTCGCCCAGACCCTCCTCCTGCACGGGCGCTTGCACCGGCACCAGCCCGGCGGAGGCAGCTGGTGGCCGGTGGACCTCTGGAAGGTCGGGGCCGGCTCCCTCGCCGTGGGCGCCCTCCTGCTCCTCGTCCCGGAACCGGGCGCGGCCGCCAGCCGCGTCGATCTCCTCCTCCACCTTTCCTGGGTGGTCCCGGCCGGGGTGGTCCTCGGTCTCGGCCTCCCCTGGATCCTCCGCTTCCGGCCCTTCCTTCACCTGCCCAAGCCCGCCCCTGGCTCCCCGCCCGCGGATGCCCCATGAGCCGCTCCTGCGACTTCCTTGTCTGGGGGGGCGGGCTCGCCGCCCTCCTCCTCGCCCGCGAGTTGCGCCCCGCCCGGGTCCGGGTCTTCGCCGGGCACCATCCACCGCCAGCCTCGGCGGTCGCCGCCGGCATTCTCAACCCCATCACCGGGCCCCGCCTGACCCCGGTCGCGGACTTCGCCGCCTACCGCGCGGGGGCTGTCCGCGTCTGTGCCGACCTCCACCGGCCAGGCGAAGCCCCCCTGCTCCGCGACACCACCCTCCGCCGCTACCTGCGGGGAGGGGAGGAGGCCGGGCGGCTGGAGCGCCGCCTGCGGGAGGAGGCCGCCGCCCCCTTTCTCGAGGGCCCCTTCCCGCCCGGGGATGCGGGCCCACCGGTGCGGGATCCCCACGGCAGCTTCCGCATCCACGGGGCCGCCCGGGTGGACACGGCCCGGCTGCTCACGCGGCTCCGCCGGGAACTGGCCGACTCCCTCGAGGAGCGAACCGTGGATCCGGCGACCTGCGCGCGGACCAGCGTCGGCTTCCGGGCGGGGGGCTGGGAGGCCCCGGTGGTGGTCTTTGCGGAGGGAATTGCCGGCCGGGCCAATCCCTGGCTGCGCCCCCTCCCCCTCCGCTCCCTCCGCGGGGAGACCCTCCGGCTTCGCTGCCCGCAGCTCCCCGATCCGGGGGAGGTCCTCCAGTTCGGCGGGAAATGGCTCCTCCCCGAGGGCGGCGGCCTTTTCCGGTTCGGGGCAACCTATGAGCGACGCGAGGGAGACGATCCGCGGACCACCCCCGCCCCCACTCCAGCCGCACGGAAGCAGCTCCTCGCCACCTGGCGGGAGTGGATGGGGGAGACGGCGCCCTCACCGGAAGTCCTCGCCCAAGAGGTCGGCACCCGCCCGGCCTCCCCGGACCACCGACCCTACTGCGGCCCGCTGCCGGGGGAGCCGGGATCGTTCGTGCTGAACGGCCTCGGCTCCCGCGGGGCCCTCCACGGTCCCCGCCTCGCCCAACGCCTCGCCGCCCACCTCCGCCGCGGCGAGGCCCTTCCCGCGGAGTGCCTTCCGGGGCGGGCCGAGGGCCGCGGGAGCGGGGCTGCGGCCGGCCTATGACACACGGGCCCTCCGCTTTTCCGTTGCCGAAAACCGGGACCGTGCCTAGCCCACCTGCCATGAGCAGTGAATCCCCAGGCCTGGGCACCCGTGCCCTTCACGCCGGACAACCGGTCGACAGCGATTTCGGTTCCCGTGCCCTCCCGATCCACCAGACGACGAGCTTCGTCTTCCGCGACACCGAGCACGCCGCCAATCTCTTCGGGCTTAAGGAGCTCGGCCACATCTACACGCGGCTGAACAATCCGACGAACGATGTGCTCGAGCAACGGGTCGCCGCCATGGAGGGCGGGAGCGGGGCCCTCGCCCACTCCAGCGGGCAGGCCGCGATCACCGACACGATCCTCAATGTCATGGGGGCCGGCGACCACATGGTTTCCGTGGCCCAGCTCTACGGGGGCACCTACAACCTCTTCCACTATACCCTGCCGAAGCTGGGGATCGAGGTGTCCTTCGTGGACGCCGACGACCCGGACGCCTTCCGCAAGGCAGTCCGCCCGAACACGAAGCTCTTCTACGGGGAAGGCATGGGGAACCCCCGCCTGAACATCTTTCCCTTCGAGGAAGTCGCCGCGATCGCCCGGGAGGTCGGGGTGCCCCTCGCCATCGACAACACCGCGGTCACCCCGATCCTCAACCGGCCCCTCGAATGGGGTGCCAACCTCGTGGTCCACAGCACCACGAAGTACATCGGGGGCCACGGCACCTCCATCGGCGGCATCGTGGTCGACGGGGGGAACTTCGACTGGGGCAACGGCCGCTTCCCGGGCTTCACCGAGCCCGACCCGAGCTACCATGGCCTCGTCCACTGGGACGCCTTCCAAAGCTTCCCGCCCCTCGGCGGGGCCAACGTTGCCTTCATCCTGAAGATGCGCCTGCAACTGCTGCGGGACATGGGAATGTGCCCGGCCCCCTTCAACTCCTGGCTCCACCTGCAGGGCCTGGAGACCGTCCACCTCCGCATGGAGCGGCACTGCCAGAACGCGCAGAAGGTGGCCGAGTTCCTCGAGGCCCACGACCGGGTGGCCTGGGTGAACTACCCCGGCCTGAAGACGAGCCCCTACTACGAGGCCGCCCGCAAGTACCTCACCCCCGGCCACTACGGGGCCCTCGTCGGCTTCGGCGTCAAGGGCGGGCACGAGGCCGGCCGCGCCTTCATCGAGAAGCTCCGCCTGCACAGCCACCTCGCGAACATCGGGGACGCCAAGTCCCTCGCCATCCACCCGGCCAGCACGACCCACAGCCAGCTCACCCCCGAGGAGCAGCAGTCCTCCGGGGTCACCGAGGACTACGTGCGCCTCGCGGTGGGCCTGGAGGACATCGAGGACATCCTCGCCGATATCGGGCAGGCCCTCGAGGGCTGAGGTCCGTTGACATTGGGCCGTCGACCGGAAAGTCTCCGCGGTTTTCAACGGAGGCGGAACCATCGACGGCACGACGAGGAAAGCGAAACGGGGGAGCTGGGGCTTCTGGCTGGGGCTCTGGGGCCTGCTGGTCGCCCTGGTCTGCCTCTACTTCGCCATCGAGGCCCGCAATTCCGCCCAGGACGCCCTCCGCCGCCTCGAGCGGACCGCCGGCGACTGGCAGCAGAGCCGGGAGGAAGTGGCGGTCCGGGAGCGGGACCTGCAGGAACGCCTCCGCGTGGAGGAGCGGCGGCTGGAGGAGGTCGCCCAGACCGCCACCGCCAACCGCAACCGGATCCGCACTTTCCTCGACACCACCCGCTCCCTCCGCGAGGAACTCGACCGAGTGCTCGCCCGGCTCGAGGAGCGGCCGCCCGCGCCCCCCCCTTCCCCGTCCCCCGCGACCGACAGGGAGGATCCCGAACCGGGGGATCCTGCCCCGGAGGATCCCGACCCAAGGGAGTCGGCGGGCGCCCCGGCGGAGGCGGCCGAGCCCGCCCCGGACCCGGATCCCCCGGCCGACGGAGAGGTGCCCGCCCCCGCCGAAACCGACCGGCCCGAATCCTACACCGTCCAGCGCGGGGATACCCTCAGTGACATCGCCCGCCGCTTCGGGGTGAGCCTGCCGGCCCTCCTCGCAGCCAATCCCGGCCTCGACCCGAACCTCATCCAGGTCGGCCAGGAACTGAAACTCCCCGCGCCCGGGGACTCCTGATCCTTTCCCTCCATGCCCACGGACTGCACCCACTACGAACCCGCCCGCATCGAGCCCCACTGGCAGCGCTACTGGAGCGAGCACCGAACCTTCGTGGCCGGTCCGCCCGACGACCGCCCCAAGTACTACGGCCTGGACATGTTCCCCTACCCCTCCGGCGCCGGCCTCCATATCGGCCACCCCGAGGGCTACACGGCCAGCGACATCCTCTGCCGCTACCGGAAGAGCCGGGGAGACCACGTCCTCCACCCGATGGGCTGGGACGCCTTCGGACTGCCCGCCGAGCAGTACGCCGTGAAGACGGGCACCCACCCGGCCCGGACCACCGCGGCCAACATCGAGACCTTCCGGCGGCAGATCCAGCAGTTCGGATTCGCCATCGATTGGACCCGCGAGATCAACACCACCGATCCGGGCTACTACCGCTGGACGCAGTGGATTTTCCTGAAACTGTTCCGCCGCGGGCTCGTCTACGTCGACCGGAAGCCGGTCTGGTGGTGCCCGGAGCTGCGGGCCGTCCTCGCCAACGAAGAGGTCGTCGACGGCCGTTCCGAGGTGGGCGGGCACCCGGTCGAGCGCCGGGCCCTCCGCCAGGTGGTCCTCCGCATCACTGCCTACGCCGACCGCCTGCTCGCCGGCCTGGAGGATCTGGACTGGCCGGACTCCACCAAGCGGCAGCAGCGGGCCTGGATCGGGCGCAGCGAGGGAACGGAAATCCTCTTCCCGGTCGACAACAAGCGTCGCCCGGTCCTGCGGGTCTACACGACACGGCCGGACACCCTTTTCGGGGCCACCTACATGGTGCTCGCCCCCGAGCACCCGCTCGTCGCCGAGATCACGACCGCGGAACACCGCGAGGCCATCGAGGACTACCGGCGCCAGGCCGCTGCCAAGAGCGACCTCGACCGCACCGACCTCGCCCGCGAGAAGAGCGGGGTCTTCACGGGGGCCCACGCCATCAATCCGATCAACGGGGCCCGCCTCCCCATCTGGGTCGCCGACTACGTCCTCGCCAGCTACGGGACGGGAGCGATCATGGCGGTGCCCGCCCACGACGAGCGGGACTACGAGTTCGCCGAGACCTTCCAGCTCCCCATCCAGCGGGTCATCGACCCGGAGAGAAAGGGGTCGAACGGGCACAGCCCGGAACTCCCCTACACCGGCGAGGGCTTCCTCGTGCACTCCGGCGACTTTTCCGGCCTCTCCTCCGAGGATGCCCGCCGCGAGATCACCCTCCGCCTGGAGGAGCAGGAAGAGGGCCGGCCGGCGGTCAACTACCGCCTGCGCGACTGGGTCTTCTCCCGGCAGCGCTACTGGGGGGAACCGGTCCCGCTGGTCTGGGTGGGCCGGGAGGACTACGAACGGGCCGCCGCGGACCGGACATCCCCCGTCGGCCGGGTCCTCCCCGGGGAAGCAGTCACCGCGGAGTTGGACGGGGAGCTCCGCTACGCCCTGCCGGTCCCCCCGGAGGAGCTGCCCCTCACCCTCCCGGAGGTGGAGAGCTTCCAGCCTTCCGGCGACGGGGAGAGCCCGCTCGCCAACGAGGAGGAGTGGTTGCACGTCCACTTCCACCTGCGCACCGGCGAGACCCGCCCGGCCTCGGCCGCCGCCCCGGGAGGCGACTGGGTGCCCGCCCGCCGGGAGACGAACACGATGCCCCAGTGGGCCGGCTCCTGCTGGTACCACCTCCGTTACCTCGACCCCCACAACGAGGAGCGGATCGTCGACCCGGAGCGGGAGCGCTACTGGCAGGCCCCCGATCTCTACATCGGCGGAAGCGAGCACGCCGTGCTCCACCTGCTCTACGCCCGCTTCTGGCACCAGGTGCTCTACGACGAGGGCGTCGTCAGCACCCCCGAGCCCTACCGCCGCCTCTTCCACCAGGGCATCATCCTCGGGGAGGACGGCGAGAAGATGTCGAAGAGCCGGGGGAATGTGGTCAACCCGGAGACCGTCATCGCCGACCACGGGGCCGATGCCCTCCGCCTCTTCGAGATGTTCCTCGGACCCCTCGAGGACTCCAAGCCGTGGAACCCGCAGGGCATCGAGGGCATCTCCCGCTTCCTCAAGAAGGTCTGGCGCACCCTCCTCGGCCCCGACGGCCAGCCCGCCGAACGCCTTGTCGCCGACGGGGCCGCCGAGGACGAGGCCGCCACCCGGGCCCTCCACGCGACCATCGCCAAGGTCACCGCCGACATCGAGAACCTCCGCTTCAACACGGCGATTTCCCAGATGATGATCTTCGTGAACACCGCGGCGAGGGCCGAGGCGATCCGGAGGGGCACCGCCCTGCGCTTCCTCCAGCTGCTCGCCCCCTTCGCCCCCCACCTCGCCGAGGAACTCTGGGAACGCCTCGGCGAAGCACCCTCCGTAAGCGAGGCCGTCTGGCCGGAGCCCGATCCCGACTGGCTCGGCTCCGACCGGGTGACCTACGCGGTCCAGGTCAACGGGAAACTGCGCGGGGAACTCGAGGTGGCCGACTCCACCGGCCGCGAGGAGGTCCTCGCCGCCGCCCGCGGCCTTGAGAAGGTTGCCGCGAATCTCGAGGGGAAGACCCTGCGCAAGGAGGTCTTTGTCCCGGGCAAGATCGTCAACTTCGTGGTGGGGTAGGCCCTCGGCCACCCGGGCAGCGGGCGCCGGCCGAACTCCGCCAAGCCGCGGATCCTTGCCACCGAAGAGTGGCGACGCCCACCGGAAACGAGGCGTGCCCGCCATGGACGGGGCTCGGCGGCGATCCCCGGGGTCCGCGGCGCGCCGGTGCGCCCTCGCCTACCCCGATCCGGTCCCGGGGAATTCGCCGGGAAGGGAAGACTTGCCCCCGGCCTCGTCGACCGATCCTCGAGTGCCGGCGAGGACGGCGAGCACCCATTCGAGGGGACCACGGGCGAAGTGCTTCCTCCACCAACCGGCGAGGAAGAGGAGCAGCCCCCACGACGCGATGCCCGTGGCCACCACCGGCAACGCTTTCCACTGGCCGAAACTGCCGAGTCCATAGGCCGCGAAGACCAGCGACAACAGCGTCGACTCCCCGATGTAGACGGTTAGGGACATCCGGCCGGCCGGGGTCACCCAGGCAAGAAAGTTCGGCCGGCGGGAAAGCGCGGTGGCGATCGATCCGACATATCCGGCGGTCAGAATGGGTGCCGTGGAGAATCCCAGCGCCAGGCCGGCAGCGCCCCCGACGGAGAACGGGGTACCCGCGGCGATCGCCTCCACCTGCATCCAGGCGGCGATCGCCTGGAGGGGCAGTCCGATCCGCCAACCCCAGCGCGCCCTGCTGCGCCATCCTTCGAGGTCGCTCCCGGGGTCGGCGAGCAGCCGGCGGCGCGAGGCGCGCAACCCGACCACGAAGGCGGCAAAGGCCATCGGACCCTGCAGGAGGAACATCGAGACCCAGACGGTGGGCAGTGCCTCCAGCCGCGCCAGCGATGCCTCGACAAAGGATCCGGTGGCCAGGGCCCGGTTCAGGCCGGGCAGAGCTCCCGTACTCTCCGCGGGGAAAATCGCCGCGAGAGAGGAGAGCCCGAGGAGAAGGAACACCGCAACGGCGATCGCCACACGCGTCCAACGCCGCAGGGCTCGATCGGAACAGCGGGAGAGGGAAAGCAACAGCGCCCCGAGGATCGCATAGGTGAGGAGGATGTCGCCGACGAAAAAACCGACGGCGTGCGCGAGGCCGAATCCAAGAAGCGCAAGCATCCGGCGGAGGTAACGCCGCCGGTGCGACCGCTGATGATCCCGCAGGAGAAACGACGCGCTGTACCCGAAAAGGAAAGAAAAGAGCAGGTAGAACTTGCCCTGCGCGAAAGTGACCACGAGCAGGGCCGTCCACCGGTTCGCCGGCCCCTCCAACGATCCGGCGGTAAAGCCGTTGGCGCTGATTCCGAGGAAGGCGGCGTTGACCACCACAATCCCCAGCAGGGCAAGGCCGCGGAGTCGATCGGGAAGGGCCTCGCGGTCCGCCTCCCCGGTGCCGCGGTGTCCGCCGCCCGGTGAGCAGGAGCCCCCCTCAGGCGGAACTGGACGGCTTACGGGATGCTTCCTCCGTCTCCGCCGGTGCCCCCGCGGTGGCGGCGGTCTCGCCGCTCCCGGCCGGGTTCGTCGGGGGTTCCGAGGCCGTTCCGTTCTCGCCGGCCCCGGTCGAAGAGGTCGGTTGCGCTGCTTCCGTGTTGGCCTCGGGCTTCGCTCCCTCCGCGCCGCCGGGCTTCTTCTCCGGCTCGTCGAGCGCGCTCTTGAACTGCTCCTCCGCCTCGCTGGTCGCCTTCTTGAATTCCTTGAAGGACTTGCCAATGCTGCGGGAGAGTTCCGGCAAGCGCTTCGCGCCGAAGAGGAGCAGGACGATGAGCAGGATCAGGAAGATCTCCATCGCCCCAATGTTCTGGAAGATTCCTAGCACGCTTGCACCCAACCACACTTTTTCCCCGGTGTAAAGAAACGCCGTCGCGCCGTTGCCCCGCTCTCCCACTCGGTTTCTCCTCCGCCTGTGGACCCCTTCGAAGCCTTCCAGCAAGTCGACCTCCGGGTCGGCCGCATCCTCGAGGCCCGCCCCTTTCCGGAGGCCCGTCGGCCCGCCTACCAGCTCCGCATCGATCTCGGCCCGGAGCTGGGCGTTCGCCAGTCGAGCGCCCAACTCACCGAGCGCTACCGGCCGGAGGAACTCGCCGGGCGCAAGGTGATCGTGGTGGCCAACCTCCCACCCCGCCGGATCGCCGGGTTCCGCTCGGAGGTGCTGGTCCTCGGGGCGGACGATCCCGAGGGCCGGGTCGCTCTGCTCGCGCCGGAGGATGATACCGAGCCGGGACAGCGAGTCTACTGACCCGGCCTCCCCCGCCACCGATCCCGTTCTCTCCATTGCGTGTGGCCGGGGGCCTGTTATGGTCTGCCCGTGATCATGGATTCCGTCCCCCTCCGTCCCTGCCCTCCCTCACGGCCTCGCGGCCCCGGATCGCCGCCTTCCGGCGGCACCTCGCCGCTCCTGTCCCGGGGAGGGAGGTGCCTGTGGACCTGACGAACCGATCCTCTCGGCCGCGCCTCTCCCTCCTCCTCGGCCCGGCCCTCCTTCTCGCCCTCGCCGCCTGCGGGGGAGGCTCCGGGGAACCGGCCGCCGCCGGGGGGGGGAGGCCTCCTCCCGGGGTTGTCGTGCAGTCCTTCTCCCCGGGCCCGGTCGAGGTCTACGAGGAATACGCCGGCCGCGCCCGGGGGTCCCGCGAGGTCGAGGTCCGCGCCCGCGTGCGGGGCATCCTCCTCGAGCGGCTCTACGATGAGGGGCAGTTTGTCGAGGAGGGAACCCCTCTCTTTCGTATCGATCCCGACCGCTACGCCATCGAGCTGCAAAGGGCGGAGGCCGAGCTCGCCAACGCCCGCGCCGAGCTGCGCCAGGCCCGCCGCGACTGGGAACGGGTCTCCGAGCTGCACGAGCGGGAGGTCGTCAGCGAGAGCGAGCGCGACGCCGCCCTCTCCGCCCGCGAGCTCGCCGAGGCCCGGATCGGGTTGGCCGAGGCCAGCGTGGCCCGGGCCGAGCTGGACCTCGCCTACACGGAGGTGAGGGCCCCCCTCTCCGGCATGACCGGGCTCGAGTCCTTCCCGGAAGGGAGCCTCATCGAGCGGGGCGACTTGCTCACTACGGTGACCCAGGACGATCCCATCCGCGTGCGCTTCTCCCTCCCCGAAAAGGACGTGGTCCTGCAGCGAAAGGCCCGGGAGGCCCTCGCCGGGGAGGAGGTCGCCCCGGAACCAAAGGTCCGCCTCCGCTTGCCCGACGGGCAACTCTACGGGCGAACCGGGGTGATCGACTTCACCGACAGCAGCATCGACCCCCGCACGGGCAACGTGGTGGCCCGGGCGACCTTCCCGAACCCCGACGGCGTTCTCCTCCCGGGACAGTTCGTCCGCATCCGCCTGCGTGTGCAGACCCTCGAGGATGTCTTCCTCGTGCCGGAGGAGGCCATCTCCCAGGCCGGACCCAACCCGGTGGTCTTCGTCGTGGCCGACGGCACCGCCACCGCCCGGCCGGTCGAGCTGGGCCCGGCCCTCGCCCAGGGCCAGGTCCTCCTCTCCGGGATCACGCCGGGGGACGAGGTCGTGGTGAGCGGACAGGTCGCCCTGCGCGACGGCATGCCCGTGCAGGTTTTGCCCGCCTCGAACGGGAACGGTTCCTGAGCCATGCTGCGCTTCTTCATCGACCGGCCGATCTTCGCGTCGGTCCTCTCCATCCTCATCCTCATCGCCGGGGGTGCCTCCCTCCAGGTCCTGCCGGTGGAGCAGTACCCGAATGTGGTGCCGCCCCAGGTGGTGGTCAGCGCCGCCTACCCGGGAGCCAGCTCCACGGTCATCGCCGACACGGTGGCCGCCCCCCTCGAGCAGGAAATCAACGGGGTGGACGACATGATCTACATGGAGTCGACCTCCACCGACTCCGGCACGCTCGAGATCACCGTGTCCTTTGCCCTCGGCACCGACCCCGACCAGGCGACCATTAATGTGAACAACCAGGTGCAGGCGGCCCTCGCCCGCCTGCCCCAGCCGGTCCGGGACCAGGGGGTCCGGGTGGAGGCGCGCACCACCAACCTCCTTCTCGTCCCCGTCCTCTACTCGCCGGAAGGCACCCGGGACACCCTCTTCATGAGCAACTACGGGCTGCTCAACGTGATCGACGAGCTGGTGCGGATCCCGGGGGTGGGCGATGCCACTCTCTTCGGCGCGCAGGACTATTCCATGCGCATCTGGCTCCGGCCGGACAAGCTCGCCCAGTACGACCTCACCCCCGGCGATGTCGCCGCGGCCGTCCGCGAGCAGAACGCGCAGTTCGCCGCCGGCCGGATCGGGGCGGAGCCGGCCCCGCCCGGCCAGGCCTTTACCTACAACGTGACGACCAGCGGCCAGCTGCCGGATGCCGCGGCCTTCGAAGACATCATCCTCCGCTCCGACAACGAGGGCGGGGTCCTCCGCCTCGGCGACGTCGCCCGGGCCGAGCTGGGCTCGCAGAGCTACGACGTCGCCGCCACCTACAACGGACAGGCCGCCGTGCCCATCGGGGTCTACCTGCAGCCGGGAGCGAACGCCCTCGAGACTGCCCGGGAGGTCGCCGACACCCTCGCGAGCCTGCGGGAACGGTTCCCGCCGGGACTGGACTACACGATCCCCTACGATACGACGGACTTCGTGGAGATCTCCATCCGCGAGGTCGTCATCACCCTCCTCATCGCGGTCGGCCTGGTCGTACTGGTCACCTTTGTCTTCCTGCAGCACCTCCGGGCCACCCTCATTCCGGTGGTGGCCATCCCGGTCTCCCTCGTCGGCACCCTCGCCGGGATGCTCGCCCTCGATTTCTCCATCAACCTGCTCACTCTCTTCGGGCTGGTCCTCGCCATCGGCATCGTCGTGGACAACGCCATCATCGTCCTCGAGAACGTCGACCGGCTGATCGAGGAGAAAGGGCTGAAGGCACGCGAGGCCACCGTGCGCACGATGCAACAGGTGGCCGGAGCCGTGGTTTCCTCCACCCTCGTGCTCGTCGCGGTCTTCGCCCCGGTCGCCTTCCTCGGGGGACTCACCGGCGAACTCTACCGGCAGTTCGCCGTGACCATCGCCACCTCCGTGGTCGTCTCCGGGGTGGTCGCCCTTACCCTCACCCCGGCGATGTGCGCCCTCCTCCTCGACAAGCAGTCGCACACGGTCGCCGCGCCCTTCCGCTGGTTCAACGCTCTCTTCGACCGGCAGACCCGCGCCTTCGCCTGGCTGGTCGGGCTGGTCCTCCGGCACCCGGTCATCGGGGTGATTCTCTTCCTCGGCGTCATCGCCGGTACGGGCTACTCCCTCTCCCGGCTCGCCCCGGGCCTGGTGCCCCCGGAGGACCAGGGGGCCGCCCTCGTGGTCTATCGGCTCCCCCCGACCGCCTCGCTCCAGCGGACCATCGGCGTCCGCGATGAACTCTCCGCCCGGGTCGGGGGGATCCCCGAGGTGGAGCAGTTCACGACCTTCGCCGGCTTCGACATCGTGGCCGGCTCCCAGCGCACCAACGCGGGCATCGGCTTTGCCAACCTCACCCCGTGGAGCGAGCGAACCGGGCCGGGCCAGAGCGCCTCGGCGGTCATCGGCCAGATCTTCGGGGTGGGAGCGACCATCCCCGAGGCCAACATCTTCGCCTTCGGGCTCCCCCCCATCCAGGGTCTCTCCCTCACCGGCGGGGTCCAGGGCTACCTGCAGTTCCGCGGAGAAGCCACCACCGATAAGATCGGGGCCCTCGCCCAACAACTGGCCGCCGCCGCCAACGCCCGCCCGGAGCTGGCCAATGCCCGCACCACGCTCGATACAGGCGTGCCCCGCTACCTCGCCGAGGTCGATCGCGAGAAGGCCCGGGCCGCCGATGTCCCCATCAACGCGGTCTTCGAGACCATGCGGAGTACCTTCGGGTCGCTTTTCGTCAATGATTTCACCCTCGCCGGGCGCAACTGGCAGGTGAACCTCCAGGCGGAGGGGGAATTCCGCAGCCAGCCGGAGGACATCAACCAGGTCTTCGTCCGCTCGCGTCGCGGCGAGATGGTCGCCCTCAGTTCCCTGGTCGAGCTCGAGCGGGTGGCCGGTCCGGACCTTATCAACCGCTTCAACGTCTTCCCCTCCGCGAAGTTCCTCGCCGACGCCGCGCCGGGCTTCACCACCGGCCAAGCCAAGCAGGCCGCCGAGGAGGTCGCCGCCGGGGTGCTCGCCGGGGAGGATGCCGTCCTCGAGTGGACGGGGGAAGCTTACCAGCTGGAGGCCACCGAGGGCTCCGGGAACGTCGCCTTCCTCCTCGCCCTCCTCATGGTCATCCTCATCCTCGCCGCCCAGTACGAGCGGTGGACGCTGCCGCTCGCGGTGATCACGGCCGTCCCCTTTGGCGTGCTCGGGGCCGCCCTCGCCGCCCTCCTTCGCGGCTTCCCCAACGACATCTACTTCCAGGTCGGACTGCTCGTCCTCATCGGCCTCGCCGCCAAGAACGCCATCCTCATCGTGGAGTTCGCCGCCCAGAACCGACGGGAGGGAATGAGCTCGTTCGAGGCGGCCCAGTCCGCCGCCCGGCAACGATTCCGCGCCATCCTCATGACGGCCTTCACCTTCATCATCGGATCGCTCCCGCTGGTCCTCTCCAGCGGGGCCGGGGCCGCCTCCCGCCAAGAAATCGGTACGGTCGTCGTCGGCGGAATGCTCCTCGCCAGCTCCCTCGCCCTGATCTTCGTCCCTCTCGCCTACAAGCTCTTCGAGGATTTTTCCACTTGGAGACGGGAACGGAAGGCCGATCGCCCGGCCACGGCCAGCTGAGGTGCCCGCAAGGTGCAACTGGGTCCTTCCATGGACGAGCCTTCGGAGGGTCGCGGGAATAGCCGGCACCACCTCCGTGGCGACACCTACTCCCGCGGCACGAGGAGGACCGGAACGCACTTTATGTTCACGCGGAGCCGGTTTTTCTTCGGTCACCCTCTCCGCACGCCGGCCCCCGGCGAATGGTGGTGGGGGAGGGATTCGAACCCCCGAAGAGTTACCTCGGCTGATTTACAGTCAGCATCCGTTGGCCGCTTGGATACCCCACCATCCGGAACCCCAGACAATGCCCGCTCCCATCCGCCCTGCCAAGAATTTTCTGGATGTGGTCGGCACTTGCCTGCCCGGGGTCCCCGCCCCAATCCTCTCTCCATGGCGACGGCCCGGCAGTGCTACCGATGGACCCTCGCGACAGGTGGGGCCCTCCTCCTCTGCCTGCTCGCCCTCCCGGCGGCGTCCGCTACCGAGCCCGTGGAACCCGGACCCCGCCCCGGGCTGATGAGCGAGAACCCGCAGGACCAGGCCCGCTTCCGGGAGGCCCTGGAGGCGCATCAGGAAGGCGTCGGCGGGGATGAGGACGCCGTCCGCCGCGCCCAGAACCTCCTCGAGGAACTCCAGCGGGCCCACCCCAACGACGCCCGCGTACGCGCCTTCCTCGGCAACACCTATGTCCTTCGCGCCCGCGATGCGGTCCTCTTCCGCAAGATGAAATGGCTCCGCCAGGGCGTCGATCTCCTCGACGAAGCCGTGGCCGCCGCCCCCGACGATCCCCACGTGCGCTCGGTGCGGGCCGTGAACAGCTACCAACTGCCCGCCCTCTTTGGGCGGAGCGAGATCGCCCGCGAGGACTTTGGCACCCTCCTCGCCTGGACCCGCGACCACCCGGAACGCTTCACCCCCGACCTGCTCCGCTTCGTCTACTACCACGCCGGCCAGTTCTACGAGGGCGAGGACGACTACCAGTCCGCCCAGCTCTACGAACTCGCCCTCTCCACCGACAGCGACAGCGTGTCCGACGAGCAAATCCGGGGTGCCCTCTCCGCCGTCCAATAGGACGCCTCCAGGGTTGACCCGCCCCCCGGAACTTGCTCTGCTCGTCTCTTCCCCGGGCGCGGCTAGCTCAATTGGATAGAGCACCTGACTACGGATCAGGAGGTTGGGGGTTCGACTCCCTCGCCGCGTGCCAGCCCCTCCCCCTTCTCCGCGGCCCAACCTGAATCCCCCGGAAAGATTCGTGGCCCTCGAATCGAATCCGGAAGGAATAGTAGCCCGGCTTTTTCACCGCCGACACCACCGCCGGAAAGCCAAGGGTACCCGTACCCGCCCTCCCCCGAACCCTCCCCCGACCTACCCGTGCTTGGCAGTGGCAAGCACCTTGCCTCGCTCTTCCCTAGGGCTTCCGCCGAACCGTGCCCCAACCCACCCCCCACGAAGGAACTCCCCGCCGCTCCCGCATCCACGCCAGCCCGGATATCGCCTCGCCCCGGCACCCGGGCAACCCGTCCCACCTTACCCCAAAGGCATCGATTCCACGCGGCTTTCCCGGCAAGCATCGACCCGGCCGGACCCCGATTCCCGGAAGGGTCGACACGAACACTCCATGACTAAAAACACCCCAAGCCGCCACCCCCATCCCAACCCCCAACCAAAGCTCTGACCCCGAACCACAGCCCCACCTCCGACCCCGAGCTCACACCACCGCACGCGCCCCCACCACTGCCCCAAGCCCTCACCACCGCCCCGAAAATCCCGAGCCCACGCCCCAAGCCAAAGTCCCCACCGCCTGAAAGCCCAAGAACCTGCACCCCACCCCGTCCTCACCGCAGCACCGCCATCCTTCGCACCCCCAAAAGAAGCAGAGCACTCCCCACCCAATCCCCTCCACAGCCTTGCCCCCACTCCCCCGAAAATCCCCCCAGCACCCTTTTCCAAACCCGCCAGCCGGAATATAATGACAGGCTTTACACACACTTGACATTGAGGGTGGGTGGTGTTCGAGTGGTGTCATGCGACGGCGGCGCTACAAGTTGAGGGGAGAGGGGTACTACTATTTGCGGGGGGAGTTGGTCGGGGAGTTTCGTTTGGGGGCGGAGGAGCGGGAGTTTTTGATGCGGCTGGCGGTGCGGGCGACGGAGTTTTCGGGGGTGGATGTGCTGGAGTGCGTGGTGTTGCCCAGGGGGATCCAGCTGGTGGTGGTGGCCGATCCGCGGGAGCGGGGGGATGTGGGGGCGGAGGAGCTGGTGGCCCGGTACC
>CAJXLM010000015.1 GCA_913056175.1 uncultured Opitutia bacterium | reverse complement strand
CCAGCCCGCCAACCCGTCCGTCAGCTCGCTGCGCACGTAGTACACCCCCGACCAAGGCACCTTGTAGCGACTCATCCTCATGATACAGGGTATTCCATAGGGGAAGAACGTCGCTGTCAAGCCGATTCAAAGGGACGTAGCTTAATTAAGCAATTCACCGCAGAAAAAATCTATCTTCAGCGGGGCGCTTCCTGGAGTCCGTTCTCGGTGGGGTGAAGGGGTGTCTGGGATCTCGTTTGTACCCCAAGAGACGTTGAAGAGCGTAGTCCGTTTTCGGAGGGGGTGAGGGGGTGTCTGGGAGCGGGGCGGACGGACTGGCGCGTGGGGAGGCGGGGATTTGGTTCTTGGTGGGGCGGGAGGGTGGGGTCGAGGGGGACGGGGAGTGGTGCGGGGGTCCGGGCGGGATCGGGGGGGTGGGGAGTCAGGCTGCCGCTTGGGTGTTGCGGAAAGCGGAGGGAGTTTGGCCGGTGATGCGCTTGAAGGAGCGGTTGAATTGGGAGAGGGATTCGAAGCCGACCTCAAACGCGATCTCGCTGACGCGGAGGTTGGGATTGCGGAGCAAGTGCCGGGCTTTTTCCACGCGAACGCGGTTGAGGTATTCCACAAACGTCAATCCGGTAGCATCCTTGAACACCTTGCAGAAGTAGCGGGTGCTGGCGTTGACGGCGCGGGCGGCCTCGGGGAGCGTCAGGTGTTCGGCGAAGCGCTCGCCAATCATCGCCCGTGCTTCCTGGACGACTGTGGGCTCCTCGGCAGCCGCCTGCAGCTCCATGCACTCGCCGACACGGCCGAGGTGTTCGGCGAAAGTGCTGAGGAGACAAACGACCGCCTCGTACTGGGACTGATCGAACACTTTCGTTTGGAAATAGGCCTCCTCGAGACTCTTCAGGTTGATTTCGGATCCCCACTTGAGAAGTTGCCTCGTCGTACGGCTGAACTCAGCCCGTGAGGGTTTGTGGAGGAGAACGTGGCCCGTGCGGAGGAAGGCGATAATCTCATCCCCGACCCGGATGGGGACGGCGCTTTCGCAGAGTCCCGCAAAGCAGCGGATGGTATCCGAACCGAGCTGGGCGGACTCCTCGAGGCTTTCCTGGACGCGGAGGCACTGGGCGCAGCTGAAATTGGTCCGCCCGATGAGGGAGCAGAAGCGGGTGGTCGTTTCCTCGGCCCGTTCCGCGGCGGAAGCGAAGGACTTGCGGGCGCGAAGCGCCAGCGGGAGACCCGTCGCCTGTTCAAATGCCCTCCGGTAGTCCTGGAAGAGGCGGGTGGCGGAGAGCTGGTCGACGAGCGCCCGCTCTTCCGCCGGAGGGTCCTCGTCAGAAACCACCGTCAAGCTCTCTGCGCTATCCTGCTTCATGCCGTACGGGGAAAAACTACCCCTGCTGCCGAAACTGCCCATTGTTCTGCGCGATATGCGAAGACAAGGCCACCCGATTCCGGCATCCTCGGGCAACTAACATGCCTGCTCATCGCCACCGCCCTCTCGGCCAAGCCGTCATTGTTCCCTCTCCCCTCCCCGACTGAAAGCCGACGCTCCCCCGCTTCGTGCCCCCTCCCATGGAAGTCATCGCGGTCACCCTTTTCTTCAGCACCCTTCTCGGGGTGCTGTTCACCGTGCTGTTCTTCCTGCGCCGGGGGAGTGGGAAGAGCAGCGAGCAGCAATCCCTGCTTCCGCTCGAGGACGACGATCCCGTGGAACTGTCCCGCCCCGCCTCCCGACGCCTCCCCTAGCTCCTTGCACCTCATGTCGCAGACCTCTGTCCAAACCATCGAGTACGACGACCGGACCGTGCGCCGGTTCCTTTACGCCACGATCCTCTTCGGGATCGTCGGCATGGCGGTGGGCGTCCTCATCGCCTTCCAGCTGAATTTCTGGCAGATGAACGGGAAATTCCTGGAGTACCTCACCTTCGGCGCGCTGAAGGCGGAGGGCATCCAGTACCTGACCTTCAGCCGCCTGCGCCCGCTGCACACAAACGCGGCCATCTTCGCGTTCGTCGGCAACATGATGTTCGCGGGCATTTACTACTCGCTGCAGCGCCTCTGCAAAGTACGGCTGGCCTCGGACTTCCTCTCCGGCCTGCACTTCTGGGGGTGGCAAGCGATCATCGTGGCGGCGGCGATCACCCTGCCGGCCGGCTTCACCCGGGGCAAGGAGTACGCCGAGCTCATCTGGCCGATCAACATCGCGGTCGCCTTCATCTGGATCGTCTTCGCGGTGAACTTCTTCTGGACCCTCGCGAAGCGCAATGAGCGGTCCATCTACGTCGCCATCTGGTTCTACATCGCGACGATCATCACCGTGGCGATGCTGTACATCGTCAACCACCTCTCCATCCCCACCGGGATCCTGCACAGCTATCCGATTTTCGGGGGCGTGCAGGACGCGCTCGTGCAGTGGTGGTACGGGCACAACGCGGTCGCCTTCTTCCTGACCACCCCGATCCTCGGGATCATGTACTACTTCGTGCCGAAGGCGGCACGACGCCCCGTGTACAGTTACCGGCTCTCGGTCATCCACTTCTGGTCGCTCGTCTTCATCTACATCTGGGCCGGGCCGCACCACCTCTTGAACACGGCGCTCCCAGCCTGGCTGCAGGCACTCGGCATGATCTTCTCCCTCATGCTCTGGGCGCCCTCCTGGGGGGGAATGCTGAATGGGCTGCTCACCCTGCGGGGTGCCTGGCACCGCCTGCGCACCGATCCCGTCCTCAAGTTCTTCGCGGCCGGGGTGACCTTCTACGGGATGGCCACCTTCGAGGGTCCCCTGCTCTCCATCAAGTCAGTCAACGGGCTCGCCCACTATTCCGGCTGGATCATCGGGCACGTCCACAGTGGGACCCTTGGGTGGAACGGTTTCATGGCGGCCGGCATGATCTACTGGCTTGTCCCGCGGCTCTGGCGGAAGGACTCGATGCCCGCCAAGGTGCACGACGAGCAGACCAGCTGCGCCGGGCTGCACTCCATGGCCCTGGCGAACATGCACTTCTGGCTCGGGCTCGTCGGCATCCTCCTCTACATCGGGGCCATGTGGGTGTCCGGGGTCACCCAGGGCCTCATGCTGAATGCCGTCGACGGCACCGTCCTCGCTTATCCGGACTTCGTGGAGACCCTGAACGCCATCCGGGCGCCCATGCTCTTCCGGGCGATCGGGGGCACCTTCTACCTCCTCGGTTTCTTCCTGCTCGCCTACAACATCCTCCGCACCATTTGGGGGAGCCGGGTCGTGAACGGGCGGACGGAGGTCACCGTCGACCACACCCGACCGCAGAGTTTCGCCGGGTCGCTCGTGAACGCACCCGTCACCTACACCAGCCTCCTCATCATCTTCGCCTGCCTCTGGCTCTTCGGGGGCGGGCTCTGGATGCTCGTGGGCGGCTTCGGCACCGTCGGCACGGTGGTTCTCGCCATTGTCCACTTCGAGGTGAGCGGGGCCAGGTGGAAGGACTGGTACGCCAAGCTCCTGCAGAACTCCGCCGGTTTCACTGCGCTCACCTTCCTCTCCGTGGCCATCGGCGGGGCCGTCCAGATCGTCCCGACCGTCACCGTGGAACGGGCCCGCAACATCGAGGGCCGCATCCAGGTCCCCTACACCCCCCTGGAGCTGGCCGGCCGCGACCTCTACGTGAGCAACGGCTGCTACACCTGCCACAGCCAGATGATCCGGACGATGGTGCCGGATGTCCTCCGCTACGGACCCTCCCCCGAGCAGGGCTACTCGCGGCTCGGCGAGAGCATCTACGATTTCCCCTTCCAGTGGGGTTCCCGCCGCATCGGGCCCGACCTCGCCCGCGAGGGCGGGCCCATCGTGGAGGGCAACCAGCTCATGCGCTCCGGCCTGCGGAACAACGAATGGCACTACCTGCACCTCATGGACCCGCGCTCGACCTCCCCCGGCTCGAACATGCCGGCCTATCCCTGGCTCGCCGAGCAGGAGATCGACCTCGACCAGCTCTTCCGCCGGCTGAGGGTGCAGCGGGACGTCCTCGGCGTTCCCTACGACCCCGACTGGGGGAAGGACCAGGTCGCGGAACTCGTGGAGATCCAGTCGCTGGAGATCGCGCGCGACCTCCGCGAGAAGAGCATCTTCGTGAAGCCCGAGTCCGAGATGGTGGCGATCATCGCCTACCTGCAGAAGCTCGGGGTCTACGAGGAGACCAACCAACCCCGGACCGAGCTCGTGCAGCGCTGATCCGACCGAGCCCCCCGACCGCCCAAGGCCCTCCTTCCTCATGTTCCAGCGACTCCAGCTTCCGGAGATCCAGAACGGCTTGGCCGCCTTCGCCCTCGTGGCGAGCTTCGGGATCTTCGTCTACTTCCTCTACCGGATCGTCCGCATGAAGAAGTCCCGCCGCGAATACCTGTCCCACCTACCCCTCGATGACGATGAATCCGAACCAAGACACACCGAAGGAAACGAGCGGAAAGACTGAGGCCGGCCGCCGGAGGAAGGACTCGGGCGTCGTGCTCATGGACCACGAGTACGACGGCATCCAGGAGTTCGACCAGCGGCTGCCGAACTGGTGGCTCATCACCCTCTACGGAGCGATCGTCTTCGCGGTCGGCTACTGGTTCTTCTACTTCCAGTCGAACGTGGGCGAGTCGGACGTGGAGAAGCTCGACCGCCAGCTCGCCGTCATCCAGGAGAAGAATCTCGAGGCGACCCTTGCCATGCTCGACAACGACAACCTCTGGGAAATGAGCGAGGATCCCGCCATGGTGGCAGCCGGCCGAGAGACCTACACCGCCGTGTGCGTGGCCTGTCACGGGGCCGAGCTCGAGGGGGGGGTCGGCTTCAACCTCGCCGACGCCGAGTGGGTGCACCCGCAGGACGCCATCGGAGTGTACAAGGTGATCGAGGAGGGCATTGCCGGCAGCGGCATGGCCGCCTGGGGAGGCGTCCTCGGGCCGAAGCGGGTCGCGGAGGTCACCGCCTACGTCCTCAGCTACCACGAGCCCGACGCCATTCCCTGAAGCCGCCGGGCACTCCCGCCCCCCGGACATCCGCGTCCCCTTCCCGCCCCACCGTCACCCGCCCACGATCACGCCCGAGGAGACTCCCCTATGGCCCCGCGCCCACCCCCCCTGCAGCCCAACCGCGACAGCGTCACCACCATCGCAGAGGATGGCTCGCGGAACTTCCTGCGGCCGGCCGATGTCTCCGGGCCGTTCACCTTCTGGCGGCGGGTGAGCGCCCTCTTCCTCATCGCCGTCTACATCGCCCTCCCCTGGATCCCCATCAACGGGGCCCCCGCCGTCTTCCTCGACGTGGCCTCCCGGCGCTTCCACTTCTTCGGATTCACCCTCGCCACCGAGGATCTCTGGTTCCTCTTCTTCGGACTGACCGGCCTCGGCTTCCTCCTCTTCTTCGTGACCGCCGTCTTCGGCCGCCTCTGGTGCGGCTGGGCCTGCCCGCAGACGATTTTCCTCGAGCACGTCTTCCGCCGGGTGGAACGCCTCTTCGAGGGGCCGGCCGCTCAGCAGAAGGCCCTCGACCGGCAGGACTGGAACGCGGAGAAGGTCCTCCGCCGCGGGGGCAAGCACCTCGTCTTCGTGCTCATCGCGGCGGTCATCGCCCACATCTTCCTCTCCTACTTCATCTCGGTCGACGCCCTCTTCGCGTGGCTCGGCGAGGGTCCCGGCGCGCATCCGCGGGCCTTTGTCTTCATGCTCGTGATGACCGTGATCCTCTACTTCAACTTCTCCTGGTTCCGGGAGCAGCTCTGCCTGATCATCTGCCCCTACGGCCGCCTGCAGTCGGCCCTCATCGACGACGACTCGATCATCATCGGCTACGACGAGAACCGCGGCGAACCCCGCGGGAAGGCGTCCGATCCCGGCGCCGGGGACTGCGTCGCCTGCAACCGCTGCGTGGAGGTCTGCCCCACCGGCATCGACATCCGGCAGGGCCTGCAGATGGAGTGCATCGGCTGCGCCAACTGCATCGATGCCTGCGATGCCATCATGAAGAAGCTCAAGCGGGAACCCGGCCTCATCCGCTACGACTCCCTGCAAGGGCTCGCCGGCCGGAAGCGGCGCATCCTCCGCCCCCGCCTCTTTCTCTACCTCTTCCTCATGCTCCTCGGTGCGGGGGCGATGGCCTACTCCGCCACCAAGATCCAGCCCGTCTCCATGACCCTCAGCCGGATGACCGGGGCCCCCTTCTTCGTGGACGAGGACACCGTGCGCAACCAGCTGCAGATCCGGCTCATCAACAAGCGGAGCGAGCCCATCGCCCTGGACATCCGGGCCCACGCCACCGAGGAGAACGGCATCCCCCTGGAGACCTCCGGCTACGACCAGACCCTCCTCCTCGAACCCCTCGCCGAGACCCGGCGCCCCTTTGTCGTCCGCATCCCCCGCGAGGCCTACGCGGGCTCCTTCCAGCTCACCGTACACGCGGAGGCCGACGACGGCGCCCTCGACGTGGTACGCACCATTGACTTCCTCGGCCCCGACCCCCGCCTCCTGCGGGAGGACTGGGAGGCACGACAATAGCTCCCCCATGGACCCGCCCCCCTCGTCCCCCGGCACCGCGGACCCCGGCCCGCCCTCCGCCCTTGCGCGGCATCTCCCCTGGATCCTCATCCTCGCCCTCTTCCTCGCCGGGGCCAGCTCATCGATCTACTACGTCTACATCGCTATGAACAATCCCCCCGAGCAGATCGAAGTGGAACACGCCGACCAGTGGACTCGGCACGATTGAGCCGGAGGCAGCCGATCCGGCTCCGGCAAGCGCCCCCTCCCCTCCCGTCCTCCCCATGAGTCCCGAGACCCTCCGCACCTGCGCCCACTGCGGCTCCCCCCTCCCTACCGAGGAGACCGGCGAATACTGCTGCCGGGGCTGCGCCTACGTGGCCGGACAGCTCCGGGGCACCGAGCTCGAGCGCTTCTACGACCTGCGCGACCGCTCCGTGGAACCGGTCAGCTCCTCCGCCCTACGGCCCCTCGACACCGACTGGCTGGAGGATCTCCTCGCCACCGAGGAGGAAAAGCACGCCGGCGACCGGAAGCCGCGCCACCTCCTCCTCGACCTCAAGGGGGTTTCCTGTGTGGGCTGTGTCTGGGTCATTGAGAAGGTGTTCACCGGCCTCGGAATCCCCGGCGAGGTCCGCATTCATCCGCAGCGCGGACAGATCGAGGTATTCTGGCGGGAGCAACCCGACCGCGTGCTGGCCTTCTTCCGGAAGATCAAGGAGCTCGGCTACACCGTGGCACCCCCTGCCGGGGAGAGCGGGCAGGAGACCGAGCGGATCGGGGTGCGCATCGGGACCTGCGCGGCCCTCGCGATGAACACGATGCTCTTTACCCTCCCGGTGTACCTCGGCATGGAGGCGGACTTTCCCTTCGCCGGGCTCTTCGCCCTGCTCTCCGCCCTCTTCGCGAGCCTTTCCTTCGCGGTGGGGGGGACCTGGTTCGTCGTCCGGGCCTGGCGGGGCCTGCGGCGGGGCATCATTGCCATCGACCTCCCCATCGCCCTCGGGGTGAGCGCCGCCTACGCCGGCTCGTTGGTCGGCTACGCCGCCGGGCTCGAGCACTTCCTCTACTTCGACTTCGTCGCCGTCTTCATCTTCCTCATGCTCCTCGGCCGCTGGGTGCACGAGCGGGCCCTCGAGCGCAACCGCAACCGCGTCCGCTCGCAGGATCCCTCGCGATCCACCTACGCCACGCCCGGGGGGGAACGGATCGCCGCCTCGGCCCTCCAACCCGGTACCGAGCTCATCCTCGCTCCCGGCCAGATCCTGCCGACCGATGCCGAACTCGGGGCAACCGCCTCCCTCAGCCTCGAGAGCATCAACGGCGAGCCCGAGCCCCGCGTGTTTCCGGAGGGCAGCCGGGCCCCGTCCGGAGCCCTCCACGCCGGCAGCCAACCCCTCCCCTTCCGGGCCCTCGAGAGCTGGGACCAATCCCTCCTCCACCGCCTCCTCGAGACCCGCCCGGACGCCTCGCGCAACCAGCTCATGGAGCGGGTGCTCCAGGTCTACCTCGCCGCCGTTCTCCTGATCTCCACCCTCGGATGGCTCGGCTGGGGTGTGCTCGGCAGCGACTGGGTCCAGGGCGCGCAGGTCTTCCTCTCCATCCTCGTCGTCTCCTGCCCCTGCTCGCTCGGGGTCGCCTACCCCCTGATCAACGAACTGGCGGCCGCCCGCCTGCGGCGCTTCGGCGTGTACCTGCGGGAGGCCTCCGTGTGGAGTCGGCTCGCCCCCATCCGGCACCTCGTCTTCGACAAGACCGGCACCCTCACCCTCGAGACCCTCCGATTCACGGACGAGGGGGTCCTCGACCGGCTCTCCCCCGAAGAGCGCTCCCACCTCCGGCTCCTCGTGGAGGAGAGCCTCCACCCCGTCGCCCGTACCGTGCGCGAGGCGCTCCTTGCCCGCCGGGTGAGCCTGCCGGAGGAGGATCCCACCTTCCCGCCCCCGCACATCGCGGAAATCCCCGGCGAGGGTCTGCTCCTGCGCACCGCCGACGGCACCGAGTGGTCGCTCGGCAAGGCCGGCTGGCGAACACCGGAAGCACCGGATTCCGCCCGGGAAAACCCCGACAACCCCGACCCGCCCCCGGCTCCCGCCCCCGGCGGCAGCCGGGCCGTCTTCGCCCGGGAGGGCGAAGCCCTCACCACCCTCTTCTTCACCGACCAGGTCCGGCACGGGGCCCGGGAGGAACTCGAGGCCCTCCGGCGGGGTGGCCGGGAGGTCACCATCCTCAGCGGCGATCGTGCCGAGGCCGTCCACCAGCTGGCCGGGGACCTCGGCCTCCCCCCCGAGCACGCCCTCGGTGGACTCCGGCCGGAGGAAAAGCAGGAGTGGATCCGCACCCACGCGCCCGGGTCCGCCCTCATGGTGGGAGACGGCCTCAACGATTCGCTCGCCTTCCACGAGGCCCTCGCCCGGGCGACCCCCCTGCTCGACCGCGGCGTGCTCGAGGAGCGCTCCGACTTCTACTTCACCGGGACCGACCTGCGCGGCATCCGGCAGCTCTTCCGGGTCTTCGCCGAGCGCCGGCGCGGGCTGCACCTCGTCTTCGGATTCGCCGTCGCCTACAACCTCGCCGCTATCGGCGTCTGCCTCTTTGGATGGATGAATCCCCTCCTTGCCGCCGTCCTCATGCCGATCAGTTCCCTCCTCACTCTCGGGCTGGCCGCCTGGACCGTGGGGGCCCGCGGCCGGGACCGCGCCCGGCCACGGACCGCGGCGCCCGAGACGGACAAGGAGCCCGCGCCCACAACCTGCTCTCCCTGCTGCGGTTGCGGCGGCGGAGGCGGTTGAGTCGGAACGGAGCCGACGGGCGTACGGGAGGAGCCCGGGCTGGCTGACCTTGCTCCCCTCCCCGCGCCGCCGTCTCTTCCCCCGGCAGGGACCTTCCCCGGCCCCGCGGTCGCTACCCTGCTACCGCGCCACCCGCACCACCACGTTCTTCAGGCGAGTGTAGTTGTGGACCGCCTCGAGTCCGCGCTCGTGGCCGATCCCGCTTTCCTTCCAGCCTCCGAACGGCGATCCAATGCCCCCGGTGAAATACTCGTTGATCATCACGTAGCCAGCCTCGAGGGCGGCGGCGAGCCGATGGGCGCGGTCGATATCGCGGGTGTGGATGCCCGCGGCGAGCCCGTACGAGGTGTCGTTGGCGAGGGCGATCGCCTCGGCCTCGTCGCGAAAGCCCTGCACGCAGAGCACCGGCCCGAAGATTTCCTCCCGGGCGATGGCCATGTCCGGGCGGACGCCCGTGAAGACCGTGGGCGGGACAAAGTAGCCGCGCCTGGGGACGGACTCCGGACCCGGCCCCAGCCGGCGGGCACCCTCGGCCTCCCCGCGGGCGAGGAAGCCGCGCACCCGGTCCCGCTGCTCCGCGGAAATGAGCGGGCCCATATCCGGGTCGTCCCCTCCGGGCCCACAGTCCACCGCGTGGGCCCGGGCCACCAGCCGCTCCACCAGCGCCTCCCGGACGGACTCCTCCACGAGCAGGCGCGAGCCGGCGTCGCAGAATTGGCCGGTGTTGGTAAAGATTCCCTTGGCTACCTCCGCGGCCACCGTATCGAAGTCGGCGTCCGCGAAGACGAGTTGCGGCGACTTGCCCCCAAGCTCAAGGACCACCGGCCGGATCCGGTCCGCGCAGGCCCGGGCCACCGCCCGCCCCGTCGCCACCGAACCCGTAAAGGTGAGCGAGTCGATGCCCGGGTGGGCGGCGAGGGCAGCCCCCGCCTCCGTGCCGAAACCGGGCACGACCTGGTACACCCCGTCGGGAAGACCCGCCTCCCGGCAGAGCGCCCCGAAGCGCAGGGCGGTGAGGGGGGTCTGCTCGGCGGGCTTGACGACCGCGGTGTTGCCCGCGGCGAGGGCCGGCCCGAGGGAGCGACCGACCATGTTCAGCGGGGCGTTCCACGGCACGATGTGCCCGGTCACCCCGACGGGCTCGTGCACGGTGTAGTTCAGGTAACCGGGGCCGAGGGGGATGCTCTCGCCGTGGATCTTGTCGGCGAGACCGGCGTAGTAGTCGAGATAGCGGACGGTCCCGTCCACCTCTGAGCGGGCAAGGGAGAGGGGCTTGCCGGTGTCGAGGGTCTCGAGCCGCGCGAACTCCTCGGCGCGCCCGGCGAGCGCCCGGGCCACCGCCCGGATCCGCCCGGCCCGCTCCGGCGGGGCGAGATCCCGCCACCCGGGAAAGGCGCGCCGGGCCCCGGCGACGGCAGTGTCCACCGCCTCCTCGCCGCAGCGGGCGACCTCCGCGAGGACCTCCTCGGTGGAGGGGTCGACCGTCGCAAAGGTGGCCCCGCCGGGGGCGGGGAGCGGTTGTCCGTCGATCCAGGCAAGCTGCGGGGAAGGGAGGTCCATGGCGGTGCGGGGAGGGCGGAAATCGGCGGTGTGGCGGCGTGCGGCGGGACCGGGCGCCCCCTCAGGCAACCGCGTCCCCCGGGGCCGGCCGGGTCCAGTCCCGGGTCTTCGGCGGATCGACGAACATGGGCGTGGCGGTCTGCTCGTCGCCGGGCGGGATCCGCTCCACGCCGACCATCTTGTCGATGACCATGTTCTGGAAGCGGTGGAGGGGTTCCTCGAAGCGGTAGCACATCCGACCTCCACGGTAGGCGGGATTGGCGATGCCCTCCTGGACGCGTTGGACGATCTCGATGTCCTGCTGGTTGACGAGGTCCCAGAAGTGGGCGAGCTGGTCGATCGCCGCGGAGGATCCCTCCGCGGCCATGGATTCCGGATGGGCGAGGAGGATGGTTTCCTCGCGGGTGGAATCGGGACCCTCGGGATGGGCGATGATCACGAAGCAGTGGTTGGGGAGGACGACGAGGGCGGTGTTCGGGAAGAGCCAGACGAAGCGCCCGCTCTGGCCATCGCTCTCGGAGAGCCCCTCGATCGGGGGCAGGCCCTCCCAGCCGCCGGCCTCGGTGTTCCGGGAAACGGGGGAGGTGCACATGCCGGTGTACAGTCCCGGCCCCTGCCAGCGGTAGTGGTCCTCCATGCGGGAAACCTTCACCAGCTCCGGATGCACCCAGGGCAGGTGGTAGTACTCCATGAAGTTTTCCCCGATGAGCTTGTAGTTCGCCTCGACCTCGTAGTCGCGGGTACCGACGACCTGCCACTCCTCGAGTCGATAGCCCCCGAGCCGCTCGGGGAGGTCGCCGAGCTGCTCGCGGAGGGGGGCCGCCTGCGGATCGAGGTTGAGGAAGACGAAGAAGCCCCAGGTGTCGACCTGCACGGGCAGGAGGCCGTAGTCCGCCTTGTCGAAACCCTTCACCCCGCCCATGTCGAAAATGCCCTGCATGTCCTCGGGGATGTCCGAGCCCTCGAAGAGCGGGGTGCCCAGGCACTTGCCGTCGAGGTCGTAGGTCCAGCAGTGGTAGGGGCACTGGATGCGCTTGCCCCGCAGGCGGTGGGCCCCCTGCGTGAGGAGCTTGGCGGCGCGATGGCGGCACACGTTGTGGAAGGCGCGCAGCTCCCCGGCCTTGTTGCGGCCGACGATGACGGAGCGTCCGGCCACCTCCACCACGAGGACCTGGCCGGGCTCGGCCACTTGGGAAAGGCAGCCGACGGCCACCCAGGACCGGGTGAAGACCCGCTCCCGCTCAAGGGTGAAGAATTCGTCGGAGGCATAGGCCTCCGGGAGGAGGGTGACGGCGTGGTCGACGGGTGCCCGGGTGGGCGCGTAGGTCTCCTCGCGGGTGTAGTCCGCGGCGGTGGGGTTTTCCGAGTAGCGTCGGGTGCGGTAGCGTGTGCGGTTCATGGGGTTGGCAACGATGGTAGGTTCACAATTCGCGGAAGGTAAAAGCGCGGGTACCCGGGGGAGCCGCGGCGGTGCACGAGACAGCCGTCCACTCTGCCGTCCTCCTCAGAAGGCGCTCTCCGGTGGGTCGGTCATGCTTCCGTTCCCCTCAACGAATGGCGGCAGCCGGTCCTCCCTCAGGCGTGGAAAGCCCGTTGGAAACCGGGGTCGGTGATGGCGGGCCGCTCGAGGGTGAAGGGGGCGATGGGCAGGGTGCTCCGCCCGTCCAGGGCCAGCTCGGAGAGGGCCCGCCCAATCGCCCCGGCGAACTTGTAGGCATGCCCGGCCCCGATCGCCACGCTGATGCGCTCCTCGCCGGGCAGCGTATCGATGATGAAGTTCTGGTCGGGGGGGACCGTGTAGAGGCAGGTCTTCGAGTAGAGCTCCGGCCCGAGAAAGCCGGGGAGATACTCGGCCAGGAAGCTGCGGTAGCGCTCCTGCCGGACGGGGTCCGGCTCGAAGGTGCGCGTCTCCGCGGTGGTCTCGTGCCCGCCCATATGCTGCCCGAGCTTAGTGGCCACCTCCCCGTACACCGGGAAACCGTAGAAGTTGTGCGCGCCGTGCCACATGAAAACGGGAAAGCGGTCGGGCGCGAAGTCGCGGAGGTGCGGGGTCGCGTAGTAGGTGACCTGCTCCTGGGTCACGGTCAGCGGGAGCTGGAGACCGGCTTCCGCGAGCACCCGGTTCGTCCATGCGCCGCTCGCCACGACCACCCGGTCTGCCCGGTAGGTCTCGTCCTCGGTCTCCACGCGGATGCTGTCCGCCTCGGGGACGACCGCCCGCACGGGGCACTCCGCCCGGACGGCGGCTCCCCGCGCCCGCGCCAACGCAATGTGCAGGGCGTTCGCCTTGCCGGGATCGACGAGCCCGGACTCCCGCTGGAAGACCGCCCGCTCGTGCCCGCGCAAGTGCCACTGGGGGTAGCGCTCCATGAGTGCGGCCGCGTCCAGCCGCTCGTACTCGAACCCGAAAGCCTCGAAGGCCTCGACATACCCGTCGATGTTCCGCTTGCCCACGGTGGCCGCATCGCGGTGCTCCGGATCCTCGACAATGAGTCCGCCGGTCTTGTGGACGACCTGCAGCCCGCCCTCCTCTTCCGCCGTGTGGAAGGCCTCGTACGCGTGCGGCGCGAGGGCCGCGTAGGGCTCCTCGTGCTGGGCGAGCCGGATGATCCGCGAATGGTCCTGCGAACCGCCGTTCGCATGGCCGAGCGCGAACTGCTCGAGACCGAGGACGGATCCCCCGAGCTCGCGGGAGAGCCAGTAGAGCGCCGAGGAGCCAAGGCCCCCGCAGCCGATGACGATGACGGAGTAGTGCTTCATGGGAGGGGCTGGGGTCTCAGGGGTTCCGGGTTCCGTTCAGGAATAAAACGCCGAGAGGATACCTCGGGTTCTTCTATTGGTCCAATATAACTTTGACGGGATTTTTGATAGGTTTTAGAAAAGAATCCTATGGAGCTCCGCCAACTGCGCTACTTCGTGGCGGTCGCCGAGGAGAGAAATTTCGGCCGGGCCGCCCAGCGCCTCCACCTGAGCCAGCCTCCCCTGAGCACCCAGATCAAGGCGCTCGAGGAGGAACTCGGCACCACCCTGCTGGAGCGGAGCACCCGCCGGGTCGCCCTGACCGACGCCGGCCGCGCCTTCCTCGGACGGGCCCGGGAGATCCTCGCAGCCGTGGAGGAGGCCGGCGCGGAAGCGCGCGGGGCCGCCGAGGGCAACCGGGGTCGACTCGCCATCGGTTTCGTCAGCTCGGCCACCCTGAGCCTCCTGCCGACCGCCCTCGGGATTTTCCGCGAGCGTTATCCGGGAGTCGACCTCGACCTGCAGGAACTGGCCAGCGGGGAGCAGGTGGATGCTCTTTACGAGGGGCGGATTGAGGCCGGGCTGGTCCGCCTGCCGATGCGCTCCCCGGAAATCCATTTCGAGCCCCTTCTGGAGGAGCCGATGATCGTGGCCCTGCCCAGCGGTCATGCGCTGGAGGGGAGGAAATCGCTCTCAGTCCGCGACATTGCCCCCCTCCCGCTGATCTTCTTCCAGCGCCGGCTGGAGCCGGGGTCCCACGCCCAGATCGTGGAACTGCTCGCCACCGTCGGGGCCCTCCCCCGGGTGGCCCAGTACGCGGTTCACCTGCAGACGGTCATCGGGCTGGTGGCCAGCGGCATGGGCATCGCCCTGCTCGCCGAGTCGAGCGGCAACCTGCACCGGGAAGGGGTCGTCTACCGGAAGCTGCGGGCGGCCGGGGCCCGCAGCACCCTCGGCCTCGCCCGGCTGGACCGGGAGGACTCCCTCCTCGTGGACCGTTTCCGGGAAATCCTCCGCGAGGTGGCCCGGCGGGACTTCCGCCGGTGGACGGCCCCCACCGGCGGGAACGGGAAATCCCCGTGATGGCCGGGCCTCCCAAGTCCGACAGTCCCGGGGTCCCGGGGAGGGCACCCGGGCGGACCCGGCCATCCCCGGCCCTCAACGCCCCTGCAGCACAGTGTCGTGGGCCTCGGGCAAGTGGGAGGGATGGTCCAGGGTATGGTGGAGTCCGCGGCTCTCCTTCCGCTGGAGCGCGCAGGCGACCATGAGTCCGGCCACCTCCACCATGTTGCGCAGCTCGAGGAGCATGGGCTCGACCCGGAAGTTCCAGTAGTAGTCGTTGATCTCCCGGGAGAGCAGCTCGATCCGGGCGCGGGCGCGCTCGAGGCGCTTGGTGGACCGGACGATCCCCATGTAGTCCCAGAGAGTACGGCGCAGCTCATGCCAGTTGTGGATGAGCACGACCCTCTCGTCGGAGTCGCTGACATTCCCATCCACCCAGGCGGGGAGATTCACCGGCAGGGGCTCGGCATGGGCGAGGCGCTCCTCGACGGTGTCCACCGCCCGGGCCGCGAGGACGAGGGCCTCGAGGAGGCTGTTCGAGGCGAGGCGGTTGGCCCCGTGCAGCCCGGTGTGGGCAACCTCGCCGCAGGCATAGAGGCCGGCGAGGGTGGTCTCCCCGGTGAGGTGGGTGGTCACCCCGCCGCAAAGGTAGTGGGCCGCGGGCACCACCGGGATCCAGTCCTTGTCCGGAGCATAGCCGTGCTTCCGGCAGTGGTGGTCGATCGCGGGGAAACGCGCGGCGATCTCTCCGGCGGAGCGGGCGGTCAGGTCGAGGGAGACAAAGCGGGCACCGGAGCGCTTCATCTCCGCGTCGATGGCCCGGGCCACAATGTCGCGCGGGGCCAGGTCCCGGCGGGGATGGTAGTGCTCCATGAAGGCCTCGCCATCGGCGTTGCGCAGGAGTGCACCCTCGCCGCGGACGGCCTCGCTGATGAGAAAACGCTCCCCCTCCGGCGAGAAAAAGGCGGTGGGGTGGAACTGGACAAACTCGAGGTTCCGCACCTCCGCGCCCGCCCGGTAGGCCATGGCGATGCCGTCGCCTGTGGCAATCGGAGGATTCGTGGTGAACTGGTAGACTTGCCCGGCACCGCCCGTGGCGAGGAGGACCGCCCCACAGCGAAGGGCAATCACGCCGCCCGCCTCGCGGTCGTAGGCGTAGAGACCCACCACCCGATTGACCGGGTCCTCGCTGTGGAAACCGAATTTCTTGAGCTTCCGCGTGGTGAGCAAGTCGATCCCCATGCAGTGCTCGCGGAGGCTGATCCGCTCCTCGGCGGCGACCGCCCGGAGGAGCGCCTCCTCGATGGCCCGGCCGGTCATGTCCTGCACGTGGAGGACTCGCCGCTTGGAGTGCCCCCCCTCCTTGCCGAGGGAATAGTCGCCACCCTCCAGCCGGGAGAACTCCACCCCCAGCTCCACGATCTCGCGCACCCGCTCGGGTCCCTCCGCGACGATCGCCCGGACAACCTCCTCATCGCACAGCCCGTCCCCGGCGGCCAGCGTGTCGGCCACGTGCAGGTCGAAATCGTCCGTGGCCGAGGTCACCGCGGCGATCCCGCCCTGCGCGTAGTTGGTATTCGACTCGGCGCTGTCCTTCTTGGTGACCACGCAAACGCTCCGTCCCCGCCGGGCCAGGCGGAGGGCGAAGCTGAGGCCGGCGATCCCGCTGCCGATGACGACAGCGTCGTAGTCGAGGGTCTCCACGGATCGGGAACGGGGAAGGAAAAACGGCGGAGGGCAACCGGTACCAGCGGGAAAGTCCGCGTCCCCGGCTGACCCGCGGAGGTCAGATCTTCAAGTTGTCGATGAGCCGGGTCTGGTCGACCCAGCAGGCGACCGCGATGAGGGACTCGCCCGGCACCACCTCGCGCATTTTTTGCATGTACCGGCGGTCCACGACCTCCGCGTAAATCACCCGGATGCGCCGGCTGCGGGCGAGAGTGTGGGTGACCTCGGCGATGATCCGGTCCACGGAGTGGTTGCCTTGGTCGACAAGCTCCTTGCCGGTGAGGAGGGCCTCGTAAATGTGGCGGGCGTCGGCCCGCTGCTCGGGAGTGAGGTAGCGGTTGCGGGAGCTCAGGGCGAGCCCGTCGTCCTCCCGCACCGTCTCCCCCACCACGATTTCGATCGGCATGTGCAGATCCTCGACCATCTTGCGGAGGACCGCCGACTGCTGCGCGTCCTTCTGGCCGAACACGGCGACATCCGGCCGGACGATGTTGAAGAGCTTGGCCACGACCGTGGTGACCCCCTTGAAGTGGTGGGGCCGGGATATCCCGCAGAGTCCCTTGCTCACCATCTCCTCCTCCACATAGACGGAGTAGTGCTCCGGATAGAGCTCTCCCGCAGTGGGGCAGAAGACGAGGTCGACCCCCTCCTCCTCGCAGACCGCGCGGTCCGCCTCGAAGTCGCGGGGATACTTCTCGAAGTCCTCGTTCGGGCCAAACTGCTTCGGATTCACGAAGAGGGAGACCACCGTGAAGTCGGCCTTCTCCCGGGCCAGCCGGATGAGTTCGCGGTGCCCGGCGTGGAGGGCCCCCATGGTCGGCACCAACCCGATCAGGCTACCCTTGAAACGCGTCGCCATGGAGAGGGACTGCATCTCGTGGATCGAAGCGACCACTTGCATGACCGTGCACCCAAGAGCAAAGCCACCCCCGGTTCAAAACAAATCCCGGCCGCCCCGCCCGCCCCCCCTCACCGCCTTTCGGCTGACGGCCCCGCACCCTCTCCCTCCCCGATCCCCGCACCCTTCCGGCCAAAAGGTTCCTTGAACATTCCGCCACGCACCGCACGCTGATCGCCATGGCCGATCCTTACCTCCAGCAATTGTTCGCCGACCGCATCGGCGGTTCCTCCTTCGGCAAGGACACCGCCGTCTACAAGTTCGCCAAGATCAAGCAGGCCAAGAAGGAGGCCACCGAGGCCCATCCGGAGACCGCCCTCATCGACATGGGCGTCGGCGAGCCGGACGAGATGGCCTACCCGGAGGTGGTCGCCGCCCTCCAGCACGAGGCGGCCCTCCCGGAGAACCGGGGCTACGCCGACAATGGCAACGAGTCGCTGAAAGGGGCCGCCGCCCAGTACATGGAGCGGGTCTTCGGGGTCACCGGGATCGATCCCCAGCGCGAGGTCCTCCACTCCATCGGCTCGAAGACCGCCCTCACCTACCTCGCGGCGGCCCTCATCAACCCCGGGGATGTCGCCCTCCTCACCAGTCCCGGCTACCCGGTCTTCGGCACCCACGCGCGCTACTTCGGTGGGGAGGTCCACCACCTGCCCCTCGAGGCCGCCCACAACTTCCTCCCCGACCTCCGCGCCGTGCCGGCGGACCAGCTCGAGCGCGCCAAGGTGCTCGTGCTGAACTACCCGAACAACCCGACGGGTGCCTCCGCCACGGAGGAATTCTACCGGGAGGTCGTCGCCTTCGCCAAGGAGCACGGGCTGGTGGTGATCCAGGACGCCGCCTACGCCGCCCTGGTCTTCGACGAGAAACCGCTCTCCCTGCTCCAGGTCCCGGGCGGCAAGGAGGTCGGCGTGGAGCTGCACTCCCTCTCCAAGAGTTTCAACATGACGGGCTGGCGCATCGGCTTCGTGGTCGGCAACGAGCGCCTCGTGCAGGCCTACGGCCATGTGAAGGACAACTCCGACTCCGGCCAGTTCCTCGGCATCCAGAAAGCCGCCGAGGTCGCCCTCGCCAATCCCTGGATCACCGAGGAGATCGCCCGGAAGTACTCCCGGCGCATGGACCTGTTGGTGAAGGCGCTCCGCTCGCACGGCTTCACGGTGGAGAAGCCGGCCGGATCCTTCTTCCTCTACGTGCCCTGCCCGACCAGCGCGGTGGACGCCGACGGCCGGGAAACGACCTTCGCCAGCGCGGAGGAGTTCAGCCAGTGGCTCATCCGCAACGAGCTGGTCAGCACCGTCCCCTGGGATGAGGTGGGAGCCTTCGTCCGCTTTTCAGTGACCTTCGCCGCCCCGGGGGAAGCCAACGAGCAGCGCATCGTCGAGGAGATTTCCGCGCGCCTCGGCAAGTACAGCTTCCGCTTCGAGCCGGCCGCGGTCAGTGCGTGAGGGACAGGGGCGGTCGGCGCCCCAAGGGGAGCAGCCGCCGAAAGCGGCACCGCTCTCCTCGAGACGGCACGCCCGTCCCGGATCGCCCCGGCACTCACCCCGAACCTCCTCGCCCGATTTCCATGCCGCCCTCCCTCGAAAACCAGACCGTCCTGATCACCGGGGCCGGCCGCGGTCTCGGGGCCGCCCTTGCCCGGGCCTTCGCCTGGGAGGGGGCCCGCGTGGCCCTCAACTACCGCCGGAGCGCCGCCGCGGCAGAAGCCCTCGCCGCGGAACTCGGTCCCCGCGCCGCCGCCTTTTCCGCTGACCTCACCGATCGGGACGCGGTCCTTGCCATGGTCGCGGAGATCGCGCGGACCCTCGGCCCGCCCACCGTGCTCGTCCACAACGCCCTCGCCGATTTTTCCTTCAACGGAGACGCGCGCACACCCCTGGAGACCCTCTCCTGGGGAGATTTCTCCGCCCAGGCGGAGGTCGCCGTGGGCGGCGCCCTCCACGCCGTCCAGGCCCTTCGTCCGCACTTCGAGGCGGAGGGCGGCGGAAGCGTCCTCACCATTGGCAGCAACCTCGTCCAGAACCCCGTGGTCCCCTACCACGACTACACCGCCGCCAAGGGAGCGCTCCAGGCCTTCACCCGCACGCTTTCCCGGGAGCTGGGACCCCTCGGGGTCACCGTCAACATGATCGCCGGGGGACTGCTCCGTACCACCGACGCGAGCGCGGCCACGCCCCCGGAGGTCTTCGACCTGATCGCGCAACAGACCCCCCTCGGCCACGTCACTACGCCCGCGGAACTGGCCGACGCCGCCCTCTTCTTCGCTTCCCCGTGGGCGCGTGCGGTGACCGGGCAGACCCTGGTCGTCGACGGCGGACTGGTCTGCAGCTGAGCCCCTCGCCCGCCGACGGGGAGCGCTCAGTGGCCCCCGCCCTGCTGCCCACCCTCCCGGTAGAAGGGGATGATCGTCTCGAGGTGCTTCTGGATGATCCCGCCGATGATCTCCGGCGGCTGCTCCCCGCGGTGCAGCTCGAAGACGGCCACGAGCAGCGCCAGCTCGATGTCCACCTTCTTCGGGGTCACCGCCCGCATCTCCGCGAGCAGCTCGAGCGCACGGGCCTCCGCCCGCTTGTAGTCCTCGAAATTTTGTTCCTGTGGCGTCATCCCGCCAACGGAACGACGCGCCGGGCCGGCAGCCAGCCGAAAATGGGGTTGGCGCCGGAAGACGGGGCCCCTCGCCCGGAAACACCCGCGAACGCCAGCCCCGCACTGCGCACGGGGAGAGCGCCCGGGCCGCCCCGGCGGTCCCTCCCTACCGCCGAGCGGCGAGGATGAAGTACAGCAACCAGGCGAGGGAGGAGATGAAGGCGGCCACGTAGGTCCAGCCAGCCGCATTCAGGGTCTGCTTGACCCCGGGCAACTCGTCCGCGCTGATGATCCCGAGAGTGTCGAGTTGGGCCACCGCCCGCTTGCTCGCGTCGAACTCCACGGGCAGGGTGATCAGCTGGAAGAGGGTGAGGATCGCGTAGGCGGCCACCCCGAGCAGGATCAACCCGGTTGCGTGGAAAAGGAAGCCCCCGATGATCGCGATCGGCAGGATCTGCGAGGCGAACTGGGTCGCCGGCACGAGAGCCATCCGGGCCTTGAGCATGCCGTAGCCCACCTTGTGCTGGATGGCGTGGCCCGCTTCGTGAGCGGCCACCCCGAGAGCCGCCAAGCTGTGCCCGCCGTAGTTCTCCTCGCTCAGGCAAAGCCGCTTCTTGGTGGGATCGTAGTGATCGGTGAGATGGCCCCGGATCGGGACGATCTCCACATCGCGGATTCCGGCCTGGCGCATGACATACTGCGCCGCCTCCGCCCCGGTGATTCCCCCGCGGGACTGCACCTGGGCGTACTTCTTGTAAGTCGAGCCCACGCGGTGCTGGGCCCAGAGGCCGAGGAGGATCGTCGGAATGATCAGGAAAAGGAACGGTGTCATGATGAGAAAATGTTACCTTCTATTGGAAAAGAATTACGCACCATTGCAAGCGGGACCGAACGCATCCGCACCGAATTCGGTCTCCGCCCCCGCCGGGCCACCTCTCCCCGCATCCTACCCCGCTAGACCCGCCCGCCGCAGGAAAGCCTCCGGATCGGGGTCCCGTCCGCGAAAGGCCCGGAAGAGCTGCGCGGCCGGGGCCGCATTGCCGCGCGCGAGGATCGCCCGCCGGAACTCACCCCCGACCGCCGGGCTCAGCAGGCCCTCCTCCTGGAAGCGGTTGAAGGCGTCCGCGTCCAGCATCTCCGCGTACTGGTAGCTGTAGTAGCCGGCGGCGTATCCCGTCGGGGAACTGAAGAGATGCCCGAAGCGCGGCAGGATGAGGGGCGGCTCGGTGCGCAGGGGCACCCGGTAGTCCGCGATCACCTCCTCGGCGAAGGCGAGCACCGCCGCCCCGTCCGCGAAGGGTCCCCCTCGGTGGAGGGCGAGGTCCATCTTCGCGAAGGAAAGCTGGCGCATCGTCCCCATGGCACTCTGGAAATTGCGGGCCGCCCGCATGCGCCCAAAGAGCTCCTCCGGGATGGGCTCGCCGGTCTGGTGGTGCCGCGCGAAGAGGTCGAGACTCTCCCGCTCCCAGCACCAGTTCTCCATGAGCTGCGAGGGCAACTCCACGAAATCCCAAACCACGTTCGTCCCGGCCAGGGATCGCACGGGCACCTCGCTGCAGAGGTGGTGGAGCAGGTGGCCAAACTCGTGAAAGAGGGTCTCCACATCCCGGTGGGTCAACAGCGAGGGCCGGTCGCCGGCTGGCGGGGTAAGGTTGCCGCAGATCACCCCGAGATGCGGCTGGGGCCGCTCGGGGCACAGGGGCAGCCCGGAGCGCAGGGGATTCATCCAGGCCCCGTCCCGCTTCCCCTTGCGCGGATACCAGTCCGCGTAGAATGAGCCGAGCAGGGCCCCCGCCCGGTCATAAAAATCGTAGAACTCGACGGCCGGCGCCCAGAGCTGGGTCTCCGGGTCGACTTCCCGCCGCTCGATGCGCACGCCGAAAACGCGCTGGGCGAGCTGGAAAAGGCCCTCCTGGACGGCCTCGATCGGGAAGTAAGCCCGCAGCTCCTCCTCGTCGAACTCGTAGCGGTGCCGCCGCAGCCGCTCGCTCCAGTAGCCGAGTTCCCACGGCTCGAGCCGACGCCGCTCCGTGCCGGTCTGCGCCGCCCGGAACTCCTCCAGCTCCTCCACCTCCTCCCGGAAACGCGGGCGGATGCGGCGGTGCAGGTCGTCCACGAACGACTCCGCCTCCGCTCCCCCGCCCACCATCCGGCGGGCCGTGGCCGCCTGCGCGAAATCCGGGAATCCGAGCAACTCCGCCTTCTCCCGGCGCAGGGCCAACAAAGGCGCCAATTGCTCCCGGTTGTCGTGCTCCGGGGTCGCCCCGATCCGGGTGGTCGCCTCCCAGACCTCCCGGCGCAGCTCCTCGCTGTGCGCGTATTGCAGGATCGGCACGAAGGAGGGTGCCTGCAAAGTGATCCTCCAGGCGGGAGCGGCCTCGTCGCCCCGGCCGTGGGCCCGCGCATCCGCCCGCAGCTGCTCCTGCACGCTCGGCGGCACCCCGTCCAGCTCCGCCGGATCCTCGACGTAACGCTCCCACGCCTCCGTGGAATCGAGGACATTCTCCCCAAACTTCTGCGTCCGCTCGGCCAGCTCCGCCTCGATCGCCCGCAAGCGCTCCTGCGCCTCCGGGTCAAGGTCCGCACCCGCCTCCCGGAAATCCCGCACGGTCTCCTCAAGGTCGCGCTCCCGCACCGCGTCCAATTTTCCCCGTTCCCGCTCCGCCGCCGCCTGCACCCGCTTCCACAACTCCGGACGCAGGCTGATCCCCGCAAAGAACGCGCTCACCTCCGGCAGGATCTCCTGGTAGGCCGCCCGGAACTCGGGCGTGTTGCGCACGCTGTCCAGATGGCTCGCCAGCGACCACGCGTCCTCCACCGGATCCAGCGCCGCCTCCATCGCCTCGATCACCGTCGCGTAGCCCGCCTGGCCCTCCGGCAGGGCCTCGATCCGCCGGAGGCCCTCCTCCGCCTCCCGCAACCCCTCCCGCACATCCGCCACGAGGGTCTCCGCCCCCAACGAGGACCAGTCCACCGGATCTCCCGGGTGCAAGTAAGGCTGCCGCGTCTTTCCGCTCATCTCCCTACCCAACCCCCTCCCCGCCCCCCACGCAAACCCATCCCACCCCCTCCGATCCCAAAATTTCCCCACCCTCTCCGGCCCCTCTCGCCCACCCAATGCTTTCCCGAAATTCCTCCACAACAAGTGTTTAGTAAGCTCTGTCCCTCAAATTCACGATAAAATGGAGGCAATCCGGAACTAGGGGGAGTTTGGGATTTTTATTAGGTTTTTCCATGTACCCGCCCGGGGCGGACTTGCCTGGGGGGCAGGGTCGGGACAGGTTGGGGTGTGGTGGAACGGATGGGTGGGAGCGAAGAGCGGAGGGTTGGCGGGGACGGGTCCGGGCAGCGGCTGGACAAGTGGCTGTCGGGGGAGGAGCCGGGGCTGACCCGGGCGGACTGGCAGCGGGCAATTCGGGCGGGGGAGGTCCTCGTGGAGGGTCGTGCAGTGGCACCCGGGCGTTGCCTGCGGGAGGGGGAGCGCGTGGAAATCCACCCGGCGGCGCGGGCGCGTGGGGCAACCCGGTCACCCCGTGCCCCCGAGCCGGAGAGCTGGCCGCTCGTCGTGCTCTACGAGGACGCGGACCTCCTCGCCGTGGACAAGCCGGCCAACCGCGTCGTGCATCCCGGTCCCGGGGTGGAGACGGGCACGGTGGTGGCGGCCGCGCTCGGCTACACCGAGGGCCAGCTGGCCGATCTCGGCGAGCCGGAACGGCCCGGGGTCGTCCACCGCCTCGACCGGGAGACCTCGGGCGTGCTCGTGCTCGCGAAGACCGTGGCCGCCGGCGGAGCCCTGCAGGCGGCCTTCCGCGAGCGCGCGATGGAGAAGGAGTACCTCGCGGTGGTGCGGGGAGTGCCGGCGGAGGCACGGGGCACGGTCGACGCGCCCCTTGGCCGGCATCCGCGGCACCGGGTGAGGCGGGCCATCGTGGAGGGCGGCCGCCCGGCGGTGACCCACTGGGAACTCCTCGAGGGCGCTCCCGACCGCACCTGGTCCCTCCTCCGCGTGCGTATCGAGACCGGCCGCACGCACCAGATCCGGGTGCACCTCGCATCGCTGGGGCATCCCGTCCTTGGCGATTCCCTCTACGGCGGTCGCCATTACCGCCGCCTCGATCCCCTGCCGGTGCCGGAGGGCCGCATCCTCCTGCATGCCCACCGCCTCGTCCTCCCCCACCCCGGCAGCGGCAACCGCCTCACGCTGGTCGCCCCGATCCCGAAGGACCTGCAGTCCACCGGCCGGGCAAGCGGGGGCCAGCACACCGCTTGAGCGGGAGGGCCCCCGCCCGCGAGGCCCCCCTTCCCGACCCGCCCTTGCTTGCACCGGGCGGGTCGACGAGCCATCCTTCCGGGCATGAGTGACGAGGAAGAACCCGACCCGGAAAAGCGGAAGGGCATCCCCCTGCGCTGGGTGTTCTACACCATTCTCGCCTACGCCTTTTTCCAAACCCTCTACCTGTGGTGGCAGACGCGGGGACTGTAGGCACGGCCGGCCGCCGAGGCAGACCCACTGCCCCCGCCGACCCCTCCCCCCTCCGCCGCATCCCCGCCGGGGCCGCTCTCTACCTGCACGTCCCCTTTTGCGCGGCGACCTGCGACTTCTGTGCCTTTGACAAGCAGGTTCCCTCGCCGGGGGACTGGCAGGTCTACCGGGAGGGCCTGGAGGCGGAGTGGGCGCTCCTCGCTCCCGAGGGCCCGGCGAGCTCGTGTTTCTGGGGCGGGGGAACCCCCGGCCTGCTCAAGGCCAGCGACATCCGCCGGATCGGGGACCGCTTCCGGCGGAACCTCCAGCCCGGCGCCGAATGGACCGTCGAGCTGACCCCGCAGTGCCTCACCCGGGAAAAGATGGAGGCTTGGCGGGAGGTGGGCGTCAACCGGCTCTCCCTCGGCGTCCAGTCCTTCTCGCCCTCCCTCCTGCGCGCCCTCGGTCGTCCCCATGCCAACGACCGGGTGGAAGCACAAGTCGACCGCCTGCGCGCTGCCGGCTGGGACAACCTCAACCTCGACCTGATCGTAGCGGTACCCGGCCAGGGACCCCGCGAGCTGGAGGAGGATCTCCGGCGGGCCCTCGCCCTCTCCCCCGACCACCTCTCGCTCTACAACCTCACCCTCGAGGAGGATACCCCCTTGCTCGCCCGCCTCGCCCGGGAGGGCTACCGCGTCGACCCCGAGAACGAGGCCGGCCTCCTCGAGCACGCCTGGGACTTCCTCGAGACGGCCGGCTTTCATCACTACGAAGTGTCGAACTTCGCCCGTCCCGGCCACGAGAGTCGGCATCACCGGACGATCTGGGGGATGGGCGAGTGGCGCGGGCTGGGTCCCTCCGCGGCCTCCCAGGTCGGGTCGTACCGCTTCCGCAACCCGCACGGCCTGGAGGCCTGGCGCACCGCGCTACGGGAGGACCCGCCGGCGGTGGAGGAGCGGGTGGAATTGAGCCCGGCGGAGCGAGTCCTCGAGCGGGCGGTCTTCGGACTGCGAACCAGCCGCGGCTTCCCCGTAGAGGCCGCGGCGGCCGTTCCCGGGCTGGAGGGGATCCTTCGCCGCCTCGAGGCCGCGGAGTGGCTCCGGCGGGGCGGGGACCACTGGGTTCCGACGCGGGCGGGACTCCTCGTGGCCGACGCCATCGGGCGGGAGATCCTCGCCTCGGCCGGAGCCGGGGCACCGGACTTTTCCTTGCCAGCGGGGGCTGCCCCCGGCAACCTCCAGTGAACATGAGAGTGCCCACGATCCTGACCTTCGCGGTCCTCCTCGGCCTGCTGACCGGTTGCAGCGCCTACCTCGAGAACCTCACCCCCGCGAAAGTCCCGGAGAACCCCTCCGGCATCTATACCCTCTCCATGCAGCCCCGCCTCCTCGGCGAGGGCGTCGAGCCGGAAACGATGGACGCCACCATCGTCATCAACGGGGAACAGTACCCCATGGACCAGAACCGGTACGATCCCTACCTCTTCGAGTTCGACTTCGTGATGCCCGAAGACCAGGGAGAGGCCGCGTTCTACTACTTTCTCAATTACGAAAAGAAGATGGCGGGCGGCACCGTCCAGCAGGACCGGATCAGCTCCGACCTCCACAGCTTTGAGCTCGTCAACAAGTATGTCCTCCAGCTCCAGGTGGAACGGGCTCCCGTCGGGCGCACCGTCACCGTCCTCGGCCGCCGTTTCTTTCCCTCCGACCGGATCCTCGTGGGCGGAGTACCCGCGCAGACCACTTTCGAGACCCAGAACGAGCTGAAGTTCGTGGTGCCTCCGCTGCCCGCCGGGGAGAGCTACCCCGTACAGCTGCGCAGCGGAGCGGAAACCGTCGTGGTGGGCTCGTTCCGCATCGACCAGTCGGAGCTGCGCGTGGCCCCGGGCTCCCTGCGCCTCGCCCCCGGGGAAACCGCGGTCCTCGTCTTTTCGGTCCGCTTCGAGGCTCCCGCGGGTGGCCTTTCCATCCCGTTGAGCACCGACATCCCCGAGTCGATCATCATGCCCGCGGTCGTCATCCCGGAGGGCAGTCGCTCCGTGAGCGTTCCCGTGGAAGGGGGCCAACCCGGCGAGGGTGCCCTCTTCAGCGAGGCCGCCGGAATGAACCCGGTGACCATCCCGGTCACGGTGGTCGGGCCCTGAGGAAGCGGGGCGCGCGCAGGGGTTTCCCGGACGGACCGTGCCCGCCCCCCGCAACGCTCCCCCCGCTCAGAGCCGGATCCGGAAATCGCCGCACTCCGGCGGGGCCACCCGCTCGGTCTCCTCCGCGTGACGGATGTAGGCTCCGAGGGCGTGGCGAACCCCCTCGAGAAAACGCCCAACCTCCCCGCGCTCGCCCTCGGCGAGCAGGTGGACCCGCCCGTCCGCGAGGTTCTCCACATAGCCCGTCACCCGGTAGTCCCGAGCCACCTGCCGCACCTCGTAGCGAAAACCGACGCCCTGCACCTGCCCACTGTAGCAAACTTCGATTTGTAGCTGCTCCTCCATTCCGTGTAGGTTACCACGGCGGCACCCGCCCGACAATCCCGCACCTTCCCCGCCCATGGCCCCCACCCTCCTCCTCGACGGCTTCAACCTCGCCTATCGCAGCTTCTACGCCATCCCGGAACTGAACCGGAGCGACGGATTCCCCACGAACGCCCTCCACGGCTGGGTGAAGACCGTCTGGCGGCTCGAGGACCTCTACCCCGACTCCCGCCTCCTCGCCTTCTTCGACCTCGGGCACGATGAGGAGAAATCCGCGCTCCTTCCGGAGTACAAGGCGAACCGCGCGGAGATGCCGGAAGCCCTCGATCGCCAGTTTCCCCGGATCAAGGAGCTCAGCCACTACCTCGGCCTCGGGGTGGCCGAGAGCGAGGGGATCGAGGCGGACGACCTCATCGCCTCCGCCGCCGCCCGCCTGCGCGGGGAGGGCAAGGAGGCCCTCATCGTCAGCGCGGACAAGGACCTCGCCCAGTGCATCCAGTCCGGCGTGGCCCAGCTCCTCCCGCCCCCCACCGCCAACCCCAAGCTCGGCTGGCGCACCCTCGACGAGACCGCCGTCCGGGAGAAATACGGCATCCGGCCCGACCAGGTCGCCGACTACCTCGCCCTCATCGGGGACAGCTCGGACAACATTCCCGGGATTGCCGGAGTCGGGCCGAAAACCGCCGCCAAGTGGCTGCAGGCTTACGGCGATCTCGAGGCGATCCTCACGAACGCCGGCCGGCTGAAGCCACCCCGCTTCCAGGCGGTGGTGACCGAACAGGCGGACCAGCTCCGCCGGAATCGCCAGCTCACCACCCTCCAGCCCGACCACGAGGTGGACCTCGCTCCCGGCCACGCCGAGCCCGCCCGCCTGCGCAGCTTTCTCGAGGAGATGGAGATGGCCAGCACAGCCCGCGAGATCGAGCGGCGGTACCCCTCCGGCAGCTGATCCGCCCCTCGCTCCACTTTTCCCTTTGAGCGTCCAGCCACCCGCGTATGGTGGGGGCATGGCGCAGTCCTCTCCGCTCCTCCGTCTCGGGCTTCCCAAGGGCAGCCTCGAGGAATCAACCCTCCGGCTCTTCGGGATGGCCGGCTTCCAGATCCAGGTGAGCTCCCGCTCCTACCGGCCGATCATGGACGACCCGGAACTGGACGGGCGCTTCGTGCGCGCCCAGGAGATGAGCCGCTACGTCGAGCACGGCTTCTTCGACTGCGGCCTCACCGGGCAGGACTGGATCGCCGAGAACGGATCGGATGTCGTCGAGGTGTGCGACCTTGTCTACTCCCGGGCGAGCACCCGGCGCTCGCGCTGGGTCCTCGCCGTGCCCGAGGATTCCGACATCGAGGGAGTCCAGGACCTGCAGGGCAGGCGCATCGCCACGGAGGTGGTCCACCTCACCGAGCAGTACCTCGCCCGGCACGATGTGCAGGCCGAGGTCGAGTTCTCCTGGGGAGCGACCGAGGTGAAGGTGCCCCACCTCGTCGACGCGATTGTCGACCTCACCGAGACGGGCTCCTCCCTCCGGGCCAACCGTCTCCGCATCGTGGACACCCTCCTCGAGACCAACACCAAGTTCATCGCCAACCGCGCGGCCTGGGAGGACCCGGCCAAGCGGCGCAAGATCGAGCGCATTTCCCTCCTCCTGCGCGCGGCCCTCGAAGCCCAGAACAAGGTGGGCCTCAAGCTGAACGCCCCGCGCGCGGCCGTGGAGACGATCATCAGCGAGCTGCCCTCCCTCCGCCGTCCGACGGTCTCCCCGCTCTCCGAGGACGACTGGGTCGCCGTGGAGACTGTTCTCGACGAGAAGATCGTCCGGGAGATCATCCCGGTGCTCCGCGAGCACGGGGCCGAGGGAATCATCGAGTACCCCCTCAACAAGGTGATTCCCTGAGGCGGGGGCGATGGCCCGGGGCAGCCCGGACTGGCACGGCCTCCCGGCCCCCGTCCGGTTCCCGCCCCCGCCGCCTCCGCCATCGCCCCACCCTCCCCGACCGCCCATGCCCGGCAGCGCCCTTCCCCCGCTTCCCGCCCTCTTCGCCGGCACCACCATCTTTCTCCTCGGGGCGATCCTCGGGAGTTTCCTGAACGTGGTCATCCGGCGGATCCCCGCGGGGGAATCGGTGGTACGCCCGGGCTCCCGCTGCCGGTGCGGGGAACCTCTCCCCTGGCACGACAATCTCCCCCTTGTCTCCTGGCTCCTCCTGCGGGGGAGGGCCCGCTGTTGCGGCGCGAGGATCTCGCCCCGTTACCCCCTCGTCGAAGGGATCACCGCCCTGCTCTTCCTCCTCTGCTGGTGGCTGCATCCGCCCGCCGTGGCCCTCTCCCTCGCCGTCCTCGTCCTCTTCCTCGTGCCCGCCTTCTGGATCGACCTGGATCACCTCGTCATCCCCGATCTCTTCACGGTGGGCGGGATGCTCCTCGGGCTGGCCCTCTCCTTCCTCGTTCCCGGGCTTCACGGTTTTCCCGAGGCCGCCGCGCCGAGCCTCCGAGGGCTCGGCAGCGCTTTCCTCGGCGTGCTCCTCGGTTCCTCCGTGTACTATTGGCTGGCCGTCGGGGCCGGGCTGGCCCTCCGCCGCGAGGCCCTCGGCGAGGGCGATATCAAGTTGGCCGGCTGCCTCGGGGCCTTCCTCGGCTGGCAGGGGGCGGTCTTCGCCCTCTTTGGCGGGGCGGTCCTCGGCACGGCCATCCTGCTGCCCGTCCTCGCCTGGCAACGCTTCCGGGCGGGCAGGGCCGAACCCGACCGCGGGGAGCGGCTCGGCGCCGGCAGCGAGATTCCCTTCGGCCCCTTCCTCATCGCCGCCGCCCTCGCCTACGCCCTCGGCCTCGACGGGCCCGTGGACGCCTGGTTCTCCGCGCTGGGCCGCGCGCTGGCCCTGCTCTCCTGAGGCCCGGCCCGCCCACGGAAGGGAGGCGGGCCGGGCCCTCGTCGCCGGGAAGCGGCGGCTCCCCGGCGCTTTTCCCTTGTCTCCGCAGGCCTCGGGCGGTTCAACTCGATGCCTCGCTGCTCCCGTAGTTCAATGGATAGAACAACGGCCTCCGGAGCCGTAGATCTGGGTTCGAATCCCGGCGGGAGTACCAGCGGAGGCCTTCCGGACGCGCGCCCCGCCCGCGCCCCCTCCTCCCCCTCGTCCTTTCCCGCTCACAAAAAAGCCGGGCCCCTCGGGACCCGGCTTCGCAAGGGAAAGCGCGATGGCGTGCCCGCCTATTGATTCCCGGGCATCGCCGGCCGACCGCCCTGGCCGGCCGGAGCTACACCCTCCAGCTCCGCGTCAAAGATGAGCATGGCGCCGGGGGGAATGGGGCTCTGCGGGGGCGGGTTGTCGCCGTAGCCGAGTTCCGAGGGGATGAAGATGCGCACACGACCGCCCTCGGAGATCTTGGAGAGGCCGCCGGAGAAACCGGGGATGACCCCACCCATGGGGAAAGTGGCCGGCTGCCCCCGATTGTAGGAGCTGTCGAACACCTCGCCACTGAGGAGTGTGCCTTCGTAGTTCACGGTCACCTCGTCCTGCATGGTCGGCACGTTGCCGTTCCCCGATTCGAGCACTTCGTAGAAGAAGCCCCGGGGATCCTCGATGACGTCCGGATCCTCGCGCAGCTCGGCGATCTTGGCCTGCGCCGCCGACTTGTTCTCCTCCGCCTGGGCGGACTGGACTCGCGAGGAGCGCTCCTCGAGGTAGGCCTGCAGCTCCTGGAGCTCGTCCTGCACGGCAGCCATGCTCCCGTCGAGACCTGCCTCGAAGCCGGCGGCGAACTCGGCCTTCTCCTGGTCGGTGAACCCGAGCTGGTCGAGGCCGACCTGCTGGGCCACCACGTAACCGTAAAGCTCGGCCTCGGTCATCTCCGAGGGGGACTTGGCCTCCTGGGCGACCAGCGCCGGGGCGGCCACGCCGAGGACGGTGCCTGCGGCAAGGGCGCGGAAAGATGTGCGGATGAGTTGTTGCATCATCGGGACGGTAGGTCAGGCCCGATCGCCGACGCAAGCTCCGAGGGGGCTTTGCGCGGGGTGCGAGGTGAGGAGTGCCCCGGCTCCGGCAGCCCGCCTCAGGCGGACAAGCCCTCCCCGCACAGGCGGGCCATCCGTTCGACGGAGACCTCGGAGAGATCCTTCGCGATGTCATCCGCCCCCTGCATCTGCCCGCGTTCGTGGGTCGTGAGGAGGGCGAGGGTCTTCATCCCACCCGCCCGGCCGGCCTCGATCCCGTGGTGGCTGTCCTCGACCACGAGGCAACTCTCCGGGGGAAGACCCGTGCGGGCCGCCGCCTGCAGGAACACCTCCGGATCCGGCTTGCCAAGGCGGACGTCCTCGCTGGTGGCCGCCCCGACGAAAAAGCCCTCGAGACCGGCCTGCTGCAGGCCGGTGGTCAGATTCTCGCGGAGAGTCGAGGTACCGACCGCGCAGGGCACCCCCGCGGCCCGCAGGGCTGCCAGCAGCTCCCGCACGCCCGGGAGCACCGCGAGCCCCTCCCTCCGCAGGAGGGCCCGGTAGAACTCCTCCTTCCGCCGGCCGAAACGCTCCGCCTCGTCGAGGTCCGTGGTCCAGCCGAGCAGGTCCCGGATGATCTGACGGTTCAGCCGCCCGAAGGTTTCCGCGAAGAAGGCGTCGTCGAGCGGTGGGTGCCCGAGCTCTTCGGCAAGGAGATTCCAGGAGGCATGGTGGGCCTCCCCCGAATCGACGAGTACGCCGTCCCAGTCGAAGAGGACGGCAAACCGGGCGTCCGTCACGGCGGGGATCCGTTTCCTACCAGGCACTCCCGCCGACGAGCGCCTTCTCCGGATCGACGTCCTCGCGGTAGTCGACCCCGTCGACCTCGAACCCGAACAGGCGCAGGAATTCCCGCCGGTAGCCGGCGTAGTCGGTCAGCTCCTCGAGATTGTCGCTGTGCAGCAGGGGCCAGAGTCGGCGAACCTCCTCCTGGACATCCTCCCGCATCTCGCGGTCGTCCAGGTGCACCCGGCCGTCCTCCTCGACGGGCAGGCTTCCCTCCGCCGAGAGCTTCTCCCCGAACAGCCGGATCATCTGCTCGACACAGCCTTCGTGCAGTCCCTTCTCCTTCATCACCCGGAAGAGGACGGCCACGTAGAGCGGGACCACCGGGATCGCCGAGCTGGCCTGGGTGACCACTGCCTTGTTCACCGCGACCACGGCCTCGCCGCCCAGCTCGCGGTAGCGCTCGTTGAGCGCTTCCACCGCCCGGTCGAGGTCCTCCTTGGCCCGACCGATCGTGCCGTCGCGGTAGATCGGCCAGGTAACCTCCGGGCCGAGGTAGGAAAAGGCCGCCGTGCGGAAGCCGGGCGCGAGCAGGCCGCGATCCGCCAGCGCGCTGATCCAGCGCTCCCAGTCCTCGCCTCCCATCACCTTTACCGTCGCCTCGATCTCCTCCTGGTTGGCCGGCTCGATGGCCACCTCCTGGACCTGGTTCTTGTCGGTGTCCACGGTCTTCCCCCGGAAGGACTGGCCGATCGGCTTGAGGACGGACTTGTAGGTTTCCCCGGTCCGCGGGTCGTTCCGGCGGGGAGCGGCCAAGCTGTAGATGACGAGGTCGACGGGGCCCATCTCCTTTTCCAGCCGGTCCATGACCTGATCCTTGACGTCGTCGGAGAAGGCGTCGCCATTCAGGCTGCCGGCGGGCAGGCCGACGGCGGCGGCCTCCTCCTCGAAGGCCAGCGCGTTGTAGTAACCGGGGGAGGCGGGCCGACCGTTGGAGGGCGCGCGCTCATAGAACACGCCAAAAGTCTCCGCCCCCGCCCCGAAGGCCGCCACGATGCGGGCGGCGAGCCCGTATCCGGTCGAGGACCCCACCACGAGCACCCGCCGGGGAGGGTGAGGTAAGGGGGCCGCCGCCCGGGCCGCTTCAATCTGTTCCCGGACGTGCTGGGCACAACCGATCGGATGAGAGGTCACGCATACGTAACCGCGGATTTTGGGCTCAATGATCATGGAATAAGCGCGCGAGGGTTGGACAGACCGTGAGGCCTTTCAATTCATTTATGTGGGGTTGGGGTCAGGGGCAGGGTTCTCACTCCGGGGCGCGCACGCTGCCCCCGCGCTCGGCGAGGGATTGGCGCACGGCCGCGAAATCCTCCGCGGAGAGGGCACGCACCGCCGGTTCGAGGACCACGGTACGGAAGCCCTCCTCGAGGGCGTCCCGGGCGGTATCCGCCACGCAGATGTCGGCAGCCAGTCCGGCGAGATGGACCTCGCCCACTCCCATTCCCCGCAACCAGTCGGCCAGCCCGGTCGTGTGGCGGCGGCCGTTGTCGTAGAAACCGGAGTAGCTGTCGACCCGCGGGTCCATCCCCTTCCGGAAAATGGCAGCGACCGGGTTGAGGTCGAGACCTGGGGCGAAGGCGGCCCCGGACGAGCCCTGCACGCAGTGGTCGGGCCAGAGGGTCTGGTCGAGCCCGTCCAACTCGATGCGCTCAAAGGGGGCCTTCCCGGGATGGCTGGAGGCGAAGCTGGCGTGCCCGGCGGGGTGCCAGTCCTGGGTCGCCGCGACGAGGGAGTAGCGGGAGAGGAGGCGGTTGACCACGGGCACGACCGCGTCCCCCTCCGGTACGGCGAGGGCTCCCCCGGGCAGGAAGTCGTTCTGGATGTCGACGAGAAGGAGAGCCGTACGGTTCATGGGGCAGTTGCGGGGAGTTCGGTGCGTTCCCGGTCGGCCAGCTCCTCGCGCAGGGCGAGGAGGGCCGGACTCAGGCCCACCTTGTAGACGTGGGGATTCTCGAAGCGGCGATGCTCGGGTGGCAAGTCGGCAAGACGCTCGCGCACCCGGGCGGCCGCCTCCTCCACGCCCTCTTCCGGGCGGCTCCCCTGCCCGGGCCGCCCGTACGAACGCAGGAGCGGTTCCGCGGTGGAGGGGTCGAGGGACCGATTCTTGCCCGCCTCGTGCGGGTGCCAAATCCGGTCCGGGGGGGGCTCCCCGGCGAGATGGATGGCGTCGGCGAGGAAGCGGCCGTCCCCGTCCCGGTAGCGCGAGACCTGCTTGCGGCCCGGCAGGGTGATCTTCTCAACGTTCTCGGAGAGCTTCAGGCAGGGGCGTCCGTCGATCTCGGCGAGCTTGTACACGCCGTCGAGGGCGGCGTCCGGGCGACCCACGGCGACGGCCGTGCCCACCCCGAAGAGGTCGATGGGGGCGCCCTGGAGGAGCAGGCTCTGGATGACTTGCTCGTCGAGCTGGTTGGAGGCGACGATCTTCAGCTCGGGGAAGCCGGCCTCGTCCAGGCCCTTGCGCACCTCCTTGGCGAGGTAGGCGAGATCCCCGCTGTCGAGGCGCACCCCGAGGATGCCGGCCCCGGCCTCCCGCTGTTCGGCGGCCACCTCGAGGGCGTTCGGCAAGCCGCTCCGAAGGGTGTCGTAGGTATCGAGGAGCAGGACCGTGCTCGCCCCGTGCAGCGCCGCGAACCGGCGGAAGGCCTCCCGCTCCGAATCACAGCTCTGCACGAAGGAGTGCGCCATGGTGCCGGCCGCCCGCAGGCCGTAAGCGTGGGCCGCTGCCATGTTCGAGGTGCTGTCGAAGCCGCCCACGCAGGCCGCCCGGGAAGCGGCGTGCCCGCCGGCCCCCTGCGCCCGCCGCAGGCCGAATTCGCTGAGGCCCCGGTCGCCGGCCGCCTCCCGGCAGCGGGCCGCCTTCGTGGCCACGAGGCTCTGGAAGTTGAGGGTGTTCAGGACGAGGGTCTCCACGAGCTGGCACTCGAGCAGGCCACCGGAGAGGCGGAGGATGGGCTCGAGGGGGAAGACCACCTCTCCCTCCGGCACCGCCTCGACCTCCGCCCCGAAGCGGAAGGTGCGCAGGTAGTCGAGAAAGTCGCTCCCGAAGCCGTCCCGCTCGAGGAAGGCGAGCTGGTCCTCGGAGAAACGGAAGTCCGCGAGAGCCTCCAGCAGGACCGGAAGGCCCGCCGCCACCGCGAATCCCCCGCCGAAGGGGAGCTTGCGGAAAAAGGTGTCGAAGACCGCCGGCTCGTCGGCCCGGCCGTCCTTCCAGTAGGACCAGGCCATGGCCAGCTCGTAGCGGTCCGCGTGCAGACCGTAGGGTGCCTCGTGCCTCTCCACTCCGGAAGCCTGCCCGGGGCCGGCCCCGCCTTCAAGCGCTCTCTCCGAAAAGGACAGGACGGTCTCCCCCTCTAGCCGAGCACCGCACGCCGGGCCTCCTCCTCGCCGAGGGGCACCGCGTTGCGGTAACCGGCACCGGTCGCGGGGATGGCCACGGGAGGGACGGATTGGCCCGGGCCGGCTCGCTCGATTCCCACAAGGGCGCGCCCAATCCTCTCCCCCGAGTAGCGGTAGTTGAAGTAGCAGATGTTGGCCTCGCCCCGGATGACCTCCTCGAGGAAGGCGCGCAGGGCCCCCGGGCGCTCGAAGAAGTCGACTTCGTAGAAGCGGGGGGCCCGCAGAAGCTCCGACCGGCAGGGGATGGACCGGAAACGGACAGCCGCACTCTCATCCACCTCCTCGACCTGGTAGCCGGCCTCCTCCAGCCCGGCGACGAGGTCCCCTTTCTCCTCCGCCGTGAGGACAAAGCCAAACACCGGCCAGGCCTCGTTCTCGGCCACCTTCCCGTACTGGAAGTCGATCACGCTGTGCGCGGCGAAGCCCTGCGCGAAGAGTTCCCGCATGGCCCCGGGCCGCTCGGGCAGGCCGATGCGCAGGTGCCGGCGGCGGCGGCCCCCGATCCCGGCGTTTTCCGAGATGAGGGCCAGCTGCCCGAAATCGACATTCGCCCCGCAGGCGACGAGGAGGGCCCGGTCAAAGGGATGGCCCGGCGCGTGTCCGCGCAGGCCCGCCAGCCCCATCGCCCCGCTCGGCTCCTGCAGGCAGCGCAGCTTCTCCCAGTACACCCGGATCGCGTCGCTGACCTCCTCGTTGGAGACCGTGATCCACTCGTCGACGACCTCGCGGCAGATCCGGTGGGTCCACTCACCCACCCGCCGCACCGCGGTCCCGTCGCAGAAGATGTCCAGATCCGCAAGGCGCACGGGGTGGCCCGCCGCCACCGCCGCCGCCATGGAGGCCTGCCCCTCGCCCTCCACCCCGATGATGCGGATGCCGGGCTGCACCCGCTTCAGCCAGGTCGCCACGCCCGCGGCCATCCCGCCCCCGCCCACCTGCAGGTAGGCACGGTCGAAGGGGCCTCTCCCCGAGAGCATGGCCTCGTCCGCAAGGGTCGCCTGGCCGGCGATCACCTGTGGGTCGTCGAAGGCGTGCACGTACACGCCCCCCTCCGCCTCGCAGGCCCGGTGCGCCTCGGTGAGGGCCTCGTCGTAGCTGTCGCCCACCAGCAGGATCTCCACCGCCTCGCCCCCGTGGGCCCGCACCGCCTCCCGTTTCACCGCCGGGGTGCTCTCGGGCATGACGATGCGCGCCCGCAGCCCGAGCTGGCGGGCGGCCCGGGCGACGCCCTGCGCGTGGTTGCCGGCGGAGGCCGCGTACACGGTGGGTGGGGAGTGGGCCGCGGTCTCCGCGAGGACCGCCATCCGGTTGAACGAGCCGCGCCACTTGTACGACTTGATCGGGGACTGGTCCTCGCGCTTCACCCAGATCTCCCCGAACTCCGGCAGGTCCAGCCTCTCCAGGGGAGTCGCCGGGGCCGCCCGGTAGACGCGGTTGCGCGCCTGCAGGATTTCCTGCTCGAGGGAGGAAAGCTCACTCATCCCGCCACCCTGTACGATCGGGCCGCGCGGGAAAACCCTCAATCCGGGGCACAGCGGAGTCGGCGGGGAGCCCGGGCGGGGAAGAGCGCGCCCAACCCCCCTCCCCTCCGCTCCGGGACCGGGGAGGGATCCGCCGGAAACCCCGCTAGACCGAGGGCGAGGCGAGGGCCTCCTCCAGCTCCTCGAGCCTCTCCTGGGCCTGGGGCTGGGTCGGGTAGATCTCGAGGATTCGCTCGTAGGTCCGCGCAGCCCCCCGCGTGCGGCCCTGCCGCAGGTAGATCATCGCGCGACCGGACAGGGCCCCGAAATGGCGGGGCTCGAGCTTCAGGGTCTTGCGGATCGCCCCCAACGAGGCATCGTACTGGCCGTCGAGATACAGGGCCGTCGCCCGCTTGTTCCAGCCCTCCGCAAACTGCGGGTCGAGCTCCGTCACCTCGTTGAACAGGCGGAGCGCGGTGTCGAGGCGCCCCATCCGCATCGCGAGGGCCCCCGTGGCCAGCTTGTGGTTGATCTCCCTGTCCCCACTGTCCATCCACTCCGCCCAGATCTCCTTCTCCGTCTGCGCCGCCCGGGCCGGATCCTGCTGCCCCTTCAGATCGAGGAACAATTGATCGAGGTCCGCCGCTGAGAGCGATCCGGCCACGCCGAGAACGAGGACGAGGGGAAGCAGGATTCGTGGACAGAGGCCTCGGAGACTGTAAGGGAAAATCCGTGTTGTCATAAGTGCACCGATTGACACGGTTTCCGGAGTGTCAAACCGACAGGAGGGTTCGCAGCCACACCCCTCGGCCGCTCCGAGCGCCTCCCTCCAGCGCACGATCGGCTTGAAAGGCCTTGTTTTCGCATTGATCGGTTCGACGATTGGCTCCGGCTGGCTCTTCGCCGGACTCTACGCCGCCCAGATCGCCGGACCCGCCGCCCTCCTCGCCTGGGGCATCGGGGGCCTGGTGGTCTTCCTCTTCAGCCTCGCCTACATGGAGCTGGGCATCGCTTTCCCGATCTCCGGCGGGATGGTGAAGTACAGCCAGTTCTCCCATGGCTCCCTGGTCGGTTTTCTCGCGGGACTCTCGGGTTGGCTCTGCTATGTGATGGTCGCCCCTCTCGAGGTCCTCGCCATCCTCCAGTACGCCTCGAACTATCTTCCCTGGCTCGCCCGGGACCAAGGGAGTGCCGCCGACCTCACCCCCGCCGGCTACGCCGTCGCGATCGCCCTGCTTCTTTTGCTCACGGTGGTGAACCTCACCGCGATTCGATGGGTCATCCGTATCCACAACCGGATTGTCGATTGGAAGCTGATCATTCCGATCGCCACCCTGGTTCTCCTCTTTTCCGTGGATTTCCATCCGGAAAACTTCACCGCGCACGGCGGATTCTTTGCCATGGGACCCGCCAGTATGCTCACCGCGATCATGGCGGGCGGCATTCTCTACTCCACCTACGGCTTCCGGGTGGTCGTCGACTTGGCCGGGGAAGCCCGCAACCCGGGTCGCGACATTCCCCGGGCCATCGCCCTCGGGCTGGGCGCGGTCGTCCTCTTCTACGCCCTCCTCCAAACCGCTTTCCTCGGGGCGCTCCGGCCGGAGGATCTCGCCGACGGATGGGCCCAGTTGAGCTTTCCCGGAATGACCGGACCCTACGCGGCCCTGCTCACCGCGGGTGGACTGGCCTGGATGGCGGCGATCCTCTACGCCGACGCCATCATCAGCCCGGCGGGCACCGGTCTGATTTTTGCCACCTCCACCTCGCGCCTTGCCATGGCGATGTCCGAAACGCGCTATTTTCCCGCAGTTTTCGCCCCCCTCAATCGCAAGGGCATCCCGGCCCGCGCCATCGGGTTGAACTTTGCGGTCGGCCTGGTCCTCTTCGCGCCCCTCCCCGATTGGCAGGCCGTGGTCAGCTTCGGTGCCGCCGCCACGGTCCTTTCCTTCGGCTTTGCCCAGATCACCCTGGCGAGCATGCGCCGGGTCGGTCTTCCGCTCACCTCGCGCTTCCGGGTAAGGGGGGTCGGAGGGCTCGCGTGGGGCAACTTCGTCGTCATCAACGCGCTCCTCTTCGCGGTTGGCTGGGAAAGCAACCGGATGCTGCTTCTTGTCCTGCTCGCCTGCTTCGCCCTTTTCGGAATCCACCGATGGAGGACCCGCTGGCCGGTTTCCCGTCTCGATCTCCGTTCGGCACCGTGGCTGACGACCTACCTCCTCTGGGTCTTCCTCTCCTCCTGGCTGGGGCCTTTCGGTGGGGGCCAGGGCTGGCTGAAGGCCGGTGCGGGATTCCTCCTCCAAGCTGTGGTGTCGACCCTCCTCTTCCTCTGGGCCCTGCGATGCTCCCACTCCCGGGAGGAAATGGAGAGGGAGATCGAACGGGCCGGACCGGTGCGGGAGGTGGGGACTTGATCGCCGGCGGGGCCTTCGCGGAGCGCCCGGGTCAGGGCACGAGGACGACCTTGCCGAGGTTCCGGCGCTCCTCGAGCCAGCGGTGGGCCTCGGCGGCCTCGGCAAAGGGGACCTCGGCGGCGACGAGCGGCTGGTAATCCCCGCTTTCCACGAAGGCGAGGACCTCCTCGATCCACGGCTGGATCCGATCGCGCTCCTCCCAGAGGTGGCCCACATTGAGCCCGGCCACGGCGAGGTTGCGGTCGAGCAGGGAAAGGAAACCGGGCCGGGGCATGCGCAGGGCCGTGCGGACCAGCGAGAGCTTGGGCCAGCGGCCCGCCCGGGCGGCCTCGGAGATCCCGAAGGCGACGAGGCGGCCGAGGGGTGCGAGGATTCGCAAGTCCTTGCGCAGGCTCTGCCCGCCGACGGGATCGAGGATCAGGTCCATCCGGCCCTCCTTTCCCAGCCCGCCGAGCACGGCGGCAAAATCCTCCCGCCGGTAGTCGATGGCCCGGTCCAGGCCGAGTTCCCGCAGGCGCTCGTGCTTCCAGGAAGAAGCGGTCCCGAAGACCTCCGCCCCGCGCGCTTTCGCCAACTGCACCGCGGCCAGCCCGACCCCACCGCCCGCGTTGTGCACGAGGACCCGCTCTCCGGCCCGCAGGCTGCCGAAGTGGAAAAGGGCGAGCACGGCGGTCAGTCCATTGACGGGGACCGCGGCACCCTCTGCCGGGGAGAGGGTCGGCGACCGGGCCACGACCTGGTCCGCGGGCACGCAGACTTTCTCGCTGTAGCCGCCGAAGCGGGTCATGGCGAGGACGGGGTCGCCGACCGCCCAGCGGTCCACCCCCTCGCCGACGGACCCGATGGTCCCCGCCACCTCGTAGCCGACCACGGCCGGTAGCGGAGGGGCGTCCGGGTAGATTCCCCGCCGGGCGAGGACATCGGCGAAATTCACCCCGGCCGCCGCGACCTCGACGAGCACCTCACCGGGCCCGGGAACCGGATCCCCGGTCTCCCGTACCTCGAGCACCTCGGGCCCACCCGTCCGGGGAATCCACACCTGCCGCATTCCGGAAACACTGGGCCGACCTGCCCTCGCCTGTCGAAGGGATTCCGGCAGCCCCCCGCCCCCCGGCCCTAGACGAACGGGCCGACCACGGCCGCCGTCATGAGCGTGGCGAGGGTGCCGCCGAAGAGGGCCTTCATCCCGAGCGCGACGATCTCCGGCCGGCGGTCCGGCAGGATGGCCCCGAGGCCACCGATGACGATCCCGACGCTGCTGAGGTTCGCAAAGCCACAGAGAGCGTAGGTGAGGAGGAGGCGGCTCCGCGCGGAGAGGGCCCCCTCGGGAAGGTCGGCCAAGTGGAGGTAGGCGATCAGCTCGTTCAAGACGATCTTCATCCCGAGAAGGGTGCCCGCCCGCGGCGCTTCCTCCCACGGGATCCCAATCAACCAGGCGACCGGGGCCATCAGCCAGCCGAGCATGCGCTCGAGCGAGAGCGGCTCGCCCCCCGGATGCGGCAGCAGCCCGAGGAGCGCGTTGCCCAGGGCGACGAGGGCCACGAGGGTGAGGAGCAGGGCCACGATGTTCAGCACGAGGGGGATCCCGTCGAGGGTGCCCCGGGTAAGCGCATCGAGACTGCTGCGGCTCTCCACCCCGAGGCGGGCGGGCCCGGCGGAGTCGGTCGCGGACCGGAAGGGCACGAGCACCCCGGCCATGAGGAGGCCGGCGGGAACGCTGAGGAGGGAGGCGGTGAGGAGGTGGCCGGTCACGTTCGGCACGACCTCCGCGAGGAGGGTCGCCAGGAGGAAGACGGCGCTCCCCGACACCGTGGCCATCCCCGTGACCATCAGGGCGAACAATTCGCCGCGCGACATGCGCGCGAGGTAGGGGCGCACGAGCACGGGGGCCTCGACGGTCCCGAGGAAGATGCCGGCGACGGCCCCGAGGCCCACCGGCCCGCTCAGCGAGAAGCCACGCCGGAGTACCCAGGCCATCCCGCGCACGATCCAAGGGAGGATCCGCCAATGGAAGAGCAGGGCCGAGAGGGCGCTGACCACGAGGATGAGCGGGAGTCCCTGGAAGGCCAGCAGGAAGAGGTGCTCGGTCTCCTCCACCGCAAAGGGCGCCTCCCCACCCCCGAGGTAGCCGAACACGAAGCGCGTCCCCTCCCGCGTCGCCTCGGTAAGGGCAAGGGCCACGCGTTGGGCGAGCAGGAACAGCCCAACCGATTGGGGAATCCCGAGGAGGACGGCAGCGAGCAAAACCTGCGAGAGGAGTCCGCCGAGAACCCATGGCAGCGAAACCTTCCGGCGGGCCTCACTGCAGAGCCACGCGATCCCGGTGAGCACCGCAACGGCGAGAATGGCCTGGAGTACATGCATGGAACCAGCCGTGCGGGCCGTCCGGGCCAACTCCGCACAGCGCTATCCATGATCGGAACCCCCCGGCGGGCAAAGGGAAAAAGCGGTCCAGCAATGCATCCTTGAGCTCGCGAGAGCCCGCGGGAGGGAGCCGCCAGCACTGCGAAAGACCGGCAATCCCGCCTACGAAATCCGGGAGTGTCCGGACCTGCCGGATCCGCCACGGGCACCGGACACCCACTTCGACCGGATCCTACTTTCCCGCAGCCGACGGCACCTTGCCCCACGCAAGCCCAACCGCCCCGCAAACCCTCGTCCCCACGGGCCAACCCCAACCCCCGGAATTGCAAAAGTTATGCGACCAAAGCTCCCAATGAACCATGCGCACCGGCTCTGTGATGTAACTTTTGATGTAACTTTCGCCCCTCCAGACTACCGTCCGGAACCTTCGGGCATTGTCACTCAACGACTTGGGAAAGTGGTGGGAGATACTGGATTTGAACCAGTGACCTCTTGCGTGTCATGCAAGCGCTCTAACCAACTGAGCTAATCCCCCGGGAAAATCTGTCGTGGAGTCGGACGGTCCCTCTCCCGGGCGGACCGTGCGACCCGCCCCCCTACCGGTTCTCGTTGCGGACCCGCAGCATGTTGTTGAAAGCCGCCATCTTCTTCTTCCGGCGCCGCACCTCCGAAGGCTTCTCGAAGTAGCGCTTGTTCCGCGCGTCGCGGATGACGCCCTCGCGATCGAGGCGTTTTTTCAGGCGGCGGAGGGCCCGCTCCACGGACTCTCCCTTGCGAATGTTAACGTCTACGGGCATGAAATTCTCGGCGATTCTTCGGTTGGGAAACGAGGAAGTAAGCACCCGGCCGCCCCCGGGTCAAGCCTCCGCTGTCCCCGCCCAGACCATGCCGCCGACCCGCCGCACCGGCCCGGTCATCCGCACGGAGTCATCCGCGCCGAAGTGCAGCCGCAGGGAGCCGCCGGGCATCCGTACGGTGATCTGGTCGTCGAGGTGCCCGAGCCGCCGGGCCACCGCCGCGGCCGCGCAGGAACTGCTCCCGGAGGCGAGGGTGTAGCCTGCCCCTCGCTCCCAGATCTCGAGGGCGAGGGTCCCCCGGTCGAGCACGCGGGCGAATTGGACGTTCGTCCGGTGGGGAAAGTTCTCGTGCACTTCGAGAAGGGGGCCCAACCGGCGAACCTCCGCCAGGTCCAGCTCCTCCCGCAGGACCACGCAGTGCGGGTTGCCGATGCTGGCCGCCGAGTACCGGAGCCTTTCCCCGCCCACGTCGATCGACTCCTCGAGCACTTCCCGCGGCTCGCCGGCAACGGGGATCTCCTCGCTGCGGAAGGTCACCGTGCCCATGGCGATCTCGATGGCCTCCCGCGGATCGTGCACCCGCCCCTCCACACGGCCGCCAAGGGTCTCCACCACAAGGGTGTCGTCCGCCACCTCCCCGCGGTCGTACAGGTAACGGGCGAAGATGCGCAGCCCGTTCCCGCTCTTCTCCGCCTCGCTCCCGTCGGGGTTGAGGATGCGGAGGCCGAAGGCGCCGGCCTCCTTGCCCGGCAGGGGCCCGTAAAGGATGCCGTCCGAGCCGAGCCCGGTGTTCCGGTGACAGATCGCCGCGATTTCCTCCGGCGACGGGCAGTCCGCCGTCACCGGATCGAGCACGAGGTAGTCGTTCCCGAGAGCGTGGTACTTCTGCAATTCCATCGGGTGGAGGACGGGGACCGCCGGGGGACGCCCACGGCAGGTCCCGCCCGCTCAGATCTTTTCCACGATCCGGTCCACGAGCCCGTAGTCGATCGACTCCTGGGCGGTCAGGTAAAAGTCCCGGTCGGTGTCACGCTCAATGGTGGCGAGGTCCTGGCCGGAGACATTCGCCAGGATCTGGTTCAGTTCCGCCCGGACCCGCTCCATCTCCTGCGCCTGGATGTTGATGTCCACGGCCGGTGCCATGAAGCGTCCGGCGATGAGGGGCTGGTGGATGAGCACCCGGCCGTGCGGGTAGATGAGCCGCTGCCCCTTGGTCGCCCCCGAGAGCAGGATCGAGCCCATGCTGGCGGCCATCCCGGTCACGATCACGGTGACCGGGCTGGTGATCAGCTGCATGGTGTCGTAGATGGCCATGCCCGCGGTGATCGAGCCGCCCGGCGTGTTGATGTAGAACCGGATTTCCTCGCCGGGTGCTTCGCTCTCAAGATACAGGAGCTTCTCGGTGATGTCGCGGGCGGTCTGGTCGGTGACCGCTCCCCAGAGGAAAATCTTTCGATCCTTGAGGAAGCGTCTTTGCAAGAGGGCAGAGAGAGGAGCCGCAGCCTTGCTCTCCTCCTTTTCCTCCTCCTCGTCGTCGTCGTCGTCCTCGTCGGCACGGATGTTGTATTCGAGCATCCGAGAAGGCAAAGCCGACAAACGCGCTTCTGTCAAAGCTGGCCGCCTCACTCCTGCTCGTAGGCCTGCATCTTTTCCAGCCGGGCCACATGGCGCCCGCCCTCGAACTCGGCCGCCAGCCATGCGTCCAGAATGCCCAGGCAGTCCTCGATCGGGGTCTGGCGGGCCCCGAAGGAGATCACGTTGGCCTTGTTGTGCTGCTTGGCGAGGCGCCCGGTCTCGAGGTTCCAGCAAACCGCGCACCGCACGCCCCGCACCTTGTTGGCGGTCATCGCCTCGCCGTTCCCACTGCCCCCGAAGATGACCCCGAGATCGGTGGAGCCCTGGGCGACGGCTTCCGCGGCCGGACCCACGAAGTCCGGGTAGTCGACCGATTCGGTGGAGTCGGTTCCGAAATCGACGACTTCGTAACCCTTCTGCTCAAGGTGATGCTTCACGGCCTCCTTGTGGGAGTAGCCGGCGTGGTCGGTGCCGAGGGAGATTTTCATCCGGCTGTTTTGTTCATGGAATCTCCGGCCGACAAGCCAAAGCCTCCCACCGCGCCCGATTTTCCGTTGCCCCCCACCGCGGGGCTTCGCAGCTTTTCCGACGTGGAAGGTTATCAGGTCATTGCCCGGCGCTGGCGGCCGCAAGGCTTTCGCGAGCTGGTCGGGCAGGAGCACATCGTCCGCACCCTCACCAACGCGATCGAGCGGGACCGCCTCGCCCATGCCTACCTTTTCGTGGGGCCGCGCGGCACCGGCAAGACAAGCACCGCCCGCCTGCTCGCCTGCGCCCTGAACGCCGGCGACCGCCCCTCCGCCGACTTCGACCCGTCCGCAGAGCGCACCCGCCAGATCATGGAGGGCCGTTGCATGGACGTCATCGAGATCGACGGGGCCTCCAACAACTCGGTGGAACAGGTCCGCGACCTCCGGGAGGACTGCCAGTACAGTCCGAGCCAGTGCCCCTTCAAGATCTACATCATCGACGAGGTGCACATGCTCTCCCAGGCGGCCTTCAACGCCCTCCTCAAGACCCTCGAGGAGCCGCCCGCGCACGTGAAGTTCATCTTCGCCACGACCGAGAGCAGCAAGGTCCTGCCCACGATTACCTCCCGCTGCCAGCGGCTCGAGTTCCGCCCGATCGAGGATGGGGTCATCGCCGAGCAGCTCGCCGCCATCGCCCGGGCGGAGGACATCGAGATCGACGAGGCCGCCCTCCGCGCGGTGGCCAAGCTCGCCGCCGGCGGGATGCGCGACGCCCAGTCGACCCTCGACCAACTGATCTCCTTCTGCGGGACAAAAATCGGCGAGCAGGAAGTGCTCGAGGTCTTCGGGCTGGCCAGCGAGAGCGAGCTGGAGGACCTCGCCCGCGCCATCGCCACCGCGGACTATCCCGCCCTGGTCGAGGCTGCCGACCGCCTCTCCCGGGAGGGCCGCGACCTCCCCCGCGCCCTCGGCGATCTCGCCGCCCTCTTCCGGTCCGCCCTGCTCGCAGCCATCCGCGATGGGGGAAGCACCGACCGCTTCGGGCCCGCCCTCGGCACCGAGCCCCTCCTGCGCATCCTCGACGCTCTCCAGGAGAGCGAGCGCTCCGTCCAACGGGGACTCAACCCCCGTGTCCAGTTCGAGATCGCCCTCCTCCGCGCGGTCGACCACGCCCGCACCCGGCCGATCGACACCGTACTCAAGGAACTTTCCTCAATCGCCGGAGACCCTCCCGCGGAAGAAAAAAAAAAGGAGCCGGTCGCCCGCCTGAGGGGCGCCCCGGCTCCTGAGTCCCGGCCCGGCCCCCCACACGCGGAGGCCCCCTCCCCGGCAACGGCAGCTACCGAGCCCGCGAGTGCTTCGCCCCCAGTGATTCCCGCCGCGGGATCGGCAGGCGCGGCGGCCCACTCGCAGCCCACCGAAACGGCCGCCCCGCCTCCGTCGATCGCTCCCGATGCGGAATCCTCGACGGCGGTCGATCCCCCCCCAACAACGGACGCTCCGCCCGCCGAAGACCCGGGCGAAGGACCCGCGGCCCACCCGGAAGAGCCCCTCGACCTCGCTGCCGAAGTCGCCCGCCTCGAGGAGCTCCCCTCCGCCGGGGATGAGCTCAGCCGTCTCCTCGGGAAACTTCCCGAGGACATGCAACACCTCCTCCGCGAGGAATTCCGGGCCTCCTTCAGTGGGCCCGTCCTCTTCGACCCGAAGAAGCTCTCCTCGTGAAGAAAGCTCTCCATCACCACCACCACCCCCCAACCCCACTCCTATTCCCCCCGTAACCATGCCCGTCTCCCCGCATCCCCTCGTTTGCGCCCCCTCCATCCTCGGGGGACACCACGACAATCTCGCCGGCAGCCTCGAGCGCGTCCGCGCCTCCGGCACGAGCTGGGTCCACCTCGACATCATGGATGGCCACTTCGTCCCGAACCTTAGCTTCGGACCCCAGACCGTGGCCGCCCTCCGGCCCCTCGACCGGGACCTCTTCTTCGATGTCCACCTCATGCTCACTCGCCCCGACCACTATTGGGAGGCCTTTGCCAAGGCCGGGGCCGACGAGATCATCATCCATGTGGAACCCTTCTACCCCATCCGAAAGACGCTCGACGCCATCCGCGAGCATGGCCTGCGCTGCGGGCTCGCCCTCAACCCGGACACGCCTTTCGCCCGCGCCCTCCCCTTCCTCCCGCATATCGACCTGCTCCTTTGCATGACCGTCCAGCCGGGCTTCGGCGGCCAGTCCTTCCGCGAGGAAGTTCTCGGCAAGATCGACGAGGCCCACCAACACCGCCTCGACCACGACCTCGGCTACCGCATCGAGGTCGATGGCGGCATCGACCGCACCACCGCCCCCCGCTGCACCGCCGCGGGCGCCGATACCCTGGTCGCCGGCACCGCCTTCTTCCACGACCCCGACCCCGCCGCCTTCCGCACCGCCCTCACCCGCGAGCCCTGAGGCGATCCCGCGGGCTCCTCAGCGCACCGCGATCTCCCCGCCCCCCGGGCCCGACCCTCGCCCCGGCACGCCGCCGCCCCGGAATCCCCGAGGATTCGAACTCTCCTCGAAACCCCGGAATCCCCGGCGGTCCACCGCGGTTCCGGACCTTCACCCGAATCCCCTAAGCCACTCGGAGGCAAACACTTATTAGTGTCCGACACCAACAGACCCGCAAACAAGAAGAACCTCACGGCCGCCCCCCGCCTTCTTCCACGACCCCGACCCCGCCGCCTTCCGCACCGCCCACACCCGCGAGCCCGGAGGCGATCCCCCAAGCTCCTCGACAGACCGCGATCTCCCCACCCCCCGGTCCGGCCTTCGCCCCGCCACTCCGCAGCCCCGGAATCCTCGAGGGCTCGTCCCGCCCCGTAAACCCCGGAATCCCTGAGGGTCCACCGCGGCTCCAGAGCTTCACCCGAATCCCCTAAGCCATTCAGAGACAAACACCTATTGGTGTCCGACACCAACAAACCACCCAAAACGAGAAGAACCTGGTGGCCGCCTCCACCGCCTTCTTCCACGACCCCGACCCCGCCGCCTTCCGCACCGCCCACACCCGCGAGCCCGGAGGCGATCCCCCAAGCTCCTCGACAGACCGCGATCTCCCCACCCCCCGGTCCGGCCTTCGCCCCGCCACTCCGCAGCCCCGGAATCCTCGAGGGCTCGTCCCGCCCCGTAAACCCCGGAATCCCTGAGGGTCCACCGCGGCTCCAGAGCTTCACCCGAATCCCCTAAGCCATTCGGAAACAAACACCTATTGGTGTCCGACACCAACAGCTCTCCCAAAAAGGAAAGGACCGCAAGGCCGCCTCCACCACCTTCTCCCACGACCCCGACCCCGCCACCTTCCACACCGCCCTCACCCGCGAGCCCGGAGGCGATCCCTCAGGCTCCTCAGCGCACCGCGATCTTCCCGCCCCCCGGGCCCGACCCTCGCCCGGAATCCTACGCAAACCCCGATTCCCGAGGGTTCGTCCCGCCCGAAAGCCCCGGGTTCCCCGGACGTTTGCCCCGGTTCCGGACCTCCACCCGAATCCCCTGAACCATTCAGGAATCCCCGAGGGCTCGTCCTCTCCTCGAAACCCCGGAATCCCCGGCGGTCCACCGCGGCTCCAGACCTTCACCCGAATCCCCTAAACCACTCGGAGACAAACACCTACTGGTGTCCGACACTAACAGACCCCCAGCGGGAAGGACCACGCGAGCACCGACATCGCCACTCCTGGGTGCGCCCGGGAGGGCCGGGGGGTGCTTGGGGGCGGTGGGATCAGTGGGTGAGGGAGAAAATGATCTCGCGCTCGTGGGGACGGTGGCGGTGTTCCCAGAGGAAGAGGCCCTGCCAGGTACCGAGGAGGAGCCGACCTCGGGACACGGGGATGCACTCGCTGGAGCGGGTCAGGGCCATGCGGATGTGGGAGGGCATGTCGTCGGCCCCCTCGAGGGTGTGCTCGTAGGCGGTGCCGTCGGGCACGAGCTCGACGAGGAATCGCTCGAGATCAGCCCGCGCGGTCGGGTCCGCGTTTTCCATGAGCACGAGGGAGCAGCTGGTGTGCCTGCAAAAAACGGCGGCCACCGCCTCTTCCACGCCTTGTTCTCCCACCCAGGCCCGCAGTTGCGGGGTCAGCTCGTACAATCCGCGCCCCCGTCTCGGTAGACGCAGTGTCTTGTGGCGGACGGGCATGGTGGAGTCGGGCTACGACGCGACTGGGCCGAGCCGACCTCAGCCGGACGGCCAATCGTGCCCACTGGGAATCCCTCCCCGGCGGGTCAGACCTTCTGGATCTTCCCGGCCTTGATGGCCTTCGCCGAGACCCAGATGCGCTTCACCTGCCCGCTGGGCAGGCGCACGCGGACCCGCTGGAGATTCGGGCGGAAGGTGCGCTTGGTGTTCTTGACCACGTGGGTCCCGATCCCGCCGCTCTTCTTCGACTGACCCTTGCGAGTGATGCGGCCGCCGCGTACGGGCCGCTTTCCGGTGATGGCGCAAATTCGTGACATGGCTGGAAAAACCGAAGAGACAACCGGTTCGCCCCTCCTGTGGCAAGCCCAAGATTGCGCCCGCCGCGGGCGGCCCTTCCCCGCCGGCCTTCAGTCGTACCCCGCGCCGACCCGTTGCCCGTCGCGGTAGAGGGCGAGGCGTTCCGGGGCGATGCGGAGTTCGACACTTTCTCCGGTGCGCACCCGCGCGTGGTCGAGCTTGGCCCGGAATACCGTTTCCCCCGCCTCCACCTCGAGCACCTGTTCGACCCCCTCGAACCAGATGCGCCGGATCCGTCCCCGCAGCGGCCAGCCGTCCCCCTCCGCGAAGACATGCTCCGGCCGGAAGCCGAGGGTCCACGTCCCGCTGCGGGCGTCCTCCCCCTTGGGAACCGACAGGCCAAGACCGAGGTCGGGCACCTCCCGCCTCCCCTCCCGGGGGACGGTTGCCAGGAAATTCATGGCGGGCGACCCGATGAAGGTGCCCACGTACTCGGTGGCCGGGCACTCAAAGAGTTCCTGCGGCTCGCCGGACTGGACGATGCGGCCGTGGTTCATGACGATGACCGTGCGCGCAAAAGTCATCGCCTCGTTCTGGTCGTGGGTGACGAGGACCATGGTGACGCCGGCCGCCTCGTTGATCTGCTTGAGCTTCTTGCGCAGCTCAAACTTCATCTGCGGATCAATGACGGTGAGGGGCTCGTCGAGGAGGATGGCACTGACGTCCTCGCGGACGAGGCCGCGCCCGAGGGAAATCAGCTGCTTCTGGTCTGCGGTGAGCTCGCGGGCGGGCCGCTTGAGAAAGGTGGAGAGCCCGAGCAGCTCCGCGATCTCCCCCACCCGCTGCCGGATGCGGGCGCGCGGGAGCCCGCGGCAGACCAGCGGGAAGGCAAGATTCTGGGCCACCGTCATCGACCGGTAGATCACCGGCACCTGGAAGACCTGGGCAATGTTCCGGCGTCGCGTGTCCTCCCCGGTGACGTCCCGCCCGTCGAAGAGCACCCGACCCTCACTGGGCCGGATCAGCCCGGAAATGATGTTGAGCATGGTGGTCTTCCCGCAACCGGAGGGCCCGAGGAGGGCGTAGGTCTCGCCATCCTGCCAGGTGAGGTCGAGGGGCTGGAGGGCGTACACCCGTTCCGGGGCGTCCGGCGCGTAGGAGTGGGCGAGTTGCTCGAGATGGATCTCAGCCATGACCGCCCTCCCTCCTTCCGTGCAGCAACCGGCCGTCCTCTCCAAAAACGAGGGCCGCTTCCCAATGCGGCTGGAAATGCACCCGCGTGCCCACCTCGTGCCGGACCACGCTCTTCTCCTGGAGGACGAGCTCGTGGTCGCCGGTGTCGAGATGGGTGATGGTCTCGGAGCCGCTCACCTCCGTGAGCACGACCTCGCCGGAGAGTTCCCCGCCCACGGTGAGGTCACCCGCCCGCAGGCCGAGATGATAGCGGCCGTCCGGCAACTCCGCGATCCGCGTGCCCTCGCCCACGGCGCCGAGGCTGCCGAGATTCCCGGCGCCCGCCCGCACCTCAATGGGCAGGAGGTTCATCGGCGGATCGCTGAGCACCCGGGCCGCTTCCACGGTGGAAGGGGCTGCAAAGAGGGCCCGCGGCTCCCCCTGCTCGAGCAACCGTCCCTCATGGAAGAGCAGCACCTCGTCCCCGAGCTGCAGCGCCTCCCGCGGCTCGGTGGTCGCATAGAGGGCGACGGTCCCCGTTTCCGCGCCCAGCAAGCCCACCAACTCTTCGCGGAACTGCTCGCGCAGCTTGTAGTCGAGGTTCACGAAGGGCTCGTCGAGGAGGAGGATGGGGGCGTCCTTGACGAGGGCGCGGGCGATCGCCACCCGCTGTTGCTGGCCGCCGGAGAGCTGGCTGGGACGCCGGTCCACCATGCTTCCCAGACCCACCCGCTCGAGCTCGCGGCGGGCGCGTTCCCGCGCCTCCCGGCGGCGCAGGCCCCGCCGCACGAGCGGGAAGGCGACGTTGTCGAGGGCGCTGAGGTGCGGATAGTTGATGAACTGCTGGTAGACCATGGCCACCGCCCGCTTCCAGGGCGGCCGCTTCGCCCAGTCCTCGCCGTTGTGGCGGACCGTGCCCCCGTCGAGGGCCTGCATGCCGGCGATCGCCTTCATAAGGCTGGTCTTGCCGGCCCCCGTCCGGCCGAGCACGGCGTAGAGCTTGCCGGGGGCGAAGCGCGCGGTCACGCCGCCGAGAATGCAGGTGCCGTTCTCGCTTCGTTCCAGCTCTTCCAATTCCAGCATGGGGCGACAAGGGGAAGCGGCCTCAGCGAACGGCCCCGGCGAGATTCCCCCGCGAGAGGAATCGCTCGGCGAGGAAAGCGAGGAGGAGGAGCGGGGCGACGGAGACGAGACAGGCGGCCGAGAGGGCCCACCAAGGGGTGACCGAGGAGTTCAACGAGACGATCGCCACCGGCAGGAGCTGGGTGTTCGTGAAGGTGAGGGTGAAGGCGAAGAAAAAGTCGTTCCACCCGAAGATGAGGCAGAACATGCCGGCGACGACGAGACCCGGCAGGGAGTTCGGCAGGATCACTCGCAGGAAGGTCTGGATGGGATTGCACCCGTCCAGCCAGGCCATCTCGTCCAGCTCCCGCGGGACGTTGTTGAAGAAGTCGACCATCACCCACACGGCGATCGGCAGGAGCAGGGCGATGTAGACGATGACGAGCCCGGGCAGGGTGTCGAGCAGGCCGAGCGTCTGCAGCATGAGGAAGAAGGGCATCGCCAATACGATGGGGGGCAGGATGCGCTGGGAGATGAAGAAGAAGGTGATGTCGCCGTTCTTCACGAAACCGGCCCGGAACCGGAAGCGGGAGAGCCCGTAGGCGGCAAGGGTGCCGAGCACGAGGCTGACCACGGAGGCCGACACCGTGACGATCACGCTGTTCAGGTAGGGCCCGAAGATGTTGATGCCACCGGCACCCCCGAACAGGGATTCCCAACCGAGCAGGCTGGGCTCGTAGTCCACCCAGGGCAGGTAGGTGGCCCCCGAGGTCACTCCGTTCGCAGTCTTGAAGGAGGTGCTCAGGGCCCAGAGGAAGGGAAACACGACGAACGAGGACCAAAGCAGGATCGCGAGGTACTTGAGGGCGAGGTAGAGCGTTCTCATGCTTGGTCCTTCACGAAAATCCGGGTGAGCCCCTTCCCGATGAGGGTGAGGCTGACGATCATGATGATGAGGTAGATGAGGGAGAGAGAGGCGGCGTAGCCCAGCTGGAAGTCCCGCAGTCCCCGGATGTAGATGTAGTAGCTGGAGGTTTCCGTGGCCGTGCCAGGCCCGCCGGAAGTCAGCACGTAGACGGTCTCCATGATCTTGGAGGCCTCGATGAGGCGGATGAGGATGGCCCCGACGGAGATCGCCGCCATCCGCGGGAAGGTCACCCGGAAAAAGGTGCGGAAGGGCCCGGCCCCATCGATGCGCGCGGCGAGATAGGGCTCCTCGGGGAGCGAGAGGAGACCGGCCAGCAGGAGGAGGAACATGAACGGTGTCCACTGCCAGATCTCCACGATCATCACGCTGGTGAAGGCGAGGCCGGCGCTCGAGATCCACGGGAGCGCCTCCAGGCCCGCCCGCTGGAGGAGGTCGTTCACCGGGCCGAGCGACTCGTGGAAAATGGTCCGCCAGATAACCGACATGACCACGGGCGTGGTCATCATGGGGATGAGGAAAAGGACGCGGAAGAAACGCTTGAGGAGCACTTCCCGCCAGACGAGCAGGGCCAGCCCGAAGCCAAGGACGTACTGGACGAGGACAGTGCCCCCGGCCATGCCCGCGAGGCGGAGCAGCGCCTCCCAGTAGCGTTCGTCCTCCCAAAGGCGCGCGTAATTCTCCCCGCCGATCCAGTCCAGGCCGGGCTGGATCACGTCCCAGCTGGAGAAGCTCACCCGGATGGTGAACAGCAGCGGGAAGACGATGATCGCAACGAGCGTGAGGAGACCCGGGATCAGGAACAGGTACTTCTGCCGGTACATGGACTCCGCGCGGGAGAGGGAGAGGCGAGCGGGGGAAAAAGGGCGCGGGGCGGGGAACGGGTCCCCGCCCCGCGCGAAGAGTCAGCAAGGGAAGGTGCCGAGGATCCTCAACGGGCGTCCTCGATCGCCACGACCGTCGAGTAGGCTTCCCGGACCCGGTCCTCTCCGATCCGGTCGACGATCCGGGACCACTCCTCGGCGACCCCGTCGAGGGCCTCCTGCGGGGTGGCCTGGCCGGCCAAAGCCTCCGCCACCCCCGCCGCGAGGGAGGTCATGAACTGGCCCACCCCCGGCACGCGCAGGTCGAAGACGCGGTTGTCACTGGAGTCAATGGCCTCGAGTGTTTCGACGTAGGTGGTCGCGGTATCCTCGTCCCATCCCATTTCCTCGATCCAGAAGTCCGCGTCGAAGTGCTCGGTACGGTACGGGTTCACCCCGAAGCGGCCGATCTGCAGGTCGTGCTTGGTGTTCGCCTGGTTCGAGAAGAAGGCGAGGTAGTCGAAGGCCATGTCCTTGTTCGGGCTGTTCCCGGCCACCGCGCTGGTCCAGCCCCAGGTGATGTAGGCCACCCGGTTCGGCTCGGAGAGCTGGTCCCACTGGCCGGTCTCCCGATTCCACACCTCGGAGGCACCCGGCAGGATCGCCGCGCCCACTTCATTGCGGATCCGGCTGTCCTCCTGCATCGCCTGGATGAAGGCGTCGTCCCAGGAATAGCTCATCAGCACCTGGCCGCCACCGAAGGAGAAGATCTCGTCGCCCAGTCCGAAGCTGGTCCCGCCGGGAGGAAAGGCTTCCTGCGCTTCCACGAAGAGTTCGAGGCCCCGCACCCAGCCGGGGGTGTTGATGAGAGGCTCCATGGTCTCGAGGTCAAAGAAGAACCCACCCGGCACGTCGGGATGCTTGGCAAAGGGCGCGGCCCGGCTGATGAAGGCCGAGAACATGAGGTCGTCCCGCTTGGTGACCTCGGCGGTGCCGTAGTTGACCTCGCCGTCGCCATCCCAGTCCCAGCCGGTGAAATACTGGGCGACCTCGTTGTACTCGCTCCAGGTCTGCGGCACGCGCAGCTCCTCGCCGGTGTCCTCAAGGTAGCGGGCCTGCATCTCCGGATCGTCGAAGATGTCGGAACGGTACTTCAGGTAGTGGCGGTCTCCGTCGACGGGGAACTGGATCATTTCCTCACCCCAGGTGGCCACGTCCCGGTAGGTGGGCGTCACCCCCTGCATCGCCGAGGAGTTCTGGTACTTCTCGGGCACTGGCGCGAGGTACCGATGATAGTCGCCGAGCCAGAGCGAACCGTAGAACAGGACATCGTAGGCCTGCTGGCCGGTCTGGAAGGGAATCATGATCCGCTGGAAGAGATCCCCGAAGGGCACGTGCACGACCTCGACTTCCGCCCCGGTCAGTTCCTCGAACTGCTCGGCATGGAGCGCGGTCGGTTCCCCGATCACGGGGACCGCATGAGTGATGATGGTGAGCTTCCGGCCGGAGTAGTCCTTGCCGTCAATCGTCTCGTAGCTGCCGGGACCGGGCACGTCCTCGTCGATTCCGTACTCGGTGTAGTCCTTGGCCGCAGCGGTCCCGAAAAGACAGGCCGACAGGGCGGCGGTCCAAAGGGCTTTCGCCCGGGAGGGGTAGTGTCGCATAGGGGGGTAGTGTTGCTTGGGTTAGAGCCATCCCACGCCGGACGCCCGCTGCGCTCGCCACTGCGGGAGAAGAGAATCGAGGGGAAGATCCGAAGGGGATGACAAGGGGTAGAGGCTAACGAAGAACCACCGGGTGCCCGGTCCGCGATCCAGGAAAGCAGAAGCTGGACACTGGTGAGCCTTCGGTTACAGTTGCATTTGTTGCGAGGAAGCACCTCCAATGCAAGCAGGAAGACGGTACGACGGCCGTTCCGGATCCCACCGGACTCCGACCGTCCGCCCACGCCGACCTTGTCGCGCTCGCTTCCCCGCCCAGGCTTGACCCACCCCAACAAGAAATCCCCGATCCCTACCCCATGAAAGCTGCCCTTCTCCCCGCCTACGACAAGGACATGAACGTCCAGCTCCGCATCGAGGACGTACCCGACCCCCGGATCACCGGACCCGATGATGTCATCGTGCGCGTCGGGGCCGCCGGGCTCTGCCGGACCGACCTCCATATCATGGAGGGAATCTGGAAACCGGTCATGGATCCCGAGGACAACCTCCTCCCCTACATCATGGGCCACGAGAACGCGGGCTGGGTCGAGGAAGTCGGCAGCCATGTGACCACCCTCAAGCCCGGGGATGCCGTCATCAGCCATCCGCTCGTCACCTGCGGGGTCTGTACCGGTTGCCGGAAGGGCGAGGACATGTACTGCGAGCACAACGAATTTCCCGGACTCAGCCGCAACGGGGGCTTCGCCGAGCATCTCCTCACCAAGGAGCGCGCCCTCATCAAGCTGAACGAAAACGTCGCACCGGTCTCCGTGGCCCCCCTTGCCGACGCCGGCATCACCGCCTACCGGGCGGCCCGCCGAGCCGCCGAAATCCTGCGGCCGGGACAGTACGTGGTGGTGATGGGAGTCGGTGGACTCGGCCACATCGCCATCCAGAGCCTCCGGGAACTCTGTGGGGCCCGCATCATCGCCGTCGACCTGAACGACGAAGCCCTCTCCCTCGCCCGCGAATTGGGAGCCGCCCACGCCGTCAAGACCGGGCCCAACGTGGTCGAGGAAATCCACGACCTCACCCACGGGGGTGCCCAGGTCGTCCTCGACTTCGTCGGGGAACTCGGCGCTGAGCAGCAGGGCTGGAACATGCTCTGCAAGGGAGGTACCGACTTCATTATCGGCTACGGCGGCGAACTTCGTATCCCCACCCTCCACATGATCATCAACGAGATCTCGGTGTGTGGCAGCCTCGTCGGCAACTACCGCGAACTCTCCGAGCTCATGGAACTGAACGCCGAGGGCAAGGTGAACCTCCACTCCTCCGAATACCCCCTCGAGCAAATCAACGACGCCATCGACGACCTCAAGAACCGCCGCCTCGTCGGCCGCGGCGTCATCGTCCCCAACTGACCCCACACGCCCCCCTCCGCCAGCAACCGCCAGCGCACCCTCCCCTCGTCCCGGCATTCTACGGGGACAGACCGTCCGAAAACCCCGGAGAAAGGCCATCCACGGGACCATCCCGGGAAGGGCGGACACCGGTTTGACCGAACCCCATGACCCGCGGAGTCCGCGGCACTGGGAAATTCTCCGGGAAAGCGGAGGCGAAGGCCGACGGAAACCGGTGAAGCCCAACGGGAACCCACGAGCAAAGACCCGAAGATAGCGGACAAACGCGCTCCCACGCCCCCACCTCTCCCCTTTCCCCTTTCCCCGCTAGCCACCAGCCCCCCCACCCCCATTCCGGGGTTTTGCGGGGGACAGACCGTCCAAAACCCTGGAGAAAGGCCATCCACGGGACCATCCCGGGAAGGGCGGACACCGGTTGGACCGAACCCCATGCCCCGCGGAGTCCGCGGCACTGGGAAATTCTCCGGGAAAGCGGAGGCGAAGGCCGACGGAAACCGGTGAAGCCCAACG